>NZ_CP098747.1:312916-625833 GCF_023746535.1 Sneathiella marina | reverse complement strand
AGCAAATTCCAGAATTCGTCGAGACCCAGTATGTGTCAATTTTTCCCGCCCGCCAGGACCTGATCAATAATATCAGCAGCCTGAAACCACCGTCCTGCAAGCTGCATCAGATAACCTGCAACGTCATTCGCAATGTAAAAATTTCCATCCTCGATGCCTATATGTCGATCCGCAACCGGCAGCTGAGAAAGCTCAATGACCTCACGTCAGATCTGGCCAATTTATCCGGCGACGCAGCCGATAAACAGCTTCGGGAAATCGAGCTGTATTTAAGCGCCACTCTGGATACGATAAAACGAGGGGTTCGAAACACCATTGCAGATGTTTTCTGGACTGTGCGAACCCTTAACCTGCTCGCCAATATGATCCTGTTGATTGCCGCCATCAAAAGCTTTGCTTATATATTCGGGCGAATTGCCTTCAAAAATGAAACGGGGCACGCGCTTCCCATCGAGCTGCAGAATGAAGCCCCCTCCTCCTCGCCCGCCCCTGCCAGGATCCGCACCGGATTTGATCCTGAATATATTTTCAAATCCGCAAACAGGGAACATTATTACATTAAGCCGGCTCTCAGTCCGTCGGGGAAATCGCAAGGAGTCGCCTGGCCGCAACCGTTTAAGGCGGCGTTGCGCCGGCTGTTCACCGGGACCTATAAGATGGTCAAGGTCGAGGTTGTGGAAAATAACAAAGACACGATTTCCATACAAACATCGCAAGGGCGGCAGTTTCTTGAATGGACATTACAAGACGGGGAGCGTGTCTATTTCTCGCAAGGGAACCTGGCGGCCTTTAGCGAAACCGTCGGCCTGAGCACACATATCTCCCTCAGCCTGACGGCCATGGCCTTTGGCCGCATGTTTTTCTCCGTTGCCGAAGGGCCGGGAATATTGATCCTGCGAACTTATGGAAAACCGGAAATCTACACCTCGCCTGACACCGCCCGGTCCATCGATCCACTGCGGTTTATCGGCTGGACAGATGTGGCCCGTTTTCACGTAAATTCCTCCTCGACGCCCTGGAATGTCTATTTTCATTCCGCCCAGATGAGTTTCTCCGGTGGCGGGGCCGCCATTGGCGATGTCTCGGAAAATGGCAAACGGGGCGCCGGCGCCGTCCGCTTTATCCCGCCGGTTTTTATTCCGTTCTAAACCCGCAATCTTGTCCTGGAAGAAATTATCCATTCCTTAAAATAATTCTCTAGTATACATAATGTCCGGCGCACCCCGGATGCCATGAGTCTTTACCTTTAACGGAGCATACCCGGCCCATGTCCATCGAAATCTGGATCGTATATCTGTTGGCAACGGCAGCCCTCAGCCTCACACCCGGCCCAAACTCGCTTTTGATCCTCAGCCATGGTGCCACTTATGGGGTTCGAAAAAGCCTGTTCACCAGCCTTGGTGGCGCTATCGGTTTCGCCCTGATTATCGGTATTTGCATGGCTGGCCTGGGGGCATTGCTTGCAACATCTACCCTGGCCTTCAATATTGTAAAGTGGGTTGGTGCGGGATATTTGATTTATCTTGGTATCGTAACCTGGAGAGCGCCGCCGTTATCGGCACAGCCGGAATTCAGAACCGGATCAGCAAACCGCTACAAGCTTTTCATTCAGGGCTTTATGGCGGCAGCCTCAAATCCGAAAGGGATTATTTTTTTCGCGGCGTTTCTGCCGCAATTCGTCGATCCCAATGGCTCCCAGATACTTCAGTTTTTTGTTCTGGCCGGTACGTTCGTATGTTTCGAGTTTATTCTGGAGATCATTCTGGCAGTGTCGGCAAGCAAACTGGCGCCGTGGCTTGCAAAAAGCAAGGTCGGACGCTGGTTTAACAGAATAACCGGTGCATCCTTCATCGCTGTCGGCAGCTTGCTTGCCAGTGCGGAGAAGTAAGGACCCTAGCCGGATGATTTAGCCGGGCAGCTGGCCGCGTTCCTTTCCCAGGGTATATCCAGAACGTTGGAGTTATCGAAGAACCCGACGGGCATTAATTTAAACCCACAGGAAATGCAGGGCTGAACGGGATAGTCTTCCGGGCGCGGCATATGATGTAACCCGAACACATGCCAGGCGACCAGATCCTGATCGACAAGATCGCTGTCACTTTCTACGAATTTTGGCAATCCATCGCTGCCATCGCTGCCATTTACAAATTCACCCGCCGGAAACCGCTCCTCCGGATCAAAGGCTGTCACCCATAAATCATTATAGATGTAACCCGCCCGCTTGCCGGAGGGTCCGTCCGGTGAGATGAACGGTGTGACGGTCGACATTGGCATCAATTTATATGCCGTGGGTATCCCCACATGGTTTTTCCGCTCAGCACTTTTGAATTTCCAGAATCTCTGGGTCCCTTGATCAGCTTTACGCGCTGCCTTTTTCTCCGATACAAGCAAGGTCTCTGTTTGCCGGTAGGCATTTCCATAGGGATTATCCGGCCCCATCGGCTCCGCCGCCGTGTTGCATTCGACGACGGAATTCATATTACCATCAACGGTAATATCCAGCCGTGCACAGAAAACATGCTGGTGAATCTGGCCCAGCACACCGGGGGACACCTCGACACCGTAGGGGCCCGGATGACCAGGCAGGCAAGCCGTCGTATTAATAATGCCCGTGGCCTTGATTTCAAACTCTATGGTCCCGTCAAGATACAGATACCAGTAATATCCATATTCATAATTACCGACCGTTGTTATGGATGAAATAACCAGCCGCCGGGCGCGCCTGGTTTCTCTCCGGCCGGTGCGGAAATCGTAATGCTTCCATAAAATGCCCGTGTCTTCTTCATGAATACAAATGGCGTTCCGCAAAGTGACCGTTTGGCCCTCACGGTCATTGAGAACCGCATCCAGATATTGGATGGATCCGAGACAATCACACCCCAATTCCAATGAATTGATTAACCGCCCGACACCATATTCCCCCACATCAAAGACGTTCTTTCGCGGATGTGCCCCTTCGGGCGACCCGTAGGGCACCATCATCTCGGCAATTGACGCCCGGTAGAGAACGGGCCGACCGCCAATAGATACCTGATGCAGTGTCAATCCCTCACGCGCATTGAAACCAATGACCAGTTGCCAGTCATGCCAGTTCAGCTGATCGCCGGTCATCGTAAAGCTGACCCCGTCAGGCTGCTCTACGTTAATTGGCCGTAAATCCTCGCGTATAGTCGCCTGGTATGTCCGGTCGTAATTTGAAGCAGCCCGCGGGACCGGTACATCTCCCGTGTCAAAAACGTCAATAACTTCGCCGGTTCGAATATCAATGGTCGCATTCAGCCCCTCGAGTGGATGAGCGTAGTGATTATCCAGCTTGTCATTTCGAACCCAGCAAAAAACATGGGAAACGCGGCGCCCCTTTTCATTCTCAACACCAAAGTTTCCGGCGGACCAGGCATCCGCCGTCACCAGCGATATATCCTCGATACCCCGGCGTTCACATGCGGCGATAAATCGCGGATCGGCTTTCAACGCTTCTTCAATCTCGCCAAATTCTTCCGGCGCAATCATCGGATGGGCGTCTGGCAAATATGTCGAAGACAGGAGAGCTTCAGAATCCAGTGAAACAAGGCTTCGGGTGACACCGTTTTGGGCCGGCGAGTAGCTGTTTACCCAAGCCTGCCGGATAAGCTTTGTGCCGGGCACATGAGCAGCAACATTGGCCTTATCCGGTTCAGCCAACTCAATCATTTCGAAATGCAGATCGGCATCCTGCTCGAGAGTGTTTTTTACAATCTCGGCAGCCTTTAGGATTTCTGCAGCTGATAGGGACGAAAGCGGATGCCGCGTCGTCCCAATATGAATTTCATCCATCATATTATTCCCTGATCATGCGAAATGTTGAAAGTGGTAATTCATCATCCCCTAAACAGGACCCAATTGGCAAGGCGAAGGCTGCAATGTTCCATGATGATGGCTTGACCGGATGGGCGCTATATGGAATGTTTCCAATATAATAGTACGATTATTTCTGAGAGAGGTTTATCTACATGTGCGACTTTCACCATGAAACTTCACAGAAATTTCAAGTTTCCCGACGAAATCTTCTAAAGGCCGGTGTTGCCGCCAGCGTCACGCCATTTGGCATGACGGGAGCGTTTTCCGCTTTTGCCAATAACGCCCCCAATGCAATTACGCCTGCCGATGCGCTCGCCCGGTTAATGGAGGGCAATGGTCGCTACGTCGCTAACATGCCTGAACAGCAGGATTTTTCTGCCAATCGTCCGAATCTGGTAAAAGCCCAATTCCCCATTGCGTCGATCCTTAGCTGTTCGGACTCGCGGGTCGTCCCGGATATGGCCTTTGATCAGGACCCCGGCGATCTTTTCATCATGCGAGTTGCCGGCAACGTCATGAGTCCGAACTTGCTTGCCTCCCTCGAGTATGGCGTCAAGTTTTTGGGAACCCCGTTGGTTATTGTCATGGGGCATACCAGTTGCGGCGCTGTGGGTGCTGCAATTGATGTTCTCCAGAATGAGGCCGACCTTCCCGGGCACCTGCCGGAACTTATCTCTGCCATTGAACCCGCGGTAATCAAGGCGAAAGCAGAGAAATCGGGAGATTTGTTGAACAATTCAATCGTTCAAAATGTCCGTGAGCAAGTTGCCAAATTGAAAATATCTGCACCGATCGTCAATAAATTTTACAATGACAAAAAGATCGATATCGTTGGGGCTGTTTATGATCTGAAAGACGGCAGAGTTTCTCTCGTGTAAAGGGTACCAATCCGTCGTTCATCCCCATCGCAAAGGCCTTTATTCCCCTCCCGCAGGGGCTACTGATATACGAATTTTCCTGTATCGACGCAGCAGGTTATCTTTTTTCAGACGCGATAATTGATCCAGATATGTCCTGCCATCGAGGTAATCCATTTCATGCTGGATAACCGTGGCGAGAAAACCTTCCGCCGTTAGCTCCTGAGCTGTTTGCATCTCATCAAAATAAGAAACTGCTATTTTTTTTGGCCGGCGCACTTGTGCTTCAATGCCCGGATAGCTCAGCGATGCCTCGGTGAAAATCTGCGTTTCGTCAGACGCGTCAACAATGTGCGGATTAATCAAAATAAGGGGATCTTTTTTGCCATCCGTCTGCAGATCAATGACAATGATCTGCTTTAGTACGCCAACCATATTTCCGGCAAGCCCCAGACCTTTATGCGCATATAATGTCTCCAACATATCGGCGATACATTGCCGGAGTGCCCCATCAAAACTGTCAACTTTCGATGCTTTCTGACGAAAAATTGGATTTGGCGCCAGAATAATAGGTAAGTTCAACATATTCATACCTCGGGCTTACAGTGTTTCTTTAACTGGGCGCAAACTCTATCGCCGAGCCGTACCGTACCCTGAAGACACAATTCCAATAAAATGCCTGTTGCGAAAACATACACGATCAACATTAAAGTTCCGCGGCAGCAAATGTATTGCAGGTATCTACATTTCCCGTTTCAAATCCTTTTGTGAACCATCTTACTCTCTGCCTGGACGTGCCATGGGTAAAGGAATCGGGAACAACTCTCCCTGTGCCTTGATGTTGCAATCGATCATCCCCAATTGCCGCTGCCGCATTCAAGGCTTCGCCAACATCCCCGGCGTCAAGTAACTGACGCGCATTGTCGGCATAATAGGCCCATATGCCAGCGAAACAATCTGCCTGCAACTCCAGCATGACCGACAGTTTATTCCCCTCAGCTTTGCTTAACTTACTGCGTTGCTTGTTTACCTGTTGTGAAATTCCAAGCAATGTCTGTATATGGTGCCCTACTTCATGTGCAATAACATATGCTTGCGCAAAATCCCCGGGGGCACCAAAGCGGTTCTTCAAGTCCTGGAAAAATGATAGATCAAGATAGACTTTTCGATCCCCCGGACAGTAGAACGGCCCCATTGCTGACTGAGCATATCCACAGGCCGAGTTCACGGTGTCTGAAAAAATAACGAGCTTTGGTTCCTCATATTGCCTCTGCGCGTTCGCAAACAGGGTATGCCAAGTATCTTCTGTATCGGCCAGAACCACTGCTACAAATTGGCTGGGTTCATCACCTTGCACGGGTTGCCGGTTCTCTACTTGCGATACGGGCTGCATGCCCCCTTGCAGCAAGACGGCTGGATCAACACCAAGAAACAGCGAAACCCCAACAATAATCAGGATTCCAACCAGCCCAAAACGACCACCGCGCCCTTTTGGTAATCGAACCGGCAATCTGCGCCCACCACGATAACCTCCCGCGCTGGTTTGCTGTCGCCTGTCCTCAATATTGTCGCTTTGCCGGCGACCCCGCCATTTCATGGTTTTTCCCCTGTGATTCAAATTACTTCGCTAACGAAAATAATATTATAAAAACACAGGATCTCTAAATTTTTATTCCCACCTTCCCTTCACGCCGCGGCGTCGCTAAAATATATACTGGCGTCTTCTGTCGCCATTCCATGAAAGGATTGTCTAGCCGGGCGTGTTTGAAAAACTCGAATTACGTCCGATCGTCGTCCATTTAGGCAATGCCATCAAATTAGAGCCACGCGTATCCTTTACCTCTGCATCCCCTACAAAAACATACCCTTTGTTACGGACAGTCTTAATGTAAGATGGTATTTCTCCATGCGGCTCAACAATTTTACGAAGCTTCGCGACAAGATTATCGACGCGCCTATCATCATAATTCCAGGGCACCGAAAATATCTCTTTTGAAATTTCATCCCTGGACAAGACTTCGTACCGCCGATTGACGAACATCATCATCATCTGGAATTCATTCCCGGAAAGCTTGAATTTTTTTGTGTCAGGCCCGTACACTTCCATTTTGTCCATCAAGACATGAAAGGTTTTCTCCGCTAAATCTTCGTGTATTTGTGACGGCTTCATCCGCTGTTTAATCCGTAACAAAAGTTCACGGCAGCTCACAGGCTTGGATAGACAGTCATCGGCCCCGGACTCCAGGGCGCATATTTTCTGAGCAGTTAGTGTTTCGCTGTCAACGATAACGATTTTGATGATATTATCATCTGTCCGAATTGCCTCTATCAGGCCTATCCCACTGCCATCGGGTAGCTTTGCGTTCACAATGACAACATCATAGTGACTCCCACCACCCAGTTTAACGGCTGCCTGAATATCCGCAGCAGTATCAACTGTAAATCCAAGCAATCTCATATAATCTGAAATCTGGGCCTGAAAAGAAAGATCTGAATCAATTAGTAAAACCCGAGAACTCTCGAAAGCGGTTTTTTGAAATATACTTGCGTTGCATAACCTCTCCATTACATACCCTAGCCTCTCGTATACCTGTACTAAAAATTACTCGTTTATGCTCGTGCCTGCGTAATTACTTTCCGAGACACCTGGATTAAAATCTGAGAACGTTTCTTTTTATGGCGGTTCATCTACATAAAATTTACCGCTTCATCAATCGCATTTATATTATATCTAGTTTCATAAATCGTTAGATAAGCTTGAATAAAGTGCCAAATATTCACTCGTGTTAAATGTATTATTTTACATATATCACTCGCTTCAATTATATGGTACATTTATTACATCAATAGCGTTTGTAACCGACAAAGAAGATATTTGTAATAAATCTTGACTATCGGCATTGTATTCGCGCCCTTCTAATCGTTAAAAATGTTTAAAATTTGACTAAAAACAACTTTATGCAAATTCGAATTCCAAAAGCCCTAAAAAACATCAAATTTCCATAAGTACACTGACGCCAGCCACTCAACCGTACTGTGAATGCAGCTCCTAAATCCTCCTATAACGAGTGCAATAATCGAAATATGCAAGTCGATTTCAGGCGTCAATAGACGGCTTCTTAAAAAAATTTCGATTACATTAAGCGACCTGAAAATTACAGCCAATCATTACATTCGAATACGGAGGCCCATGCCATCACAGTTTTACAATCGCCACACCGGAAGAAAGAAATTCTCCTCACGGCAATCCGTCGACTTGCCTACAGTATTTCTATTTTCCAAGCTTCAATCTACAATTTGTAGTCTCGTGAAGTAATATGAAAATATCGCCTATATGTATTACATATTAAATACATAAAGAAATCATATATATGATGTTTATTTCATATTTTAAGGAGAGATATGTGATTCAATTGGGTAGAAAATGGGGTTTTACAATGTAACCAATGACAATTCCGCCTGCGTCCCAATATTGTTATATGACATTTTGGATACGAGGAGTAAGTAAAGCATGGCAACGGAATTGCACGCTCACGATGTTGAATTCAAGGACAATACGGACGGTGCCTTGGGAAATGTCAATTTCCTCCCTGCCTCTCAGAGCGACGAATATAGCCAGTTTCTCGAAGCCATCAATAACTCAGTTGTCCACTATCAGCCCATATTCGATATCCAGCGCCAGATTGCCGTTGGCGCGGAAGCATTACTCCGGACAAAAACATGCTATAAGGGTATGTCTTACCCACAGATTATTCAATACGCACAAGATAATGATTTCGTTCCGAGGATAACAGAAGTTGTCCTAAAGGACGTTTTGACGCGGGCACGGACAGAAACCAGATCACTTGGCGCGATTGGTCAATATGGAAATACAAATCAAATTCCTGAGGAGTATATCTATACAATTAATATTTCCCCCGCTTGCCTAGAAGATCAGGTTTGCATTGACCTGGTCAATCAGTTTTTGTTTGTCGCATCCAACAGGTTTAGGTTGATTTTGGAATTGTCGGAATGCAATGCTTTCCCCTGTGACCTATTGGATGATTTTCACGACCGAGTCGGACGCGACAGCCGGATAAAGTTTGCCATAGATGATTTCGGTGTCGGACAGTCGCGATTTGAAAACCTTAACTCGCCATTGGTTGCCTGGGTAAAAATAGACAGATCCTTTCTACCGGTAAATCAGGACAACAATAAACATCGCACCTTTAGGGCCGTTGTCGAATTTGCGCAATTCTTCGATTGCGATGTCGTTATAGAAGGTATTGAAACGAAATTGCAGCTTGATCTGGTCTCCCAGTTAGAGGGGGTCACTCTGGCCCAGGGCTACCTGCTGGCGCGCCCCGCCCCGTAAAGAACATCCTTCTTCTCTGCCCGGCCTGCTGTTTAAAGAACAGGGCGGCCTGCTTCCATGTCATCAAATTTAGGACCCCGTCGGTACGAAATTACCGTGCAATCCAAAAGGTAAAGGGAAAGCTGCCTCAAAACGGGCAATTGGACCATTTTCGGGCTTCTCCGCATCAAAGACGTTCAGGGAAGTCCGCTGCCTGTTGTAATCAAGGGACGTCCCGACGAGCCATCCCTGCCCCTCTTGATCACTTCGTGGGTTGGCAACGAAGACATGTTCCTCCGCCTGCTCCTGGGCCCCGAATTGATAGAATGTAAGGGCTCCCGCCTTCTGATCGAGCCTGCATATCCTATCAAATCCGGCATGGGATAGTTCTCCGCTGGATTTCATGAGGAAACTGAAGCGCGCTCGCACGCCTTGCCTGCGGTCATCTATTCGCGGAAACTCCGATGCAGCGGCCTCAGGCACTTCCTCATAGGTAAAACTGCGTTTCCCTGGATGCAGACGTGCCGACATAAATCGGGATCCAAGGGAACTGATTTCTCGGCCCCGCATAACATTCCGAAACCCTTGGGTCATGATGTTGGGGGTTCGATATATGGGACAGCTAAAAGCGATAGATCCGTCTGGCTCATCATACGCATTCGCAAAATGGAAAACCCAGAACGCAGGGATTTCGATTTCCTGCACCTTGGAAGAATCATTCTTGTCTATGACCAGCGCAACCCCACCCCTTTCCGGATACCATTCAAAATGATCAAGAAAGCTGCCTTGCCGGGACGTATCATAATGAAAAGGCGGCAGGATAAAAACCAGATACTTTTCCGTAATCATGAAGTCGTGAACCATGGATGAATAGGGAAGTTTGATGAGGTCTACATTTTTTAGGGTTCCGTCCGCAGCAATTTGATAGACGATCAACGCTCCGAAGGAGGTAGCGTAACCAAAATTCCATAAAGTCCCATTGGCATCTTTTCGCGGATGGGCACTGAAAGGCAACCCTTTGGTATCCGCACTCCAGGTTTTTAATCCCAACGTTTCCAAAGTGTCGGGATCCAGCCGATAGGCGGATCCACCTTCCCACAAGGCCAATAGTTCACCGGCATGGGTAATGACATTGATGTTTGCTACATTGAGGGCGTCATTGTTTGAGGGAGATCGCAATGACAGTAAAGCGGTTCCAAAGCCCTGCTCAATTGCATGTCCGGCCTTGGCTTCCGATTGAAATTTTGCCGTCCGGACAAATCGCCCTTGATGCGTAACTCCGTCCTCACTGAACCGGAAAGCATTTACCAAACCATCGCCATCGAACCAGTGATGATACCGCATGTCTCCAACAACATGCTGAGCCGGACCGTTTCGATACAACACCCCCCGCAGATCGTCTGGTAGCTGCCCCTTTTGTGTAAGTGCAGTAACGCCGAAATCATGTCCGGAAATACCCTCATAACCTAACAGCCAGGGTTTTTCTTTCAGCGCGATAGAAAACTCTTTTTTCCAACTCTCGCCAGCCACAACATTTGAAATACCTGAAACTGTACCCATGGCCAGAGAGGCTGCGAATGTTTTCAGAAAATCCCGACGATTCATAACTGTTCTCCTCAGTGAAAAGACAAGCTCAGTATTCGATGGTCACATCATTCGCCACATTCGAGGTCTTGATCTCGATGACTGCCTCCACAAATGAAGGAGGGCCCAGGCTCCCCCGCGCGTTGTTTGAAAAACCATACCCCTCTGTCGGAATACCAAATAAATTGGAATCCAGTTTTTCATTCCCATTTTCATCGTGAAACAAAGTCACCGCATAGTTTCCAGGTTGCAAGCCGGAAAAAATAAAAACGAGGGATCCTGGCACCGCATTCTGTGCCTGAGCGGCAACCGGCTTTCTATCTTTTGGAAACCCCTTTTCTCCATCATGCAATGCAATACGTATTGTACCATCTGAACTGCGAATACCTTGCACATTCACCCTTAAATCTGCTGCAGCAGCAAAAGAAACGGTAAAGGCGCCAATAGCCGCGGCCACTGTCATCGATGCGGTGATATTCGATACTCTTTTTCTAATTCGTCTGTTCATTTTCCAGCTCCTCAATTGTTGCATCACACCAGGAAATCAAACTTCTGGTTTGGCTCATTCCAAAGCGTAATGTCATACGCCAATATCTGGCTTTCGCTGTTTCCTTGGTCAGGCCTTTTAGTCGCGCATCGATCCCTTTATATTTCTCCAAGGTGGCCATGGCGTCGGCCCTTGCCTGCCGGCAATGAAGGAGTATGTCTGCCGTATCTCCTTCCGACGCAAAAAAGACTTTCAACAATAATTCATTGCGCGGAGGACGGGTCTTTGGAGCATCCGACAACCAGTGCCGAAGCGCCCGGCGACCGTCATCCGTAATCGCATATGTCCGCTTTGATCGACTATCATTGGCAGCATCATCAATTTCCTCAATCAGACCCGCGTGATGTAAATCGCGAAGATGGGGATAAAGCTGCCCGAAACTCTCGCTCCAGAAATTCTCAAGGCTCCCCTCGATTTCCTGTTTAAGCTCATAGCCTGACATTGGTCGCCAGGTCAGCAACCCAAGCAGGGGAATGGACGACCGTTTTAATGTCATTCAATACCTATGTATCTTTTAGATATATCTATTAGATACAATAACCAAAAAATGTCAAACGGATAATTCCCCAACTTATGTGCGCTTGATCACAAGAAATAAAGCTATTTGGTATCTTCTGCTATTCAGGAAATCCAATTGGCGGTCGGTGTAGATCAATGATGTCCTGATTTTAGTCCTATCCGGACGTTGCTTTTTTACTTCGATTTCTGAAAATCTTCTTCAAGGAAGGATTGCGTAGCCCTGAATAACTGATCCCGGCGACGCTCAATCAACGCCGAATGGGTCATGTTCCCTACAATCGTATAGCGACGATGGGGCGTGTTAACAAGTTTATGGTAGAGAGTGATTGCACCCTCCGGCGAGGTCTCGATGTCTTTCTCGCCGACGATGATCAATGTCGGGACTTTAACTTCAGCCGGATCATATTGAAATACACCTTGAGACCAACGACATACCTTGTCATCAACAACGCCCGTCGGTGCCCTCAATAACGGTGGATCATGGTTGGCAGAATTAGGATCGCTGGTAATAGCCTCGTCAAGCCATCGCTGCTGCCAGTCAGGTTCGATGATATCGTCAATTTCAGCCGCCGTAAGTCCATGCTCCCAGCGCGCCTTTATTGAATTGGCATCGACATACCGATACGCGGATGTTGGGCGCTCACTCCCGATCAAGGATGCCCCGGAATTGAGCATGCTTGTTCCATACAGAGCAAGCCGCTCAACTTTTTCATTATTCATGGATGTAAAGGCACCCGTAATTAAGGTTCCCCACGAATATCCAATCAATTGCAGCTTTTCGATGTTCCGTTTTGCAAGTATGAAATCGACCATTAACGCAAGATCATCAACTGCGACATCGGTATGGACAATGGGTCCATTTGCGTCGGCCGGCTCTGACATTTCTGCTGGCCGGTCAGACCGACCGTATCCCCGGATATCCATGAGCCAACAGTCAAATCCAGCGTCCGCCAATGTATCCATCCATGAATATCCACCGGCAACGAAATCAAAAGTTACCGACGAAGGATAGGTCGCCCCATGTACAAACAGCAGCGTCCGGTCCGGCTTTCCAAGCAAGGTATCCGGGCGCCGCTTGTTTCGTAGGTATATTGAAATATCGGAATCGTCAGTGGGAACCATGAATTCTTCTACAATCTGATTCTTCATAACGATCCCCTACCGATGCCTGCTACCACATATCATGCTTTTGCGCTTCGGCACGACCAACGACCATATGATGTACTTCATCCGGGCCATCGGCAAACCGAAGGTGGCGCTGATGGGCGTACATTGTGGCCAGCGGTGTCCATTGCGAGACGCCGGTGGCGCCGTGCATTTGGATTGCCTGATCAATAATCACACAGACTTTTTCCGGCACCATCGCCTTCACCGCACTGACATAGACACGCGCTTCCCTATTTCCAAGCACGTCCATCGCCTTGGCTGCTTGAAGGACCATCAGCCGCATGGCGTCAATTTCTATGCGCGCCCGGGAAATAACCTCAACATTCTTGCCAAGTTTCAAAATCGTTTTACCGAAAGCTGTGCGGCTACCGGCGCGGTTGACCATCAACTCCAGGGCTTTTTCTGCCTGGCCCAACGATCGCATACAATGATGAATACGCCCAGGTCCCAGTCTGACTTGAGAAATCTCAAATCCTCGCCCTTCACCCAGCAGCATATTCTCTTCTGGAACCCGTACATTATTGAATTTGATATGCATATGACCGCGCGGGGCATGGTCTTCACCAAAAACCTGCATCCCTTCAAGAATCTCCACGCCCGGCGTGTCAATCGGCACGAGAATTTGCGATTGTTGTTTTGAGGCCGGTGCATCAGGACTGGTTTTGACCATGGTAATCATGATCTTGCATCTTGGATCACCAGCACCCGAAATATAGTATTTTTCACCATTAATGACCCATTCGCCATTTTCCAGATGAGCTGTCGTGCTAATATTCTTCGCATCAGAAGACGCTTGACCGGGTTCCGTCATTGCATAGGCTGACCTTATCTCTCCGTTCAATAGCGGCTTCAACCATTTTTCCTTTTGGGCAGGCGTTCCAACCCGCTCCAATACTTCCATATTCCCGGTGTCCGGTGCGCTACAATTCAAGGTTTCAGACGCCAGACTGTATTTGCCAAGCTCGGACGCGATATAGGCATAGTCAAGATTGCTCAGTCCTTCACCGGTATCCGCATCGGGCAGGAAAAAATTCCATAATCCGGATTCCTTGGCTTTTGCTTTCGCACCGTCCAGCAACTCCAACTGACGGGGATGCCAACTCCAACGGTCTTCTTTTCCTTCGTTTAATGCAAAGAATTCTTCCGTTATTGGTGCGACATTTTCCTCAATATGCTTTTGCAAAGCATGAAGCAAAGGGCGTGCTTCTTCTGACATAGCTAGGTTGAACAATTCCTGGTCGTTTCCCGACATATTTTTTTATCCTCATTGTTAAAGGTTGATTGCAGCCGATGCTGCGTTTCTTGACCCCATCTGTCAACCGCCATTCCCTTGGTAAGGCAATTGGGCGGTTGCCAAACGGATTATAAAGGCCCCGTGAGGGTGGCGCGTTGAGATAACTCAATCCAGTTCCCATCCGCATCTCGGATAAAACCATAGCGAACGGTTGTACCAAGCGTTCGCGGCTCATGTCCTCCGTTTCCACCAAGATCGATAACATTTTTATATTCGCCATCCGCATCATAGATCTGCGCAGTTAAATAGCGATATCCTTTTGCAAGCTGCTGAGCATCGCTGGTTGCCTCAGGGTCCAGCTCAGCAATTATAACACTGGTACCGCAGATGTAGGCATGATCACCAGCTTCCGGCTTTGCAGGAAGAGATAATATTCGCCCGTAAAAATCATCGAAGGCAACCAAACTTGTCACTTTCACCCGAACACCAATTCCGGAAATCCCCAGGTAATTAGCCGGGATCAACGACACCGCATTCCCATCGGGATCAAGAAAATGCTTAGGCTCTGTAATATTTTCCCGTGCGAGCAAAAGCTCTCTGTAGCCCGCCGCCGGTGCTATTGGCAATGGATCACGCGCGTGGTTAATTTTAAGAATGGGGCCTGTTGGTCCGTCCCCCAAAAAATGACGATGTTGCTGAACGCCGCCTCCCAATTTCCCCATATGATCAAATGAAAGGCCTATTTCAGTTTGCCAGAACTCCAGCATGGCATCGCGATTATTCGTATAAAGGCCAATATCAAGATGTTGTTTCGCGAGTTTAATAGCGATCTCCTTTTTTTTGCGAATTAGAGACTTTTTTGCTTAGGAATGAAACCCTTGTTTATATTTTTCCGGAAAGAAAATTGACGGCCATCTGGATAAAGCAAAACTTGTTCACTATCCCCGTCTGGATTATCCTCATCTTTACAATCGCAGGTAATCAAAAACGATCTGGGCTTCGCCCAAAAGAAAAGGAACGCGATATGGCATTGATAAGCGCTATTGAAAAATCCCACAGATCCATGGTGGAAGGCCGCGATGTTCCCTGGCTGCTCGATCAATGGGTAACCCGCAACCCTGATAAACCGTTCTTGGTATGGGAACCTTTTGACGGACGCAGAAAAATCTATACCTATGCTGAAGTCGGGCAAAAGGTAGATGCGTTGGCGGGCGCATTGCATGCAAAAGGGATCACTTTAGGGGACAGCATCCTGATCCATTTGGATAATAGTCCGGAATTTATAATATCCTGGTTCGCCTGCGTTAAAATTGGTGCCATAGCCGTGTCGACCAATACCCGATCGGTTGCCCGGGATATGAGTTATTTTGCCGAACATTCTGGTGTCGTTGCTGCAATCACACAGCCCTGTTTCGCAAAACTGGTTTTTGATACAGCGCCAAATGTTAGTTTCCTGATCTTAACGGATAATGACTCTGGTGTTCCAGCATCGGCTCCTGAAGACATTCCCCATCTGGCGTTTTCTGACTTACTCAAAGCTGACAATGAAATTCCGACGCGCGCCGTCGATCCACATGCCGACTTAAGTGTGCAATTTACGTCCGGCACGACCTCACGACCAAAAGCAGTATTGTGGTCCCATGCAAACGCTATCTGGGGTGCACAAATGAGCGCAGCGCATATGCGACTTCGGGACGACGATATCACCCAGGTTTTTTTGCCGTTATTTCATACGAACGCCCAATCCTATTCAATGTTAGCGATGTTATGGGTTGGTGGTACGATTGTTGTACAACCAAAATTTTCTGCCTCGCGCTTCTGGGATGTTGCCCGGAGGAATAAATGCACATGGGCCTCCCTCATTCCCTTTTGTGTAAAGGCCCTGCTTGCTCAAGACCCGCCGCCGGACCATTGTTTTCGTTTCTGGGGCCCGGGAATTCGTATGAAAATAGTCGAGGAAACATACGGCATTAAAACATTTGGCTGGTGGGGAATGACCGAAATTATCACTCAAGGAATATTTGGCGATATCGATCAACCCGGACCTGATCTGGGAATTGGACGGGTAGCGCCGGGATATGATATCGAAATTCGCGATGAAAAGGGAGCTTACATTACCCCGGGCTCACGCGGCCTGCTCTATATTCGGGGGGTTCGCGGGGTCAGCCTGTTCAAGGAATATTTTGACAATGACGAAGCAAATGCCAAGGCATTTGATGACGATGGCTGGTTTGAAACAGGAGATCTCATTGTCATGGATGAGGAGGGAAATCTGTTTTTTGGAGACCGCGAAAAAGATATGCTGAAAGTAGGCGGTGAAAATGTGGCCGCGTCTGAAATCGAATCCGTCATCAATGAAACCGGCTGGGTTAATGAATGTGCCGTGGTCGGGCAAAAGCATTCAATGCTGGATGAAGTGCCCGTGGTCTTTCTCATCCCAAGCCCGTCGGCGCCAGTAGATCTTGCTGCGCAGCTCGTAGATGTCTGCGAAAAAAACCTCACGGATTTCAAAGTAATCCGCGATGTGATAATTGTAGATGAGTTTCCTCGCTCCACCTTAGAGAAAATCGCCAAAAACGAGTTACGCGCAAGACTGCCAACTATCGAAGCCTGAAAGGAACTGTAATGGATGAAATCTGGCAATGGGGTGCCGTAAAAACGGCTGCAGCAATCCGCAACAAAGACATCAGTGCCAAAGACGCCGTTGCTGCCGCTTTATTGCGTATGGAAAAAATGAACGGCAGCGTAAATGCCGTGACGGTCGATTTGTCAACGGAAGCCCGCAAAGCCGCAGACGAGGCAGATGCTATTCAATCGACAGGTGTCGCAACGGGCCCACTGCATGGCGTTCCCATTACGATCAAGGAAAATGTCGATCAAGCAGGATATAGTACGCCCAACGGAATTCCCGATCTTGACAAAATCATCGCGAATGAAGATTCACCGGTCGTTTCAAATTTGAGAAAAGCGGGTGCAATTATCATCGGCCGGACAAACACACCGGAATTCAGCTACCGTTGGTTTACCGACAATCCGTTGCGTGGGAAGACCTTGAACCCGTGGGATCATGGGATCACACCGGGTGGATCCTCCGGCGGTGCCTCCTCATCCGTCGCCTTGGGGATTGGAGCAATGGGGCATGGCAACGATCTTGGTGGCTCCCTGCGGTATCCAGCCTATGCTTGCGGTGTTGCAACTATTCGCCCCAGTATGGGTCGAGTTCCCGCCTACAACCCGACTGCCACGGAAGAGCGTCCGCCGATGGTCCAACTCATGTCCGTTCAGGGCCCCATTGCCAGAGAAGTGAGGGATGTGCGCTTATCGCTTGAGGCGATGATCCAGCCCGACCCCCGGGATCCTTGGCACACGGCAGCACCTCTAGATGGACCACATTTAGACGGGCCAATTAAAGTCGCATTAACGAAAACTCCGGCTGGTGTTTCCTGTCATCCAACCGTCGCCAAGGCTGTTGATGAAGCAGGACATCTGTTAGCCGCCGCAGGCTATGAGGTTGAACTGATTGATCCGCCGCTGGTTGCGGAGATTGCCGAGGCGTGGCGCAGCCTGTTGATGACGGATACCCAGGTCATGAGTGAAACTGCAATGCGCGCCATGGGCTCCGAGGACTTCATTCGCGTCCTTGACGGATACCTGGCAGCCTCTAACGCGCGGGATCTTGACGGCCAGACACGTGCTTTCGCAGATCGCACTCGCTTACTTCGGGCTTGGTCCGTCTTTATGGAAAGATATCCTCTCGTTGTCGCACCTGTCTCTCAGACGCCTCCCTTTCCACAAGACGCTGATCAACAGGGTAATGACCGGATCCGTGAAATGCTGGATGAACAAAGTATGCTTTATGCAATAAACCTTTTAGGACTTCCCTCGGCGGCCGTCCCCTTGGGCATTACTGATGGCATACCTACAGGCGTGCAAATCATCGGGCGACGGTTTCGAGAAGATACCTGCCTGGATGCAGCGCAAATTATCGAAAACACTGTTGGCGTTTTAGCCCATCAATTATGGGCCAGAGAATAACATAAATTCGCTTACCATTCGAAGGTTTCGCCAACAATCATGGTCGAAAATTCTTCGTCTGATAAGAGATGTTTCTTGCGCTTTGACATGAGCTCGATTTGCGGGTCGATCGGTCCTTCTGCCGTCAGAGGAAAGGTTCCCCAATGCATTCCAATACTTTTGGTCGCTTGAATATCCTGATGGATGAATATCGCCTCTTCCGGATTTACATGATAGGTCTTCATGAAGGATCGGGGAGCATAACCGCCGATGGGAATAAGCGCTAAATCCACGCCGCCTGTCGCCGCGCCAATCTCCTTAAACTGGACAGGGTTATACCCCGTATCACCGCCAAACCACAAAGTACGGTCGCCAAAATCCAGATACCAACTCGCCCACAGGGTTTCATGTCGATCTCCCAGTCCGCGCGCCGACCAATGTTGTGAGGGCATTGCCTGAATAGTAACCCCGTCCAATTTAGTCCGATCCCACCAGTCATGCTCTCGAATTCTTTCAGCCAGAATTCCTTGCTCAACAAACCAGGCTTTAAGGCCCAAGGGAACTAAATACATTGGCGTATTGCCCAATCGGCTTATGGTTTCGCTATCCAGATGGTCATAATGGTTATGGCTGATGACAACATAGTCAATGTCCGGCAATTTATCATAATCAACCACATGCTTGATGTATCTGGCAGGCCCGGCGAACGGCACGGGTGACGCTCTGTCGGCAAAAATCGGATCCGTCAGAATATTTTTACCGCCTTTTTGAATTAAAAAGGTGGAGTGGCCGAGCCAGCTAACCTGATTACGCGTGCCAGGCTCATTAACCAAATCAATATCCAGGTCCTTGACCGTAATTTCCGCCGCGCGGCTTTCATGATCCGCCCATTCAACATCGCTGAAAAATCGCATATAGAGAAAATCAAAAAAATTCTTGTCAGGATGCTCGATATGTAAGTTTCGATACCCCTCTGCAGTATGGTGCGGCGGTTTTTTCGTCTCTGCCATTGTTTGACTGGTGGTTTCGCAGGCAACCAGAAGCAGGGACGCCAGCATGGCGGACAACAACCCACGGCTGGCCGTTTTTACTGAAACACTTTTGGTAAATATTTTCATATTTATGGAACCAGATTTTCGAATACTAAGGAGACTACGAAACACGGATTGCTCAGGACAATTAAACAAATCATCTTTAGAAAACATTTCTCACATCAATTAGGAGCCATGTCATGCATAATATTTGAACTGCTTTAAAATTTACAACTGACATGGGGAGGAATTTTCTGGACCTTCACCTAACGATTGTTAGAATACCTCAAAATAAAATGCCAGGAAGGTGTCCCTATGAATGTTGAAGAAGCAATCCGTTCTCGAAAATCTGTCCGGGCCTTCACAGACCGGACCGTCCCGCAGGAAACCATCGAAAGAATTTTAAAGCTGTCCCAACAGGCGCCGAGCGGCACTAATACCCAGCCGTGGCATACATATGTCTGTACTGGCGCTGTAAAAAACGCCATTGCCACTGATGTGTGCGATCTATTTGATCAAGGCAAAGCTGAAAAATATGAAGACTATGACTATTATCCTTCAAACTGGAAGGATATTCATCGGGATCGTCGGCGCGGAGTCGGCTGGAGCCTATATGGGTTACTCGGCATCCAAAAAGGCGATCGTGAAAGAACAATGATCCAGGCCAAAAGAAACTATAAATTTTTTGACGCCCCGGTCGGAATGTTTTTCACAATGGATGCCTATCTCGGTAAAGGAAGCTGGTCCGATGTCGGGCTATATATGCAAACGGTGATGCTTGCTGCAAGAGGTGAAGGTTTGCATACCTGTCCGCAAGCAGCCTGGATCTCTTTTCAGGAGCCAATCTTCAGGCACCTCAATATTCCAGATGATCAGGTGCTTGTTTCGGGCATGGCATTGGGATATGAAGATACCAATGCCATAGAAAATACACTGGTTAGCGATCGCGAAGATGTTGCCAACGTCGTGCAGTATATAGGCTTCGAACCCGCAGATACTTAATTTATATTCCAAAAAGCCCAACTATTTGGATTCCAGGAAAGCTTTCATTACAGATAAGTATATGGGATCAGATAACTGCAATGAATGGCCACCAGTTCCGAAAATAACGAGCTGACTATTTTCATTTTTCAAGTATTTCTCCATCGCCTGTCGAAAATTAATGACCGGATCATCACGCGTTAAAATAACAAGGCTTTTGGTATTTGGGTGAGCGGGAAGCCTTAGGGCTGCGTAGTCTTCTATATGCTCCAATGCCACGACAAATTGCTGCTGCCGTCTTTCACTATATTGCTCACCAATAAACTGGGTCAAATCCAGTATTGGGGATGTAACTGGATTCACCAAGACCATTTTTTCAACTCCATATTTATTAGCAAAGTAATCGGCCCAAAAACCACCCAACGACGCACCAAAGACGAAAACTTCATGGCCGGCCAAATAACGCGTCCATAAGTCATCGAACTCACGTTTGTTTCGCTCTACATCCATGTAGTTATAATTGACCCCGACGACGCTATACTCATCCGATAACGCCTTGTTCAATCTTCTAAAGGTACCATTTGGATGCGCGGACCGAAGCCCATGGAACAGCAGCAGGACTTTGTCCTTAAAACCATCTGTATCCTTCGAAAAAATTGTATTCTCTTTAAACATACCGAACTCGATCGCCGCCGCGTCCGCATAAGGATTGGAAACCAGCAGGATGAGCAAAGGCAAAATCTGTAATTTGACAGCCCAGCTTTTAAGTATCTTTCGAATTCTCACAACGGACCTCCTATTCGCTTATGGAGAATATACGCTAATGCCCCGGCAAAAAACAAAGGGGCTAACATTAAAATCGGCGGACCGATGATCAGACAAATCAAGCTTATTATCAGGTATTTTTTCAACCCTTGAACCATGCGTCCGACAATCATGAGTAATGTGTAAGGGATCAGATAGCAAATAAACCAATATGGGTCATTGCTGAAGGCAACAATGCCACCACGCATATCACTCAACCCAGAAAGAGTGTAGAGCCATATTTCATTAAGATACAAAAGACTGTTAATCCAGGTCGCTAAAAAAATGGGTACCCCGAGTGGACCCCGTTCACGCTCAAACACATAATAATCGTCATACTGATAGATCTGAGCTCCCTCGGCATAACCAATATTATCCATTAAGGGAACGAATAAAAGCATTGGCACGATTAGATAGTACAAACTCCAGAAGCGGCGGAAAAATAAAACAGGAGCATCGGTCGTACACCGGTCTATGCTCAGCATCAGAAAGTAACCGGAAAGCATGAAAAACACCGGTACTGCAAACCTAGGTGCTGATCCGTCAAAACCGGGCAAAGAGTAATTAGTAAATTCCCTGAAGCTGAAATGTCCAAATACAATAGCACCCATGGACACAATTTTCACAAAATTGAGATATTTGCTATGCACTGTCGTAAGACGCAAAGGAAGTCGTTCAATGGAGACTTTTACGGGATATTTTTTCGTAAGGAATTTGATCGAAATCGCTTCGCATTTATCAAACGCAGGTTTGATAATAAAACAGATTTTTCCAAGCGATACGGAAATGGCCAAAACAGAAACCAATAAAAGAACCTGATCGAGTAGTCGGGTTCGATCATAGTTTGTAATAGCAGCCAGAAAGAACAAGATTGGAAAATGAAATAAAAATACGGCAGGAGTATATTTGGCAACGGTGCTGATAAACTTTTCGGAGAGTGGAAAATCCCTGGGCTCTATGAAAATGTATCTCGACAGAAATAAAAGCGTAAACAAAAAAACCAAATGACCATACTGCAAGAGATATCGTTTGCTCATCCCCAAATGCTCACGCATTTCGTAAGGCGCGAAACTCTTTGACCATTGGTAAAGATTCTCGGCCGAACCGCTGAGAATATAAGTGCTGTAAGCAGCAAGCGTCAGCAATGATAGAATAACGGCATTTCGCCTATTCAAGATTACCGAGCGTATGAAGGAAGAAGGCTGTTCGTCAACTATTTAGCAACCCACCTTTCATGAGAAGGGACGTTTTCCAGATGATGATGGAAAGACTGGCTATCTGCAGTTTGAATAGCCACATTCGGCATGCCAAAGACACTGGGGTCATCCAGGGTTCCAACTTTAATAAGGACCCCGTCTGGGAGACTAGGTGAAAGCGTTAACAGATGCGTGCCGCAATCACCGCAAAAAACACGTGTCCTGGCACCTTCCAGATCTGATTTACAAAATTCCTTTGGCGTCCCTTTGGTGAAAGAAAAGCCGGCATTTAACATGCCCATTACAACATTTGGATGACCTCCAGTGAAATACTGACATTGACGACAATGACACTGAAGTTTCATCTGGGGTTCACCTTTCGCCTCATATCTTATGGCGCCGCAGTAGCACCCTCCCTGAACGTCCATCTATATGCCTCCCATTCCAATATTCAATTCTCAAAATTAATTATGCGCCCAATATTTTGGGTATGTCTAAAGAAATCATAGCCGCCATCAACAAGACTAAGTTACTAAAATCAATACGGCCGATGACATACTTTCAAATTTATCTTGAGCCTGTTTAATATTAGTCTACTATTTTCACGAGTTCTGAAACTCCGTTTTGTAGGTCTTGCGAGAGTTTCAGGGGGGCTTACCAAATACCAGGCGTATTAAGAATGGGTGAATATTTATTAGGTGGATTTAAAAACGGCAAATCCAGGATTTCCGCTCTTTTTCTTGTTTTACTGGCTGCTTCTTTAACTGGATGCGGGTTGATGGATGCCCCGGTACTGGATCCCAAAGGACCCATTGCGACAGCAGAGCGGGATCTGCTATTTGCTGCCTTTTGTCTGATGCTTATCGTTTTAATCCCGGTCTTTGCCATGACCTTGTTCTTTAGTTGGCGATATCGTGAAAATGGCGGTAAAGGAAAACATCGGCCAAAATGGGCCTCTTCCTCGATAATTGAAACATTCGTCTGGCTTGTTCCGATTGTGATTATCATCTCTCTCAGTTATTTGACCTGGACCTACACATTTAAGCTAGATCCCTATCGGGCACTTGAATCAGATAAACCAGCAATCAATGTTCAAGTAATCGCGCAGGACTGGAAATGGCTATTTATTTACCCTGATTACAATATTGCCAGCGTTAATGAGCTGGCTTTCCCCAGCAATAGACCATTAAGCCTGGAAATCACTTCAGACACGGTCATGAATTCCTTTATGGTGCCTGCCTTGGGCGGGCAAATCTATGCCATGGCGGGAATGACGACACGGCTTCAGCTTCTGGCGGATGAAAACGGCAGCTTTACTGGGCGAAACACTCAATTTAGTGGCGACGGTTTTTCCGATCAGCATTTTCAGGCAGTTGCCATGACGGAACAAGAGTTTGAGAATTGGGTAGCTGCCCGGACGCAATCACCTGAAATACTGGATGGTACAAGATACCGTAAGCTTGCAGCCAAAAGCGTGGCGCACCCTGTGGAATATTTCTCCGATGTCGTTCCTGATCTATTCAAAGGCATCATAGCGAAATATACATCTCGTGACTGCCCGGGCGACAGTGAAAGTATTCAATTAATATGTCAGGAGGGCCGGTAATGCTCGGGAGACTAACGATCGATGCCCTGCCGCTGTATAGTTGGGTTGCAATGGGCGGGGCAGCTGTCACGATTCTGGGAGGTGTTGCAGTTTTCCTGCTTGTAACCTGGCTCGGAAAATGGCGTTTTCTATGGACAGAGTGGCTGACAAGTGTGGATCATAAACGCATTGGCGTGATGTATATAGTACTTGCCGCCGTGATGCTGTTGCGCGGATTTGTCGATGCAATCATGATGCGGGCCCAACAGGCATTCGCTGTCAACAATGAAGGCTACTTACCCGCAGATCATTTCGACCAGATCTTCTCGTCCCATGGAACGATCATGATCTTTTTCGTGGCCATGCCGTTTCTGGCGGGACTTATGAATGTTATTGTGCCACAGCAAATTGGCACCCGAGATGTTGCCTTCCCCTTCCTTAACTCCCTCAGTTTCTGGCTGACGGCGTCGGGGGCCGGGCTTGTTCTTATTTCGCTGGTCATCGGAAAATTTTCAACAGCCGGCTGGACTGGGTACCCGCCCTATTCCGGTATTGAATATAACCCGGGCGTCGGTGTGGATTACTGGATTTGGGCACTTTTGATTTCCGGTGTCGGAAGCACATTGACGGGAATTAACTTCATCGTCACGATTTTAAAAAACCGCGCCCCCGGAATGACGCTGATGCGGATGCCCCTGTTCACATGGACATCTCTTTGTAGCAGCATCCTCATTGCATTTTCCTTCCCGGCCCTGACAGTTGCTGTCGGTCTTTTGTCGCTGGACCGGATATTTGGGATGCATTTCTTCACCAATGGTGATGGCGGCAATATGATGAATTTTGCCAATTTGATCTGGATCTGGGGGCACCCGGAAGTTTACATTCTGATTTTACCAGCATTCGGAATTTTTTCAGAAGTCGTCGCCACGTTCTCGCGTAAAGCATTGTTTGGCTATAAATCACTTGTTTATGCAACCGCCTGTATTGCAATTCTGTCATTTACAGTCTGGCTGCATCACTTTTTTACAATGGGATCAAGTGCAAATGTAAACGCTTTCTTCGGAACGGCCACGATGATTATTGCCATTCCGACCGGCGTCAAGATATTCGACTGGCTGTTCACCATGTATGGCGGCAAAATACGTTTTCACCCATCCATGTTATTTACAGTTGGCTTCCTTATTTCGTTCGCCATTGGCGGTATGACGGGTGTTTTGCTGGCGCTGCCGCCCGCCGACTATCTCATGCATAATTCAACTTTCCTGGTCGCTCATTTTCATAATGTCATTATTCCAGGCGTCTTGTTCGGATATTTTGCCGGTGTTCAATACTGGTTTCCAAAGGCCTTTGGATTTGCCCTCGATGAAAAATGGGGTGCGCGTGCTTTCTGGTTATGGCTTATCGGGTTTTACCTTGCCTTCATGCCGCTTTACGCGCTGGGCTTCCTCGGTATGTCGCGTCGGATGGAGCATTATGATAACCCCGAATGGCAACCGTATCTGATTGTCGCAGCCCTTGGCGCTGTTACCATTCTTGGCGGCATATTCTGCAACATCATGCAGCTTGTGGTCAGCTTTCGAAACAGCGACAAAACAGAAGATCTAACCGGCGATCCGTGGGATGGTCGTACCCTCGAATGGGCAACCTCGTCACCTCCGGCGCCCTATAATTTCGCAGTTATTCCAGAGGTAAAAGGCCTGGATGCCTTTTCCACCATGAAAGAAGAAGGGACGGCTTACAAACTGCCGGAAACTTTTGAAGATATCGAAATGCCCAACAATACGTCCTTAGGGATCATTATTGGCGGTCTGGGCTTCGTGATCGGATTTGCCATGATTTGGCATATCTGGTGGTTGGCCATATCTGCCTTTATCGGTGTGCTTGGTTGTGTAATCATTCGAAGCAGCATGGATGATACCGACCATATCATTCCCGCAGCTGATGTCGAAAAACTGGAACGAGCTCGACTTGCAACTCTCGCTCAGTCTATTTCGGGAAAGGATTGATATGACATTGAATACGCAGTCCGCAAAAGAGCAGTCCAAGCATTTTCAATCAAGAGATTTTGGTTTCTGGCTCTACTTGATGTCCGATGCAATCCTTTTTTCGCTTCTTTTCGCCACATATGTTGTTATGTCAAAGAACGTCGCTACAGGTCCCTCCGGTCACGATGTTTTCGATTTAACACATACTTTTGGAGAGACCCTTCTCCTGCTTTTTTCCAGCCTGACCTTCGGATTAGCGTCACTTTCCCTTGCAGCAGGACGGATGACGATGGCAATCGGCTGGCTGTTTACAACCATTCTTCTTGGCATTGGCTTTGTCGCCATGGAAATTACAGAATTTCAGGGCATGATCGCCATCGGTGCCGGGCCTGACAAAAGTGGTTTTCTGTCGGCTTTCTTTGCCCTCGTGGGCACACATGGATTGCATGTTTCACTTGGAATGATAGGCATTCTGGTAATTATTGGACAACTCATTGTAAAAGGACCCACGGAAGCGGTCCGGTCGCGGTTTTTCCGTTTGGGCCTATTTTGGCATTTTCTTGATATCGTCTGGATTGGGATTTTCTCAGTCGTCTATTTACCTGCCATGCTGTAGGGGGGATTATGAACGCAGTTAATAGCCATTCATTAAAGTCTTATCTCGTCGGGTTCGGACTAGCTGTCGTCCTGACCGTCATTCCCTTTGGATTGGTATGGACCGGCTCATTACCGCATATGACGACACTTGTGATAATTATTGTTGCCGCTCTTGTTCAGGTTCTCGTCCATCTTTATTTTTTCCTGCATATGAACTTTCGGTCGACACCCGGCGAAAATCTTTTGGCACTCGCTTTTGCGACAATCCTTATCATGATCATGGTAGGTGGCAGCATCTGGATAATGTTCGATTTGCATCATCGGATGATGTAGTACCTAGCGACTAATCCAGAGGCGCATGAAGCCTAGTCTCTTTTGTGATGATGCCTCCCCGATTACCGATCTCAATCGAGCCATAACGTTCCTTGAAACACTCAGGAAGGGCTCGATCATCCGGAAGAGATAACCAAAGCCGAAACAGGTGCCGCCGTTGCTTTGGATCTGGCCAATCCGTGAAGCCGGTGCGGTCATGCAATTGTGAGTGATTATAAACGAATTGCATATCACCGGGCTCAAGCTGCATTTGCAGATACAAATCCGGGTCATTTGCCAGCGCATCAAACATATCAAGCGCTTCTATGTGCATTTCGTCTGGTTTCTTGGCGCTTGAAAATCGCTTTGCGCTGTTAATATATTGTCGTTGATAAAAGACGGTCAGTTTTCCGTTGTACCAATTCAGGACCGGGATATTCATATAGGGCTCGGCTCCCTCCGGGATTTCTCCTCGCCGATCTGTTGCAATCGGTTCAAACAGCTTTTCCAAGAGATCTGGCCGTTGTTTCCGCATCCGATTATAAATTGTCAAGGCGCTCACAAGCATTGAAAGCCCCCCTTCCATTGCATCTCGCAGACAAAGCAATCCAACCACATCTGAACTATCCGTATGAAAGCTCTGCCGAGATGATGTGAGGTAAATGCGCGTGTTAGGATCTTGCGAGCTGGCGCCCGTGTCCCGGACATGACCCAGGATATGTCCTTTGGCGTTTTGCGATCTTGCCCGTCCAATATGGGCGCCAATTCCGCAAAAAATAGTTGCCGCCATTTCCTGGGTATACCCTGTGACTGGCAACCCCCGCATAACCTCAACGCCACAGCCAGTGCGTAATTTTTCCTGTAACTGTTTCAAATGATTCCCAAATTTGGGTAAGGGAAATTCCTCGGCGGTAATCTCGCCAACATCTTTCCCCAGCGAAAGGTAATGCTGTGCCGCGGCTTCCAGCTCGGCTATCTGTTCACTCGTGAGATGCACAAGCCACCTTTCAGGGGCTTGCATCATTTCCGATCCGATCCAAGCAGCCGGACCGGTTATTTCTGCGGGAGGTGTATTTTCGTTGCGCATATTATAAACTCGATCCATATCCCAATATTAGAAAACCAATCAAATTGCAGAATAAATCAAAATACGTAATAACTAAACCGAATATACAATCAATCGCTGCAGGACAAACACGGCAATGAGGAGGGTCTCGCATATCCTATGGAAATCAATCAAATTTCAGCCGGTGTCCTTAACGTAGGTTATGTTGAATACGGCCCGGTAAATGGCTGGCCTGTTTTCCTATGCCATGGTTTTCCCTATGATGTGCATGCTTATGAGGGGGCCGCGTCCCTTCTGGCCGACGCCGGTGCGCATGTATTTGTCCCTTTTCAACGGGGCTACGGATCAACATCTTTCCTGCGTCCGGACACGCTACGGTCCGGCGAGCAGGCCGCCCTCGGATATGACCTACTTGCGCTGATGGATGCGTTGAAAATAGAGAAGGCCATTGTTGCCGGATATGATTGGGGTGGACGCGCAGCCTGCATTGTTTCCGCCTTATGGCCCGAACGAGTAACTGCTTTAGTCTCTGGAAATTCCTACAATATCCAGGATATTGCCAACGCCATGGAACCGGCGACACCAGAATTAGAAGCCAGTTTCTGGTACCAGTATTATTTTCATTCCGAGCGCGGCAGGCGAGGCCTTGAAAAAGACCGCAGAGCGATTGCGTATCTGCTTTGGAAAATGTGGTCACCAACTTGGACCTTCAACGATGAGGTATTCGAAACCACGGCCGCTGCATTCGATAACAAGGATTTTGTGGACGTGGTTATCCATTCATACCGCCATCGGTACGGATTGGTGCAGGGCGATCCTGCATTTGAAGCGATTGAAAAAGCACTATCCCAGCAGCCCGCAATCACCGTGCCATCCATTACAATCGATGGAGATACCGACGGCGTTTGCAAGAGTACCGCGGCACATGCAGGGAAATTTACGGGTCCGCACCAACATCGTATCTTTACCGACGCCGGACATAATCTGCCCCAGGAAAGACCAGAATTATGGGCGCAGGCGGTCCTCGATACGCGCAAAATGTAAAATTCAGAATGATGATAAGGCAGATTTTACGGTTTATACCTGAGCCGCCACACCGTCACCGGAAGGATCAGCTCCCCCATCCATTTTCCCGTTAACCAATCGAATAGCGTGAACAATCGGAGTTGCGTAACTCACGGCATATCTCATTGTAGGATATCCCATGGATTGCAATACCCTCTCCGTTGAGCGGAGAATACGGTTGGTAATTTCAATTGTATCGGAGGTCGTACAGAATCTTGGTGCCGAAACGGCCTCTTGCGCGCTCATGTCGAAATCAACAACATTAAGTATGGTTTGCAAGACACCCATCGTTATCGTTGTTCCACCCGGTGCCCCCAACGCCAAAAATGGCTTGCCGTCTTTCAACAGCATTGTCGGGCACATTGCGGAAAACCTGGTTTTTCCGGGTGCCAGCGACCCTACATTTCCGGGCCTTGGATCAAATACCATCATGCAATTGTTATACATGAAGCCAAGACCTTCGCTCACAACCCCGGAACTGGATCCAAGCGAATGGGTCATATTGACGATATTTCCCTGCTCGTCGGCGACACAAATATGGGTTGTTTCCTTACTTTCTGCCGCACCGGAGTTTACACGTGGCACGGCTTTTTTCTCGCCGCGACGGATACAGTCTGCCATTTCCGCCCCGTAACTCTTAGACATTAACCTTTCCAGAGGAACATCAACGAAATTTGGATCACCCATATGCTGATCCTTATCAACTGTGGCGATTTTCATCGCTTCAGATACGACGGCAATATATTCAGCCGAATTATGGCCCATAGCGGAAAGATCAAAATTCTCCAGAATATTGAGCATCTCCAAAACCATTAGACCGCCACCGGGCAAAGGGTTGGTTGCCACGTCAAAACCCCGATAGGTACCCTTCAATGGTGCAGTGTGAACCGTTCGACATTCTGCCAAATCCTCCAACGTAATATGGCCGCCATTTGACTTCATATCTGCATCAATGGTCTTGGCAATCTGTCCGCTGTAAAAATCCTCAATTCCCGCTTCAGCAATTCTGCGGTAAGTACGGCCCATATCCGGGTTTTTAAGAATATCCCCTACCTGATAGAGGCTCCTGTCGGCTTTGGTGTAAATTTTTGCGGACACAGGATCATCCTGTAAAATCCGGATCCGCTCAATGCGTCCTGCCTGAGCCGGCTGAAGCCAGAACCCATGTACGGCAGGTCGAACGGTGAACCCTTCTTCGCAATAGTCGATTGCCGGCTGTATCAACTCACTCAACGGCCTGCTACCGAACTGTTCGAGAGCCTCGCCAAATGCCCTGATTGTCATCGGCGTTGTCATTGACATATAGCCGATCTCGTTAACCTGCCCTTCCAGGACAAAGCCGAAACCGTCATCGCATTCGCCGAGGATCAGGGATTCCCACATATCCTCCCGTGTTGATAACGGCGCACGGCCATGAAAATCGATAAAATGATGCTCGCCAGTTTCGGCAACATATATTTGCATGGATCCAAACCCGGCGACGCCGCACATTTGAGGATCAACAACTGTCTGAACTAGCGCGGCGGCAATCGCTGCGTCCATCACATTACCGCCGGATTTTAGCACCTGCAAGCCGGCGTCCACAGCTTCAGGCTGCGGGGCCGTTACCATCCCGTGAGTCATTAATCATCCTTTTCTATTAATCGGCAGCTATTGATTGAGATTTCATATAATGCGCCAATTGCCGATCATGTCGACTGGCAGCGGACAGGCCTTTGCGATTTGTCCAGGCGGGCCATCTTGCCGGCTCGCCCTCAGGGTGATCACCAACCACTGTTACGCGCTGTATAATACGCTCTTCGTTAAAGTCGTTGAGAACATAATGCTGGGTACAGCGATTATCCCACATGCCGATTGTTCCCGCATTCCACTGATATCGCACCGTAAATCGAGGATTTTGTACCCAATTCGTCAAGAACCGAAGAAGCGCTTCACTTTCCATCGCACTCATTTCAACAATTCGCCGGGTAAAATGTTCGTTCACATAAAGCGCTTTTCGTCCCGTATCCGGATGCAACCGGGCAACCGGATGTATGGTCATCTGATCTGGACGGTTATGCGGTGCCGCGTCATGCAATGCCGTCAGGCCACTACACATTTCCTGCAGAGGCGGAGATAAGGCGTCAAACGCCGCACAGAGATTAGTCCACATGGTATCGCCGCCACTGGCCGGACATTTGACCATATGTAAAATCGACATCAGAGACGGTTGCTCCTGGAACGTTAGATCCGTGTGCCATTCATCGGCAATGCCACCAGAGCTCGCCGCCAGTTCGAAGAGTTCAGGATGCTGGGTAAACGGATTCTTGAGATGAGGGTGACCTTCCAGCTTTCCAAACCGCTTCCCGAGGGCAACATGATCGTCAATGGACGGATGCTGATCTGGAAAAAACAGAACCATATGTTCACTGAGAAGCGCTTTAACTTCTGTAATCTCGTCATCAGTCGCTTCGGCAAGATTAATGCCCCGTATTTCCGCACCAAGCGCTCCGGCAACACGTTTTACATCCCATTTCTTATCTGTCATTTTTTTTCTCTTTTCAGATTTGTTTTCTGTGATTGTACCCCGAGTTGATTGAGCTGAACAGATTTAAACGCAAAAATCTAATAGGCCTCCCGCCGACATCTGTACGAGAACCCTAACTTGTACCTTTCCAAAATCGTTCTGGCGATATAGGTTTTTACCAACCTGGAAACAGCAAAATAACCTAGGGCCAAGAAATGCAAAAATCTCCGCGCGAACTGACTGATCTTCTCAATACCGTAAAAGAGTTTGCGAAACGGCATATTTTCCCACGTCGCCGCGAACTGATCACCGCCACGGAATTTCCCGCTGACCTTTGGCAGGTTTTTGCGGAATGCGGTCTGGCCGGACTTTCCATCCCGGCGCAATATGGCGGTCAGGGCGCCTCCTATCAAACGCTGTCAAAGGCGGCCCATTTCCTGAATTTATATGGTGGCGTTCCGGGCGCAACAATGACCTTTCTCGCCCATTGGCAAATCATCAAGCTCCATATCGTCGAAGAGGCTGAGCCGTCCCTAAAGCAGCAATTGCTGCCGCTGTTGGCCGCCGGAAAAGCAACTCTTTCTGTTGCCATATCAGAACCCAAGGCAGGCGCTCATCCAAAACACCTGCAAACAACAGCGGATCGGGTTGGCGACGAGTTTATCCTGAACGGTGAAAAAGCGTTTTTGACCAACGGACCGCTGGCCCAGTACTTTATTGTTCTCGCCATAACCAAAGAACTTAATGCCCGCCGATCTTTTAGCGCCGTTCTCGTCGATGCCAAGACCCCGGGGCTGGAGCGAACCGACGGCGTTAAAATTGATTTTCTTCATCCCTGCCCCCATGGCGGGATCCGCCTGCAAAATTGCAAGGTTCCCGTGGCCAACCTGATTGGCATTGAAGGGGAGGCCTTCGTCAGGACCTCTCTGCGCATGCGCGCCATCGAGGACGCGGTCGGAGCTGCCAGCCATATCGGCGCCTTAGCCTGCTTACTCAATGACATCATTGACATCATCCCCGAAAAACTGGCTGAAAAAGTCGGCAGGATTGAGAGCCAGTTTCTTGCCCTGGATATTGTTGCGGAAGCGCTTGGTCAAATGGCCGACCAGACGGAAGAAGATATGGAATTCCTTTTGCATCTTCAATTGGGCTTTCGCCAGCAACTGATGGCTTGCGGAACAGTCATGGATGAAATAGTTCAGGAAATTGACCTATCAAACAAACCTGAAACCGCCCTTCTACTTCGAGACATAAACAAATTACACTCTATTGCGCATTCAGCCCATGCGGCGCGCCTGGTGAAATTTGGCCGCAATAAATTAAGCCTTACCCTCGCCAATCGAAAAATTTAGAACAGGCTGCCAACGTCAATCAGACGGCGGTAAGCTGCAAACCTGGTCGTAGGGAAGGCGTCTGTCTATGGTGCCATTATACTCGAAAATATCGAGGGTCGCCTCAAAGGCTTCCTTCGTGATTTCCACATGTGGCGTCCAGCAGCCCAATTCCTGATAAGTTGCAATACAGTCTGTCAGTGCTTGTTGACCAATATCCGGGAAATAGGGCTTTTCTGCCGCTGCAATTTTAGCCGCCGGCGTCTCGATCAAATATTGCCTTGTCTTTCGATAACCACGCATAAAGGCTCGGGCCATGTCCGTTTTAAGCCATTCCGGCTTTGCGGCAAGACTGGAAAATCCACAAAGCCCGATTTGTGTACCAACTTGCGCGACAATATGGCCAATACCCTCGGCTTTAAGCTGCTGCGGAAACGGGCCTTGCTGCTGAACATAATGTCCTTCACCCTTTCTAAATGCCCTATCCATTGCGGCAGCGCCGCCAACATGAATTGCATTGATCTTGTCATAATCAATGCCGGCTTTATGGCAGGCATACTTAAACATGGCCAGGGGTTGGCCGCCGCCAAAGAGAATGACAGAAGCTCCTTCAAGCTTCTTCCAGGAAAAATCCAGATCCGGTTCGCGGCCCGTTAGAAAAAACCCATCCATCTCATTTATCTGGGCAAAATGTGTAACGGTGGGCGCGGGCTGCTTTGCCGGTACCCCAAAACCCTGGCTAAGCGCCGATTGAACCACATGTGCTGACCCGTCTTCCAACGACGCTATGGCCGAAGTGCCCGGTTTGGCAACCGACCATTTCGGATCCAGCCCTTCATCTTCCAGAAAATGCCCGGAAATAGCCGAAATCAGCGGTGAATAGAATGCCGAGAATAAAGTAAATTGGATATTGATCTGAACCATTCTGTGGCCTTCCATTTTCCCTCCGCCCACGCGGTATTTCTTACCTGTTCTTTCCATGAAGGGTCTCATGCCCGTTTTGAAAGCTCAAGTTAAAAGAACCGCACAAGCCAGACAAGCATGCTGCCGAGCTCTAAATTGAAGCCGGTTAGAAAGATTGAAAATTTATCCACAAGGGCTATGCTCGAAGACAATCCGTTGTGATCTGGAGTTGCTTATTTTTTGGGTTTTCTATGAAATTTTTGCTATTGGCTTTATCCGCTTTTTTGACAGCTTGTGCATCCGGTGAAATTTCTTCCGAATTTCGATATTCAGCGGAAGACCCGCAAGGCATCATTGCGCCAGCCGTTTGGTCTGGCCATGATTATAATATTTATACTATTCACCAAGTAGATTTGAAGACCGGAAAGTTCCTCGGCCCTCCGGTCCGGATGCGGGCACCGGGCCGCAAGCTCGCGCTAAAAGACACAGAAACCGACGGCGCCTCGTATTATCTGGAGCTTAAAAAAGTACCGCCCGGAGACTATGCCCTTATTTCCCGTGAATATGGGCGCAGGCCGACCTCTGCACTCCATGCATTTGATTCAGGTACATATGGTCAAGCTATCCGTAACTGCTATTCAGAAGGGTCTCCGGTTTTTAAAATTGACCCAGGCAAAATCAGCGTTGTCAAATTTGAAAAAGTTGCTGTCCGACCTTCAGTTTTACGAGATTTTCGAAATAGAATCCCTGAAGTAATGGCCCGCTACCCGCTAATAACGGCGCCGGCGGAAATTGTATCGCCTGAGGCAATAATAAAATTTGTCTCCGTCTTCAAAAAGTATGAAAAAAACTGCCAGGCAGAAAGCGATTTTACAATTATCAGAGAGGGTGATTGAAAGCCCGGCCTCGTCGGTGAACGCGGCAAGAAGATGTACATTTTTCATCAGCCGCGACCTATGATAAGGTAATTATATTCGAATCAACGACAGATAGCGGAGCAAAGAATGGAGCGTCTTCTTCCCATATGGCAACGACTGGTCATTACCTTTGTTGCGATGCTGGTCGCCAGTTATCTCGCCGGATTGTTATGGGTCTTTTTAACGGGATGGGAAATGCCCAGTTATGTTGCAGGTATTGTTGGTGGTGTTACTACTCTGCCGGTTTGGGAGCTTCTGAAAAGATTTCGACCAAAGTAACAAACTCCTTCTCTCAAGTTCGGCATTCAGATTATCTTGAAAGTTGCGTTTGCCCGGGCGCATAAAATGTCGTCAGCAGTCACCTTACATTGGACGAAACACAGACTACGCCCGGTTTTTACGATCTCGCTCTTGATTTCCAACCAGACGCCCGGATGCGTAACACCTAAGAAATCCACAGATAAGCTAACGGTTACAAGATTTCTTTTTCCGCCCATTGCATGAAAACAGCTATGCCCCATACAGCTATCGGCCAGCGCCGAGATCAAGCCGCCATGGGCAAATCCGCGACCATTGCAATGTTCCTCTCGCAGCCACAACCCAATATCAATCCTGTCTGGTTCTTCACGGGAATAAATCGGCTCCCACGGGTCCGTCAACGGGCTTGCATTACCACGCAGGGAAAAGCCTTTTTTTGGGGGTTTGGATTCTGTTCTTGTTCTTGTCATGATTCACCTAACATTGTTTTATTTTTCTTATTGTCCATGGCTTCTGGAATAGGGTGACCGTGTGGGTTTTATCCAGTTTGCGATCATTTCTTCAGCAGGCTTGTAAATCTCGACTTTGAGCGGATAGCATTGTGCTTCCTCGCTCGAATGGCCAGAGCTGCAGTCGCCCCCCGGACACGTAGATAAAGCGCCAAGAAGGTCAATTTCCGCAAAAAATTCCAGGTAATCTCCGGGTCGCACGGGGCTGGCCTTCATAAAATATTGATGGGTATCCTGCGTGAATCCAGTACACATAAAAACATTGAGGACGTCGTGAACAAGCCCTTCGGCACTGTCCGTCGACATTCCTTTTTCCGATGCGATCGCGCGAATAAGATTTGAGTGACAACAATGATGATATTCGTTTCCGGTTAGGAGGATATTGGTATAGGGATCGCAGCGTGTCCCAATAACATCATGGACGCTGCCGCCATCTTCGTCCCATCCGTACCAGTCCAGTGTATCATAGGTAATTGTTGCCATGGATCGCATGTTGGGCAGGTTGCTCCATAAGCGGTCGCCGACACTTACATGCGTGCCATGCAAGGCGCGTGTTTTACCACTGAAAAACTTTTCATCTAGATCCTGAGCATTCCATAAATTCAAGTCTCCCACTTGTGGTCCTTCAAAACTGACAATCCTGAAATAATATCCGGCTGGGACCATAAAGGTTTTTGCATCTCTGGGCGGTATAATGACCTCATCGACCAGCGTCATGGTCTCCCGAGTTGTCGAAAAACAGCTGGGGTTTAAAGTCGGGAGATCGTCTATGGGATAACAAATAACCGCGGGACATGCACGACGGGAGCCAGCGTCCTCGGGAGCAGGATTTTGCGGATGATTTTTCATCGGAAAGCCTTCGGTAGAGATAAGGAACGGATGAGCTTGTGAATTAAGCCCGCTGAACAATTTGATGATAACAACAATAGCGGATAAGCTATAAAAAATTCACATCATTTATTTGAGTAATTGAGGACACCAATGACAAGCTCGACAGACACGACGATTACACAGGCGAACGCAATGTCAGCAGAACAAGCATCAGAGTCAGCCTTGATATCGCCGATAGATAATCTGTCTTATGTAAGGGGCCCGAAGACGACACCTTTAATAGAGTCAACCATCGCGGCCGAGTTCTCTAAAACTGTTTCAACTTACGGTCCGCATGAGGCCGCATATTTTGCTGAAACCGGAACACGCCTCACCTATGCCGAGCTTGGTCGGCTGGTAGACGAGCTGGCGGCGGGCTTGCTTACTCTCGGATTGAAAAAAGGGGATCGCATTGGCATCTGGTCGCCCAATCGCCTTGAATGGGTCCTCATTCAGTTTGCAACGGCACGGATCGGCTTGATTCTGGTTAATATCAATCCCGCCTATCGATTGTCAGAGCTTGAATATGCCCTCAACAAGGTGGGATGTAAGGCGCTTGTAACAGCTGCGACTTTCAAATCATCGGATTATCTTGAGATGATCCGGACCCTGGCCCCGGAGATTGACAACTGTTCCGCCGGAGACCTGAAGTCTGCGACATTACCGGATTTGAAAATCGTTATTCGAATGGGGGAGGAACAGAGCGCCGGCATGTTGAATTTCGATGATGTTGTCGCCAGAGGCAGTGCCGCCGTCGATATCCCTGTGCTGGATGACATTACAAATTCGCTTTCCGCTGACGATGCCATCAATATTCAATTTACCAGTGGCACCACAGGCTCGCCGAAGGGGGCGACCCTAACCCATAAGAATATTATCAATAACGGGAATTTTGTTACTTCAGCACTAGCTTTGACGGATAAGGACAAACTCTGCATTCCCGTCCCGCTATATCATTGTTTCGGCATGGTGATGGGCACCCTTGGTTGCATCACAAAAGGGGCAACCATGGTTTTTCCGGGCGAAGCCTTCGAGCCTGCCTCTACTCTGAAAACAATTGCCACAGAACAGTGCACTGCGCTGTACGGTGTGCCGACCATGTTTGTTGGCATGCTGCAGCATCCCGAGTTTTCAGCTTTTGATCTATCTTCATTGAGGACTGGTATCATGGCGGGGGCACCCTGCCCTATCGAAGTCATGAAACAGGTTATTGCCGATATGCATATGACCGAGGTGACAATTGCTTACGGGATGACAGAAACAAGCCCCGTATCATTTCAAAGCAGTACGACGGACAGCGTCGAACGGCGGGTCACGACCGTCGGGCGCATTCATCCGCATGTGGAAGTCAGAATTGTCGATGAGGACGGAAATATCCTGCCCGTCGGCGAACAGGGTGAGCTCTGGACCCGTGGATATTCCGTGATGCAGGGATATTGGGGCGATGCAGAACGAACGGCGGAATCAATTGTCGAAGACGGCTGGATGAGGACCGGGGACCTGGCAGTCCTTGATAGGGATGGATATTGCAATATCGTTGGCCGGGTCAAGGATATGATCATCCGCGGCGGTGAAAATGTGTACCCGCGTGAAATTGAAGAGTTTCTGTACCGTAATCCGAAAATTCAGGAAGTACAGGTTTTTGGCATACCCAGCAAAAAACTGGGGGAAGAGGTCTGCACCTGGATAGTGCTGCAACCGGGTGAGGATTGCAACGAAGAGGAAATCAAAGCGTTCTGCCAGGGTCAGATCGCCCATTATAAAATCCCGGCCCATGTTCGGTTCAAATCGGAATTGCCCATGACTGTAACCGGTAAACCGCAAAAATTTGTCATGCGGGACGCCATGATTGAGGAGTTGAAAATAGTAGTCGATAAAACAGCGTAATTTTTCGATTTATAAATATCTCTGCGCACAAAAAAACAAAAGAAAGAAAAGACATGTCCGCAATAGCTTTTGACCTGCCCGACGATATCAAACAGATCCGGGACGGTATTCGCAAATTCGCCGAATCCGAAGTCATCCCCCGCCATCTAGAATTTCAAGACTTATTTGATAACCCGCGTCTGAAGTATGACGAGGATGGGCGGCTTTCCGCGCCGGTGAGAGCGTTGATTACGGAGGTGCGCATGGCGTCGGCGAAAGCCGGGTATTACCATATGTGCGTACCGGAAAAGTTGGGCGGTGGTGGTCAGGGCATGCAGGCTTATTACGCCTGCTGGGAAGAACTGTTCCATACTTGCGGGCCCCATAACTGGATGATGTTATATGCCTTGTCTCACTGGGCGTTTGGCCCCAGCCGTTTGCTGGAAAAAGTCACCGATCGCGCCCGTGACGAGATTCTGGCACCGTTGATGTCCGGGGAGAAATCCATGTGTTTTGGCCTGTCCGAACCCGGTGCCGGCTCCGACGCCACCATGATCAAGACCCGGGCCCGGCCGGACGGCGACGGCTGGCTCGTGGACGGGCGCAAGATCTGGACATCCAATGCCCCGATCGCCGATTACTGCATCCTCTTCGCCATTACGGACCCGCAGAAAGCAGCCGCACGCAAAGGCGGAATTTCTGCATTCCTTGTCCCGACCGACGCCCCCGGATTTGAAATGCAACGTGTCGTCAAATTGTTTGGCCATATTGGCGGCGACGAAGCTGAACTGAGATTTGAAGATTTGAGGGTCGAACCCTGGCAGCTGGTTGGAGAGCTTGACAATGGATTCTCCGCAGCCCTTTACGGTGTATCCCTCGGTCGCATTTATAACTCCGCCCGCGCTGTCGGCCTTGGCCGCTGGTCTATTGAACTGGCCCTGGATTATGCCAAGACCCGCATTGCTTTTGGCCAGCCCATTGCTGAAAACCAGGGTATCTCTTTCCCGCTTGCCAAAGCCGCAACGGAGCTTCACGCCGCCCACCTGATGGGGCTGAATGCTACTAAACTCATGGATGACGGTCACCCGGCCATCAAGGAACTATCCATGGCCAAGGTCTATTCAGTGCAAGTGGGGCTAAAAGCCGTTGACTGCGCCATGCAAACCCACGGGGCCATGGGCCTGACCAATGAAATCGGTCTTGCGGAAGCCTGGCAATATTTGCGCATCATCAATATTGCAGACGGCTCCAATGAAATCCTCAACAAAACCATCGCCCAGCGCCTGCTAAAAGGGGATGTGGAATTGTAAACAGCCTACCATCGGATATCCCCTCTTGATTTTTTAATCTTCTGATTTTCCGTCCTTGCCTAAATCTCATTCTTCTGAGATTTTAAGGCAACAGGTTTAAAAGGTAACGAGCGAAAGATGACAGTGGGAACAGAAGACACGCGCAGCCAAATATCCATCGGGCTCAATGCGGTCATTGTTTCCATCATAGATCAACAACCCCATGTGCGGTTACTCCGCAGCAATGAAAATGCCGATCAATTCCTTCCCGAGGATAACCAGTTTGACGTTCTGCCGTTTGGCCCCTTTTACCCAGAGCAACATCGCACACTGGAAAGCGGTCTTCGGTCCTGGGTTGAAGAACAGACCCATCAGGAAATCGGCTATGTTGAGCAACTCTATACCTTTGGCGACGCCGGACGCGATCCGCGCGAGCAAATCGGCGGGCCGCGAATGGTCAGCGTTGGATATCTGGCCCTTGTTCAATATAAAGACAGAGCGGCAGGTGAAGACGGACTTTGGCGAGACTGGTATCGGTATTTTCCGTGGGAAGACTGGCGTGAGGGCCGGCCCGATCTTCTCGACCGGGACATTCTCCCAGCCTTGACAAAATGGATCAGACAAGCTGACAATTCCGCTCAGCAAAAAGAGCGTCAGGAGAGAGCCACGATTACATTCGGACTCGGCGAAACACCCTGGAGTGATGAGCTGGTCCTGGAGCGCTTTGAACTCCTCTATGAAGCATCCCTGGTTGGCGAGACACAAACCGAAGCTTTGGACATTAAGCGACTTGGTATTCCGATGGCACTGGACCACCGGCGCATTCTGGCAACGGCCATCGGCCGGTTGCGCGGCAAGATAAAATACCGCCCCGTGGTCTTTGAGCTAATGCCGCCGACTTTCACCCTTCTGCAATTGCAACGGGTTGTCGAAGCACTGTCTGGATCCCGCCTGCATAAACAAAATTTCCGCCGGCTTATTGAGAAAAAAGGCCTTGTGGAAGCAACCGGGCAAATTGTCGCGCAAGTCAAAGGGCGCCCGGCTGCCCAGTTCAGGTTTCGAAGAGAAGTCCTGATAGAGCGGCAAGCGTTAGGTGTTCGCCAGAGCTAAATGATTCCTTTTCTGGGGCGCCTTAAGTTTCATCGTATTAATTCATTGACTTAATATTATACTCCATTAGAGCAAAATATACTTGACAGCCTTAATGCTCATTTGTAGCATAAATCTGACGGAGTCTCTCCGTTCTTTTTTGGCCTTATTTATACTCATAATGAGCATTGGAATACACTATGTCTGCCAGCACTGTCGTACCGGAAAAAGACGAGCTTCTATATACACCGGATGTTGCCAATCGAATGGCCCCTGTGTTTGACAGGGTGTCGTCCGCAATCAGTGAAGTGGAATGGCCGGAATTCGCGCCATATGTGGATCGGATTATGCAACTTAAACAGGAGCGAAATGCCGTCATTCTTGCGCATAATTATCAGACCCGAGATATTTATCACTGTGTTTCAGACATTGTGGGGGACAGCCTCGCGCTTGCCCAAAAGGCCATGGAAGTGGACGCCGACGTAATCGTCATGGCAGGTGTTCATTTCATGGCGGAAACGACGAAGCTGTTAAATCCGTCGAAGACGGTCCTTATTCCGGATTTGCGGGCCGGCTGTTCTTTGGCAGAGTCCATCACTGGAGCCGATGTGCGGCAACTTCGAAAAACATATCCCGGCGTTCCAATTGTAACTTACGTCAACACTTCCGTTGAAGTGAAAGCAGAATCCGACATTTGCTGCACCTCCGCCAACGCGACCCGTATCGTCGAATCTCTGGGTGCTGACAAGGTTCTGTTGATCCCGGATCAGTATCTGGCAAAGAATGTGGCTGCGGAAACAGATGTTGAAATTCTGACCTGGGCAGGCGCCTGCGAAGTCCATGAAAGATTTACGGCCTCGCAAATTATTCAGCTGCGTAAAGCCCATCCAGATGTGACAGTGCTGGCCCATCCGGAATGCCCACCTGAAGTTGTCGAGCAATCAGATTTCTCCGGTTCCACCGCAGCGCTCATAAATTACGTCTCTGATCGCAAGCCCGAGGAAGTCGCGCTGATAACTGAATGCTCCATGGGCGAGAATATTGCTTCTCATAATCCCGAAACGAAGTTTATCCGATCTTGCAGCCTTTGCCCGCATATGCAGCGCATCAACCTAATGAACATCTGTCAGTCTCTTGAAGGGATGACACATGAAGTCACAATTGACCCCGCGTTGGCAGATCGCGCCAGACTTGCGGTTCAGCGTATGCTCGATGCAAGCTAATGGAACAAACATTTGATGCAGAGGTGCTGGTCATCGGCGCAGGTATCGCCGGCTTGGTCACAGCGCTCTCCCTGACCTCAAAAGAAGTCACCTTACTTTGCAAGGGATCTCTGGGAAGCGAAGCCTCCACTGCTTGGGCACAAGGCGGCATTGCGGCCGCCATGTCCTCCGATGATAGTCCCGGCGATCATTGCCGAGATACTCTGGCTGTCGCAGGCGGCATTGCCAACGAGACAATTGCTGCATTAGTAGCAAAGCACGGCAGAGATTGCATCCAGACCCTGATTGATCTTGGTGTCCTTTTTGATCACAACGACGGCCAGTTGAGCCTTCGCAAAGAAGCCGCCCATAGCCACCGTAGGGTGGTTCATGCAAATGGCGATTCCACCGGTAAGGAAATTATGCGTGCCCTGACGTTGAAAGTGCGACAGAGCCCGCATATTACCGTTCTGGAAAATTCAGAAGCGATCGATCTGCTTGTCTCGGATGGTTGCGTTGCTGGCAGCGCCATTTATCATGAAGGTCAAACCCATCTTTTATTTGCGGAGGCTACCGTTCTTGCAACCGGCGGCATTGGCCAGATCTATAGTGCGACAACCAATCCATTGGCTGCAACCGGGGACGGGCTGGCGATTGCGGCGCGTGCCGGCGCCAGCTTAAAAGATCTTGAGTTCGTACAATTTCACCCCACTGCACTGGATGTTGATGCCATTCCAAGGCCGCTCGCAACCGAAGCGCTTCGAGGGGAAGGAGCGCATTTGGTCAATGAGACGGGTGAGCGCTTCATGCTATCTGAGCATGCCCTGGCTGAGCTCGCCCCCCGGGACATATTAGCCCGCGGAATCTGGAACCAGATAAACCAGGGGCACAAATGCTACCTCGATACCAGGCAGTCACTCGGACATCTTTTCCTGGAAGAATTTCCAACAGTGTTCGGACATTGCAAAGCCCATGGCATAGATCCGGTTAAAGAACTCATACCCGTCGCCCCTGCAGTGCATTATCATATGGGCGGTATCACGACAGATAAACAGGGGCGGACATCTTTGCCTGGCCTGTGGGCCTGCGGGGAAGTGGCCTGCACGGGGCTTCATGGCGCCAATCGTCTTGCCAGCAATTCTCTTCTGGAAGCTGTCGTTTTCGCAAAACGTATTGTTGAGGATATCCTGAAGAAGGGCTTTAATCCACATGTGACGCGAAATTTTAACGCCGATGATTTCCATTTTCCAACGGAATCGGTCGGTGAGGCCGAAGCCGTTCTGGAACTTCAATCCTTGAATTATCGCCATATAGGGCTTTGTCGTGATGAAGGCGGATTGACGACGCTGATATGCCATCTTGAGGGTCTTGAGCGGCGATATCCCTCTCCTTCTCAGCGCCTTAAAAATATCTTTCTCTGTAGTCGGCTAGTCGCGACCTCCGCGCTCAGGCGGCGCGAAAGTAGAGGAAGCCATTATCGGTCAGACTATCCCACATCTAGCCCTGACTATGCGGTTCCCACCACAATGTATATCGGAGAATGCTGGAGCCATCCCAATCCAACCGGAATGCCCTTAGCGTCCTGAAAAAAGCGAAAAGTAATGAGCAAATGAATCATAACATCCTCCCATTGCCCAAAACGTTGGTGGAGCAAGCAGTCAAAAACGCGTTACTGGAAGATCTGGGTTCCGTCGGTGATTTAACCAGTAACAGCACAATTCCAGAAGATCTGGACATAACGGCACATGTTGTCAGCCGCCAGGCAGGATGTATCGCCGGTACAGATATCCTGACGGCTGTCATGGCAGAACTTTCACCTGCCGTCACAACTGATATTCATGCCCCGGATTCCGCGGTTGTCAAACCCGGAGACCATATCGCTTCGCTATCGGGACCCGCACGAGCAATTTTAAGTGGCGAACGGGTGGGCTTGAACTTCCTTGGCCATCTTTCAGGAATTGCAACGGCGACACGGACAATTGTTGATCTGGTAGATGATTTACCGGTTCGGATAACCTGCACCAGAAAAACGACCCCGGGGCTCCGTTCCTTCGAAAAATATGCCGTTCGCACCGGCGGCGGCTTCAATCATCGTTTTGGCTTGTATGACGGAATTCTGCTGAAGGACAATCATATCGCCGCCGTCGGCGGAGATATCGGCACCGCTATAGACAGAGCCAAAACTGCAGCCGGTCATATGATCAAAATAGAAGTTGAAGTTGACACATTGGAGCAACTGGAAAAAGCCCTTCCGCATAAACCCGATGTTATCCTCCTCGACAATATGAGTCTGGAAGACCTTCGGCGAGCTGTGACCATGACGAATAAGCTCTCAATTCTTGAGGCCTCCGGCGGTATCACAGAGGTCACCGCACGGGGTATCGCGGAAACCGGCATTGATGTTTTATCGCTGGGCTGGCTTACCCATAGCTCTCCCTGTCTCGATCTGGGTCTGGATATTTTGTAAATCTCAAGGATAAGCAAGACATGCCGCCGTCAATTTTGGCGGCCTCTGTATTGGGAATCTCGACGAGAGTATATCCGTGATCTCGTAGCATGGACGCCGTCGTTGGAAACCCCGCCGGAAACAGGATAACATCGTTAAATCTTACCGCATTGGCGCAGGCTTCCTCTCCTTCGGCAACGAGTAGAACATTATAATCAGAGAAACATCCTGATGCCGCCAGCCGATGCGTCGACAAAATGGTATCTTCATCCAGCAAACCACAATCGGTTTTAAAATGCAGGACGCCAGGCGGTGTTTGCAGTTCTCGCAACTGATATCCCCACTCCGTGACGATATCGCGAAGCGCTGCCACACCTCTTTTATCGGTACGTCCTGACCGACCGACCAAAATCTCCCTGGAGGTTACAAGAATATCTCCTCCTTCTGCATGCCCGGCGTCAAGATAGCGAACTTGCCGAAAATACTCTGGCAGAATCGTGGCCATCTCCACTGCTTCACCGAGCCTGGAGGGTGCGCCGGGACGCATGATAATCACTCCTTCAGGCAAGCAGAGCGCAGTGTCCTCGACAAAGACGGAATCGGGATAATTTTCCAGCGCGGGCAGCTGGATAACCTCAGCACCCGTCGCCTGCAACGCCGAAATATACATGGCATGGTGTGACCTGAAAAGATCTGGGTCCGGCGCGCCTTGATCAATGGCACGCAGCCCGCCTGTAACAGTGAGAGACGGGGCGCGGGTAATCGCAGTTGCAAAAGAGAGTGCTGGGGATTTTGTCATGGCGCGCTCATTTTAAACATATTGGCAAATATTGCTGCGGCAGCCTATCCCGCCTGATGCGTCAAGTCCATGGTGGGAATATGGAAAGCGATCAAAATTACGACGGGCCTTCGCGCTGGCTCAGTTGACTATGGGCAACGGACACGTAGAATGGAGACAATTAATAAAAACAAATGATGATAGCCCGAAAATCGGCATCTAACATCATACTAAAAAGAGGTTCACTGATGTCCCTTCCCTCCGCTATTCAACGAAACCTTAAAATCCCGGCGATTGCCGCTCCGTTATTTTTGATATCCGGGCCAGATCTGGTGATTGCCTCGTGTAAAGCCGGCGTTATCGGATCCTTTCCCGCCATGAACGCGAGAAGCAGTGAAGATTTTTCTGAATGGATGGAAAAGATTAACAAGCAAGTGACTTCGAACCACGCGCCTTATGCGGTAAATTTCAGTCTGGCCCGTATGAAAGGGGTACGACTTGATACAGATATGGAGACTTGCCGGAAACATAAAACACCTATCATCATTACCAGTGTCGGCAACCCTGCGCCAGTTGTGGAAGATATTCACGCCTGGGGCGGCCTGGTATTTCATGATGTGACAACAATGTATCATGCGAAAAAGGCTGCAGATGCCGGCGTCGACGGGCTGATCCTGGTTTGCAATGGCGCGGGCGGACATGCGGGACCGCTCAGTCCCTTTGCCATGGTTGAACAGGTCCGGACCTTCTTCGACGGCACAATTATTCTGGCCGGCGCCATATCCAGCGGGCGCGGCATTCGGGCGGCTGAAATACTCGGGGCGGATCTCGCCTATCTCGGCACCCGCTTCATCGCAACAACAGAGGCGCTGGCGGAAGAGGCATACAAAAACATGATTGTCACGGAAAAGACCGATGACATTGTCTACACCAATGCGATCAGCGGCGTTCCGGCGAATTTTATGCGAACCTCTCTTAATGCAGTCGGTCTGGATCCCGACAACCTGCCCGCCCCCGATGGCCCCTTCCGCCCGAACCTGCCCGATGGATTGACGGCTTGGAACGCCATCTGGAGTGCAGGTCAAGGAGTTGGATTAATTGACGACCTTCCGGATACGGCTGAACTGGTTTCGCGGCTTTCCAAGGAATACCAGTCCGCCCGTCAACTCGACTAGGTACAACCGACCATCAACTGGAAACGATCATGGACTTACAGCTTGAAACCCGCGAAATCGACTTTCTCAACCGAGTGCAGGAATTTTCCAAATCCAGAGTTGCGCCACATGCGCAAAGCTGGGAAGACTCACGGAAAATGCCCATTGAAACCCTGCAGGCCGCAGCTGGTACGGGCATAGTGGGACTCGAAATTCCTGAAGAATATGGCGGTTTCGGAGGCCGTTTTAGACTTAAAGCCCGGGTCGCCGAAGAAATAGCCCGTGACTGCTTCGCTTTTTCCTTCAGCCTTATCAACAACATGGGACTGGCTGGAAAAATCGCCAGAGAGGCGCCCAAAGAGCTCGCCGAACGATATCTGCCCGAAATGCTGGCGGGTGAGGCGATTGGCTGCACCGCATTGAGCGAACCCGCCGCCGGAAGCGATTTTGCGGCCATATCAACGAACGCCCGCAAAGTGGACGGTGGTTGGGTGCTCAATGGTGAAAAAGCATGGATCACCAACGCCGCCGCCGCAGATCTTATTTTTCTGTATGCGCAAACAAATCCTGAGCTTGGCTGGCGAGGCGTTGCCGGATTCCTGATTGACGCCCGCGAAGAGGGCGTCGAGCGGCTCTTGCCAACAGAGATGATGGGAGGGCATGCCATTGGAGTTGGCGGATTTAAACTGCAGGACCATTTCATTGCCGACAACAGGTTGATCAGTTCACCCGGTGACGGCTTCAAGGCCGCTATGAAAGGGGTAAACGCAGCCCGGACTTATGTCGCAACCATGTGCTGCGGCATGACAGAAGCAGCAATTGAATTAACGGCCGAGTACGCGTCAAATCGAGCCGCGTTCGGAACGACAATTTCTGCGTTTCAGGGGCTTCGCTGGGATCTGGCCGATGCGCAAACTGATGTGGAGGCGGCACGGTTGCTTGCGTACCGGGCGGTGTTATCCGTTGAGGCTGAAACAAATGCCGAAATCCATGCAGCGCATGCGAAAAAATTTTCGGCCCGGATCGCTGACACGCATTTGACCAAATGCATGCAAATCATGGGGGCCGCCGGCCTGAAACGACAATACCCGCTGGGAAGACATATTGCCTGCGCCCGCATTGCAAACTATGTTGATGGAACAACGGAAATCCAGAATGAACGCATCGCACGCAATCTATTTGGAAGCTAGCCTGCTTCAGAGGTGGCGGATACTCGTACCGCCCCTAATTATCGAGAAACCTGATGGCTGATTATGACCATAAAACGAGTAGATACCAAAAGTGGAGCAAAACGGACAGCGTTTATTCCCACCTTGAATGGTATGTGTTTCTCGAAATCTTGGGAAATGTCACCAACAAGCGAATACTCGATGTTGCTTGCGGGGAAGGACGCCTTTCCAGGGCTTTGATGGGTATGGGAGCCGGTTCAGTCTTGGGTACCGATATCTCGGCTGAAATGATCGATCGCGCACAGGCTCAAAATCTTCCGAGTAGCAAGATGCATTGGGAAAACCTGACATATCAAGTCAGAGACGCCAGCGATGAAACGTTTTCTCTTGCCTCCCCCGTCGATCTGGTGACCGCTATGTATTTATTCCATTATGCGGAAACTGAAGAGAAATTGGCCAGTATGTGCCAGTTTTTAAGTCGAAACCTGAAATCCGGCGGGAGATTTCTGACCTACACGATCAATCCGGATTACAATTTTGAAAATCAATACCCGGGCATGGAAAATATCTTCGGGTTTAGATATGAAATAGACGATCAGTCCAATTACCATCTGGTCATCGGAGATTTCAAGGCCCGAATGTGGCAATGGTCGAGAACTATCCATGAACGTTGTCTGGAACAAGCTGGCTTTACGAATATTATCTGGCATCCGTTACGTCTGGCGCCGGAAGATGCGAGACTTGAAAAATCCGTAAAATGGTATCTTGCAAATCCGAGCTGCATTGTTTTAAGTGCAGAGAAGAGTTCCTAAAACCAATAAAAACGAGGACAATATGAACACCGATCTAATCTTCAATCGCAGCCACAGTATTTTAATCGATGCCTCTGCTGAAGCCGTATTGAATTATGTCAGTAATCCCAATTCCTGGCCGGAATGGATTGCCGCCTCTCACGAAATAGACAGCCCGGATCGACCCCTTTTAAAAGGCGATACTTTTCGGGAGCAATGGCATACGAGAAGCGGCCCGGCTGAGCTGAACTGGATCGTCACCGATTGCGATCCTCCGCATTTATGGGTTGGTGAAACTTCGACACCTTTTATAGGAAAAATTATCGTTCGGTATGATGTTGAAGCCGCTGGAGACCAAGTTCAATTCACTCGCACTTTGACCAATCCTTCCCGGCCGAAGCCCCCTACCGAGGAGATGATAATCCGGATCGATGAGGAAGCTGCACTGAGTCTTGAGAACATAAAGCGAAATGTCGAAGCGAAAACCAACCAATAAGATTTATGCCGGCTTCAAACTTGGCCGCGATGTCATGGAGTTTTGACCTCGATCAAGGTTAGGCTCGACATCCAGCCCAAGTTTTTGGCCCAGCTGATCTGCTCCGCCGATATAGGCCCCCTCGATCCAAATCTGCGGTACTGTTATGGGTGTTTTGGGCCCTACGATGGGTTTTACCCGCCCGAGCATCTCATATAATGCCCGTGAATCCTTAACAACATCATGATACTTATAGTCAACATTTGCCTGCTCGAAATAGGTTTTCGCGCGCACACAATGCGGGCAGGTGGATTTCCCATAAAGATGATTGCCGTCAACTTCGGTTTTTTCAACATGAGCGGCAATAACCGCTTCGGTAAGAACGCCGCGGTTTAAGGCTCGGCCCTGACTGACAAGTTTCCCGTCAACTAACACAATGGGTGCATGCCAGCCGCCTTTTGGAAGTGGCTTCCACCATTCAGTGAGCCAGTCCTTGATCTCCAGCTCAACGGAAATGCCGGCGAGCTCGGTTTCCAATGTATCTGTTATTACATCAACCGTTAAGGAGCATTCACCGCAAGGAATATTTACTTTAAAAGGGCCCCAGGCGCCAGCCCAACGGTATAAAGTGAGATTTACAGATTTCGCAGTCATTCAGAATTTCTCCAATTATGGTGCAATCCAAAATACATATTTACAGCTAGACTCAATTGCAAATCACCCCCGATTAACTATTCCGTGATCAAAATTACGAAATCCATCTTGCTGGTCGGATTAAATCTGCGAACTATGAATGAATTTCTTTTTCACTTGTCTCCCACTATCTATTGGGTAAATATTTAGTTTGGTGACGTTAATACCAGTAGAATACGAAAGAAACTTGAGTGGAACGTATAAAAAGCGGGAATAAGATCTCCTCCATTACGCTGATTGAATTACGTGATTATTGGCTTGAAAAACGACGAAGCCGAAAGTTTCCGGCCCGGGCAGATATTGACCCTGTTGAATTTCCCAATCTGCTGCCACAAATTGCTTTAGTAGACGTGACATATGATCCTTTAAGATTTCGCTATCGTTTGATTGGCACCACAATAACCGCTATCTCCGAACGGGATGCCACCGGTCATTTTATTGACGAAAATCTCTACGGGGAACGTACAGAGAATATGCTATGGGCCTTTAAAACCTGCGTTCACACAAAAACGCCCGTTGCCGTTCGAGAGCAAGTTCAGTTTGTCAAAAAAGAGCGTGTCGTAGTTGAAGTATTAGTTTTGCCCTTGGGTGAAACTGACGACCGGGTGGATATGGCTCTTGTATGCCTTGAAATAATAAATAGTCTGGAAAAAGCGCCCGCCATGGGCACAAGCCTAACTCTCGACTGGTCCGACTGACGCTTTTTCTCAACTATGTTTTAACTTGCGTCTCCGGTTTCCGAAGATGTTACCTTCCACAGAATAGCACCAAGAGCGCCACCAATAAGCGGCGCAACCCAGAAGAGCCACAATTGTGCCAATGCTTCACCGCCAACCAGGAGAGCTGGCCCCAGGCTTCTTGCCGGATTTACGGAGGTCCCTGTAATCGGGATACCAACCAGGTGAATAACCACCAAAGAGATGCCGATTGCCAATCCGGCAAAGCCAGCAGCAGCGCGGGCACCTGTTGAGCCAAGGATAACAAAAATGAAAATAGCTGTCAGAACAACTTCTGCAATGAAGGCCGCGGTCATAGCGTATCCCGCAGGTGATGAGGCACCATATCCATTCTGACCGAGCCCATTGACAGCAATGTCGTATCCTGCTTTTCCAGAGGCGATAACATAAAGAATTGCTGCGCCTAAGATGGCACCGATGCACTGCATAATCACATAAATGATTGCTTCCCTGATTTGCATCCGACCAGCAACAACCATTCCGCACGTAACGGCCGGGTTAATATGGCAGCCTGAAATGCCGCCAATGGCGTACACCATAATCAAGACAGAAAATCCAAAGGCAAAGGAAATTCCCGCAAAGCCGATCTGATCTCCAGCTATGACAGCGCTACCACAGCCAAATAACACCAGAACAAGCGTCCCTATTAATTCTGCCGCATATTTTTGATAGTTTTTTACGTCATTACTCATTTTAAGCCCCCTCTTTTACTACTTGCGATAATAGTAATGTATTTCTTAAGGCTAATCACATAAAAAAGAGGGCTCCATTTATTCGCAGGGTCATTTGCTGTAGGTCAGGACTCACCACAGCTTGGTTCCGTCCGTCGTCGAAACATGCGCGCTTATAACCTTCCAACCAAGATCAGGGAACTTGACCCAAGATTGGCTCTGTCGACCTATCAAATCCTGCCCTAAAACTTTAAATTCCAAATTTACGGTTGCCACAGTATGGCCGATTGTCAGAATCTCAAGACGAATTCTCTTTTCTTTTATACTGGGTCCCGGCGGGCGGGCGACCCGATGTGCGTGAATAGCATCGAAGCCGTATCCATGCTCACTCATGGCTAAGCGAACTGTAAATGGACTATTCCAAAAAGTGTTATCCAGAACATCGACATCTTTTTCAGCCAATGCCGTCTCATAACTCTCAAACTTCTCGCGAACTTCGGCGACGACTTCTGGAATATTTGGTTCAAAATCTTTCATGACAATGTATCTCCCAATGCACAAGCCAGCCCAACAAGGCGGGCATCCTCATTGCGAGCGGCGACTATCGACAGCCCAACAGGTGCTCCGTCTACAATGGCACCAGGCACGCTAACTTGTGGAAATCCGGCAAGGCCGCCATGGGCGCATAAGGACAGGATTAATTCCCTCACCGGATTTTGTTCAGATATTGGCAATCCTTTAAACGGGGCCGGGAATGGCGTCGTTGGCAACACCATGACCGTCCCGGCCGGTAACAGATATTCCAAGCGTGCGCGCGCTTCTCTTTTCATTAAAGCGGCCCACTGCCGATCTGTTTCCGATACCATCGACCCCATATTGAGACCGCGGGCAACATTGAACGCGAAACCTGGATTTGTGGCATCGATCCAGCCCTTGAACGTTTGCCAGGCTTCCGCCATTTGCAAGGTCCGTTGTGCCTTGCCCCATACGGAAATACCCTGCGGTGCCAAAACATCTTCAACGGTCTCATCAGCCAGCCGGCTTAATTTTCCGACGAGCGGCCCAAGAGCTGTCGCCGTATCTCTATCGGCAAATCCAAATGCATCAACCGCGATGACCAATCGATCTGGCCTCGTTATCTCTATATCCTCTTCCAGCATGACAGAGGAAGCATCTGCGAAACTCTGTGTCTCTCGCGCCAACCATCCGGTTGTATCACTACTTGGAGCCTGTGGAAGCATCCCAGCAAGATTAAGACGACCGTGTGTGGGTCGAATACCATATAATCCGCAAAAACTTGCCGGTACGCGCACCGATCCACCGGTATCGGTACCCAAAGCTATATCTGCAAGGCCAGCTGCAACAGCTGCAGCGGATCCCGAAGAGGATCCACCCGGAACACGTTCAGGCGCCGCGCTATTCAATGGCGTACCATAAAATACATTCTCGCCCAGAATGCCCAGAGAAATTTCGTCGGTAATGGTCTTCCCTTTGAAAGTCGCGCCTGCCGCCAATAGAGCTGACACAGCCCAGGAATGCTCTTCCGGAATAGGATGAGTTCGTGCCCAGTCAGGATTTCCACCGCCTGTGGGATATCCGGCTATATCAAAAAGATCCTTGGCAACGAATGTCCGATCCGTCAATGGCCCGACAGATGCACCCTGGATCTCAATGTCACCATTGTCAGTTAACGCATTAATTTCGCTGGTTGTCATCTATCGTCTCACTTTTGAAATTTTTGTTTTTACGCAGTCAGATCAACATTTTTTCAATTTAGCACTAAACTTCCAAAAAATACCGCAAAAGTTGTAATTCGGGTTTGTTCGAAGAAAACAATTCGTACTCCGATGAGGCTTGAAGCCAATTATAATATTCTTTTTTTGAGCTTTTGCCTGTCAGCACGTCTAACAACCAATTGCCTTGGTCGACTAGGCTCTTGAAAGTACTAAATAAAACAGAGAACATGTAATCTAAACTTGACTAGCGGGTTTCGTATCCTCAATGTAGCTAATGAAGAATGGTTTGATCTAATGGCTTAGGCTGGGATTTAGCTACTCTTAAATACCATCGCTTAAGGGAGAAAACACAAAACCATTAAAGTCTTCAAGAAACCACAAATTTACCAAACGGAATTTTGTCACATCACTGTCACAGATTGCCGCTAGGTATTTTGCCTGTCGTACAGCATTATATGTCGGTTTTTGAATTTTAATGGATACTTTTAGGGATATACTGAACTCAAAAGCGAGTTTGAAAATTCGGAGCCATCAAGAGGGCAACCGCTTATGAGCGCTTCAACTAACAACGAAGATGCTCAAACAACTAAGGGAGATCGTAAATGACTAAAATTAAAACACATCAGGTTAAACGCAGAGACCTGCTTAAAGGAGCTGCAGTTGCAGGTGCAGCGGCTGTTGCACCGGCTATTGTCAGCCGCAGCGCACTGGCCTCATCCGGTGAGATCAATATTCTTATGTGGTCGGATTACCTGCCAAAGCCGTTTATTGCGGACTTTGAAAAAGAAACCGGTATTAAAATCAACTATACGGGTATCGGCTCAAACGAAGAAATAATCAATAAAATGAAGGCCACTAAAGGTCAGGGCTTCGACATTGTGTCGCCGACCAACAACCAGGGTCTTGAATGGGGTCCGCTTCAGCTGTTGCAGCCTTTCGATATGAAGCGTGTTCCGGTTGCCAACGTTAATCCCGCCATGACGAATATTGGCACAAAAGATTGGGATTTCGACGGCAAAGGCTCTCATTGGCTTCCTCACATCTGGGGAACTGAAGGCGTTGCATGGCGGACAGATAAATGGGCTCCTGCCGGTGCTGCACCAAGTTATGGTGACATTTGGTCAGAAGCAAATGCCGGCAAGACAATGGGGCGTCCACATTCCATGATGCTTTGTGCCGGTCTCTATATGGAAACCATCGGTGAATTAAATCCGGGTGATATGTGGAAAGCCTACGAATCTGAAGCAACCATGCGCCCGATTTGGGAAAAAGTTACAGCATGGTGCATCGACAGAAAGAAAAACATTAAGCTTCTTTGGAACGATGCCGATACACAAAAGAATGGATTGCTGAATGAAGGTGTGATTGTTGGCCAGACTTGGGATGGGCCTCCCATGTCACTTAAGACTGCCGGTGATCCGATCATGTATCAGGCCCCTGTCGAAGGCGCTATGGCATGGGTTGACGGCATGGCAATGCCAACCGGTGCGAAAAACGTTGATCAGATTTATGAGTTTATCAAATTCTCTTATGATCCGAAAAACGCTGGTAAAGCCATCGATGAACATGGGTATAATTCGCCGGTTCTTGGCGCTGACGCTTTTGCAGGTGAAGCTTACAAGAAAAACTTCGCGGATGCCTATCCTGGAGATTCCCTCAGCAATCTCAATCCATGGCCACCACAGGCACCTTGGTATGCTGAAATCCGGACAGAATATGTGAACAAGTTCAAGAGCTCATAATATCCGAGTTATTGTCCCGGGTGGCCTAACAGCAAAGCCCGGGACAATATTTTATTTTTCCCGATATTCATGCATTGTCATGGCTATCGGAAAAAATAAAAATAAACGATAATAGTTCCTCCTTTGTGGGGCAGTGCGACCAAATTAGTACTGAGCAGGAGAGATTTATGAGTAAAGGGGTTGACGTTAATCTTGAGAACGTCTGGATACGCTTTGGCGAATTCGTTGCTGTTCGTGAAGCCAACGTAAATATTAACGGAGGCGAATTTTTCTCCTTTCTCGGACCATCCGGTTGTGGCAAGACGACAATCCTAAGGGCAGTCTCCGGATTTCTTGAACCAAGTGATGGAAAGGTCATGATTGGTGGACGGGATATGGCGGGCATCGGCCCCAATAAACGTCCAACCGCCCTTATTTTTCAGAATTTGGCATTATTTCCTCTTATGAAGATTTGGGAAAACATCACTTTTTCGTTGGAAGTCCAGGGCGTCGGTAAAGCCGCCCGACGTAAACGTGCCGACGAATTGCTGGACATGATCGCCCTCCCCGACCAGGGCGATAAATTACCCTCTGAATTGTCCGGTGGCCAAAAACAACGTGTCGCGATTGCGAGAGCCCTTTGTGCGGAACCAGATGTTTTGTTGCTGGATGAGCCGTTGTCCGCACTTGATCTCAAGCTTCGGCAGCATATGCGGACCGAACTGCGTGAAATTCAACAGCGGGTAGGCATTACCTTCATTTATATTACCCATGATCAGGGTGAAGCTCTGACAATGTCAGATAATGTTGCGGTTATGCGCGCCGGCATTATTGACCAGATCGCTGATGGTCATACAATATATAATGACCCGGCAACACCATTTGTTGCTTCATTCGTCGGAGAGAATAATGTTTTCCGCGGCAATATAAAATCCATTGACGGAGATACCGCGCTTATCGATACAAATCGATCCGGCGAGTTATTGGCACGCATCGCCCCGGCGGCCCTCGGAAAAATGAATGTCGGCGACCCGGCTATGATGTTTATCCGCCCGGAAGCCTGTAATATCGCAGCAGATAGCGCACCCGCCAAAAACCGCTTAACGGCCATGGTCAAGCATGAAGAATTCGAAGGACAGATTTACAACGTATTCCTGGAAGGCAGTGAAGGGAAGGAAATCAAAATGTCCTTGGTAAATGTCGGTCAACAGCGCCAGTCTGCGCAAGGGCATGATCTGACATTGGAATATGACGCTCGGCAAGCAATAGCGCTTCCCGCCGGCGACCTGGCCAGTGAGTAAGTTAAAGCAATGAATATAACGAAAATATTTTCAGAGTATTTTAACAGGAACGGCTACGGGCTCGGGATTTTTTTACTCGTTACCGTTGGCTTCTGGGTCATTTTGCTCATAATCCTGCCGCAGCTGTCCATGCTGGATTTCTCCTTCCGGCATCATCTGCCACCACCGGAAATGGGCGGCCCGAAAGACACCTATACCATAGAGCATTATAAATATCTGGTGCTTGGTGCTCCTGGTTCAGACAGTTCTTACAATGTGGTTGACTTAGGGGTTTTTGGACGCACGTTGCTTGCCGCGATTTTTGTAACCATACTTGATCTGGTCCTTTGCTATCCACTGGCTTACTATTTAGGCCAGTCCAGTGGCGGTGGCTTCACTCGGGTTCTCGTATTGTTGTTAATCATCCCCTACTGGATCAACGAGATTTTACGAGCATTTGCCTTCAGGATTATATTTGGCGAAAGCGGTGTCATCAATGAGATGATGCTGGCGTTCGGGCTGATTAATAATCCCATCGATTTTATCAGGGCGAATGTCGCGCTCTATGCAGGCCTGGGATATGCCTATATTCTGCTGATGATATTTCCTATTTACAATGTCATTGAAAGCCTGGACCGCAATCAGATTGAAGCGGCGCGCGATATGGGCGCCCCTTGGTGGCGCATTCATTGGCGTGTCGTAATCCCTTACGCTAAACCGGGAATAGTCTCCGGCTGTACAATGGTCTTCATGCTTTCAGCAGGTGCGTTGGCCGCGCCTCAGATTTTGGGCGGTCCCTCCAGCCTTTGGTTTACGCAGATTATATATCAATGGTTCAATCAGGGTGGCAACTGGCCTCGTGGGGCGGCTTTCGCAATCGTATTGCTGGTTACCTGTGTCTTTATCGTGTTGTCTCTGATGCGTTTGTTCAAGGTCAAGATGGGGGACATTGGTAAATGAAAACCGAAAATATCCTCCTCAAATTTTTCCTTGTCGCCTATCTGATTATCTTTTTTGGATACTTGTTGGGTCCTTTGGTCGTGATGAGCATTACGGCATTCAATTCGCCGAGTTTTCCAAAAATGACACCGTGGGAATGCCTGACCTTTCAGTGGTTTGATGTGCTCGCCAATGACGATCGCATTCTGAATGGCATAAAAAACAGTATTTTCGTCGGAATTGGCACCGTCATCCTGTCCGTGATTATGGGCTTGGCCGGTGCGTTGATGCTAACGCAAATCTGGCCGAAACTGCGTGCGACTTACTATACAATAGTAATTGCACCTATTCTTGTGCCAGGCGTTGTTTTGGGTATTTCGACGCTGGTATTCTGGGACCGGATAAATATTATGCTGGGCTTCAGCAGCGATAGCTTCCTGCATAATGGTATCTTCCTGACGATCCTTGGCCAGTCAACCTTTATCGCCTCTTATTGCATGCTTGTATTCATTGCCCGACTGCAGCGCTTTGATACAGGGCTGACAGAAGCCGCTCTCGATCTCGGCGCAACCAATGTACAGGCCTTCAGGAAAATACTTCTGCCGTTCATGAAGCCGGCGATAGCCTCTGCCGCCGTTCTTGCGTTTCTTGCTTCATTCGAGAACTACAATACAACAACCTTTACGTTCGGCAAATTTCCGACTTTGACGATCGAACTGGCGCAAAAAGTTCGATACGGTATTAACCCATCCATTTCATCTCTGGCGTTCATTATCATTGCATTGACAGTTGTCGGCGCATTGATCCATGAAGTTTATCGGCGGCGTCAGCAGCTTGCATTGGCAAATGGCGCTCCCGTTTCTGCTGTAAATGGAAGTTTCAAATTGCCAAAATTCCTGCGCGGAAACCCCGCTGCAGTCATTTTGGTCTTAGTAGCACTTGGTGGATTTTCGACCATCTGGTTTGCTCAGGTTTATAGCCCTAAAGAATGTGTCATGGATGTTCGCGAACAGAAACGACTTATTCAAGAACAGCGCATTAAAGCGATTAAGGAACAGCGGCTGGAGCAGCAAAGAGAGCAAAATCTCAAGGGCCCGGATATTTTTGGCGGCAGCAAAACATCGCCAGGCACCGGTTCAGTTCCGCAAAGCCCAGGCAAAGGTTCCTTTGGCGGCGTATTCAATCCAAATAATCTGGATAAAACTGCCCCAGATAATGGGGAGCCAGGAAAAGCTCAAAACCCCGGCAAGGGGGCATTTGGTGATATTTTTGCACCGAAGAACCTGGACAAGGCAGCACCAGAGGGAGACTAGGTACAGTCATCACAATGTTCCGGCGTAATCAAAACCTGTGATTGCTCCGGAACATTTTCGTGGTCTATATTCTTGGTCGGAATTAATTTTTGCTGTGCATGCTTAAACATCGCCAATCCTAAATGGTTGGACAAAGCGAACATATTTTGTCTTTTCATTGACTAACTTTGTTCAATCAATATTTTCCTGAAGATACTCACCATTCGATTTTTCCCTGTAATATCATATTTTCAACATATTCTCGCCGCTCACTTTAAGCATGGTCGAAAAGTAAATATTTACTTCGGGCAGGTGCATTTTGCCCACTTCACTTTTTGAAGGAGAGTATAATGAGGTCGACGAAACGCAATCCAGAAGATGATTTTCGCAATCAGATTTCAAGCCATAGAAGAGACGAGTTAGATAGAAATAAACAGGACAAAGATGATGGGCGCAACCGGCAAGAAAACAACAATCCGGATAGTGAAATTGCATCACGCCCCGTCGATGGTTTTGGCAGCAACTTAGAAAACCCGGACTGGGGAGCCGCCGGGCAAACATTGCTCAGGCTGGCACCTGAGAATTTTGAAGACGGTATCTGGCAGCTGGAAGATGATCTTGCTGGCCCCCGGGAAATCAGTAATACCCTTGTTGCTCAGGAAAATGATACGGTCAATTCATTCGACGTAAGCGATCTTTTTTGGGTATGGGGACAATTTATTGACCATGATATCGATTTGACAGTTTCCGGAACAACCTATGAGCCAATCGACATCCCTGACGATGATGCGTATTTTGACCCGGAAATTGATATGAGTTTCTTCCGCGCTGATCCAGTGATCGGAACTGGTTTAGAGACTGCCGCACAATATCCAAACGAGATCACTTCTTTCATGGATGGATCCATGGTCTATGGTTCCGATACGGCAACGGCGGCGGCCCTTCGTACCGATGATGGAAAATTACTACTTGATGAATTTGGCCTCGTAGCCTTTGCAGATGACGGCAGCGTCTTGGCTGGCGATATCCGAGCCGCAGAAAATTCCGGCCTTTACTCAATTCAAACATTGTTCGCGCGGGACCATAATAACTGGGTAGACAAACTCGCCGAGAAAAACCCGGACTGGACGCCGGATGAACTCTACGATGCAGCCCGGGTTCGGGTAGAGGCAGAAATTCAAGCCATTACTTTCAACGAGTATCTGCCTTTGCTGATTGGTGAAGAAGCCATAACGAATTACACCGGATACGATAGCAGTGTAAACCCTGGTGTATCTGTCGAATTTTCAACCGCCGCCTATCGGTTCGGCCATAGTCTCGTTTCCTCAACCTTGGGGCGCCTTGACGAAAATGGGGACACCATAGCTGCGGGTGATCTTGCCTTGCGGGATTCATTTTTCTCTGCTGATGTTGTGGCTGCAAATGGTGGCATAGAACCCTTGTTACGTGGCCTCGCAGACGGTACGGCGCAGGAACTTGATACGCAGATTGTGAATGATTTACGAAACTTTCTATTCAGTGAGGACGGTGATGTAGGTTTTGATCTGGCATCCCTGAATATCCAACGAGGCAGAGACTTGGGTGTTGCAAGCTACAACGACCTTCGTGAAGCTGTCGGGCTGAATAGAATGGAGAATTTCTCCGATATCACTTCAGATTCAGATTTGGCGTTAGCGCTTGCCAGAGTGTATGACAGCGTCGACGATATTGATGCCTGGGTTGGCGGTCTGGCAGAGGAGCCCGCAAATGACGGAATGCTTGGTGAGCTGTTCGCAACCATCGTCGCTGATCAGTTCATGGCTATCCGCGATGGCGATCCTTACTGGAGCCAGAACTCCGAGCTCTCACAAAGTGATATCGATATGCTTTGGGATACTACCCTGGCAGATGTCATAGAGCGCAATAGTGACGTAGAGGCCATTCAGGACGACGCGTTGATTGCCTATGATCGCATCGGCGGTAACGATACAGACAATGCTTTGGAAGGCGGCGAAGGTCATGATCTTCTGCTTGGCATGGGCGGCGACGATACACTCAACGGCGGCGCCGGTGCAGATCAGCTTGAAGGTGGGAAAGGAGATGATTTGTTTATATTTGGCCCAAATTCAGGTAATGATCTGCTTAAGGATTTCAATAGTAAACACGATGTTCTGGATCTGGTCCTCTATGATCTGGAGAGTGCGTCAGCAGCAACTGATTTGGCTGAACAAGTTGGCAAAGATGTTGTTTTCACTTTCAATGAAAACGATATTCTTACCCTTGAAAATGTAAAGCTGAGGGATATAGACTCAGACAATATTCTTATCTAGTAGTCCCAACAGTTACGATGACAGGATGGGTGAACACAAGAAAGAAGCCCGTCCTGTTCACTTAGAACATCCAGATGTTTGTCTATTGATCTGACTTTTGTGCAGACATCCAATCATTCAATTCATCAAACAAGGCATCGTCGGCTTCGATGCCGAGCTTAGTCCGGCGCCAAAGGACATCTTCTGCGCTGCGTGCCCATTCCTTTTCCATTAAATAGGAAACCTCTCGCTCCGAGAGACCTTGGCCAAAATCAATACCGAGATCTGAGTATGTCGACGAATCCGCCAAGAGATCGTAAATCAGGGTACCATACGCGCGGACCATTCGTTCCGCCTGCTCCGCATCCAGAAAAGGATATTTTTTCTGCACGTCCGCCAACAGCCCCGTAAAGCCTTCAACGGAAAAATCCCCCCCGGGCAGGCTTGCCTGTTTTGTCCAGGCTGGACCGCGCGCTGACAAGTTTGCCTCAACCATCTCAAGTACCGCTTCAGCGAGAACACGGTAAGTGGTGATTTTCCCGCCGAAGACATTGAGCAAAGGCGCATCGTCCGTGCGACCATCTTGTCTTAAAACGTAATCTCGTGTCGCCTCCTGAGCCATGGAAGCACCGTCATCAAAAAGAGGCCGGACACCGGAATATGTCCAGACCACATCCTCATCGCACACCGGCTTCTCAAAATACTCGCTGGCTGCAGCACAAAGATAGGTTATTTCCTCTGGCGTGATGGCAACATCGCCCGCATCGCCCACATAGTCCTGATCCGTGGTGCCGATCAGCGTGTATTTATGCTCATAAGGAATGGCAAAAATTATTCGATCATCACTATTTTGAAAAATATAGCACCGATCGTGATCAAAAATCCTGGGAACGACAATATGGCTGCCCTGGACGAGACGGACATTCTTGCTGTTTGAACTTTTGACAGGTCCGACCAGAACATCATCCACCCATGGTCCGGCGGCATTGATCAGCAGATTTGCCGTTCGGACTGTGACGAGCCCGGTCTGCATATCTTCTGTTGTAACATGCCAGATCTTGTCTTTACGCACAGCAGAGACACATTTTGTCCGGGTTTCAATTCTCGCTCCGCGATGCGCCGCATCCAGCGCATTTAATACAACCAGTCGCGAGTCGTTTACCCAGCAATCGGAATATTCAAATCCTTTTGAAAATAATGGCTTGAGCGGCTTGCCAACCAGATTTGTTGCCAAATCAATAGTTTTCGTTGCCGGTAATTTTTTACGGCCACCTATGTAATCGTAAATATACAGGCCGAGACGAAGCAGCCAGGCCGGTCGCAATCCACGATGATGAGGCAAGACAAACCGCAAAGGCCAAATAATATGCGGGGCGTTCGCCCACAGCACCTCTCGTTCCGACAGGGCCTTTTGAACAAGCCGAAATTCGTAATGCTCTAGGTAACGAAGTCCGCCGTGAATGAGTTTGGTTGATCCTGAGGATGTCCCGCTTGCAAGATCTGACATCTCGCACAGGCCAACGGAATACCCCCGGCCAACTGCGTCGCGCGCAATACCACAGCCATTAATGCCGCCGCCAATAATAAAGACGTCGAAATCCGCCGACATGCAAAAATCTCCTGAACTTCGAAAGCGCTAAAGCTTCTTTTCGAACTAATTTGAACCCATAATTTCAATATATGAAAATTAAACGAAAATCAAAGGAAATGCATTCCGATTATTTACTGCGGCAAGGCTATAAATGTACCACCATTTCGTTTTGTCACTTCGCGCATCAAAATACCGAAACGATTTGTCGCACCGGAAGAGATAAAGCCAATTGCGTGTATCTTGGCCAGAGGTTTTCCGGTTTTCCTGTTCGTGTTCTCGCGTTCCAGCTCATTAATGACCTGATTGTAGGAAGACCCGGTATAATCATCGCCGAAGATATAAATAGACAAGCTGATCCCCGGCCGGGCATATCGCTTTAGTGCCAGCTGCAAACCTTCAACGGGGCTACTGTTCGATGTACTGTTCCAACTGCTGAAAGCCTTGAATATGGCGCGGCGCCTGCCCGGCGTATCGGCAATCCATTTCCCCGCGTAAGCAGAAATCAAATGAATGCCATTGTCATTGATGATTTGAAAACCTTTAACCTTTGGGTGAATCTCCAGCACATTCTGCATTTCCTGGCTTACCCGGCTCCAAATCGCTTTCATACTGCCCGACGTATCGACAATAAACAGGATATAGTCGCTGTCCGTTGGAATGCCCCCGACTTCCTCATCTCGTGTTTCTGATGAAGACGGCCTGATGCTGGATTTCTTTTGCGCGGCGGCAACCTGTGCCAGCCCTTCCAGATCATCAGCCGCCGTTTTACTCTGTGACTTCCGGGTCGCAAGCTCCTGCTCGAGCGCAGCCGACTGGCTTTTCTGCTGACTAAGACGCGCCTTCAAATTCTCCAGCGCCGATTGACTAATCGCCAGTTCCGTATCCAACTCCTCAACTGCTTGCTCGGTAGAAATCATTTGCCGAATTAGATCCTTGGCTGCATCCAGGCTTGACGAGCCGACATCCACCGATGTTTTCGAAATCAGCACAAGCAAGACTACAGCCCCGAACCCACAGGAAATCAAGTCCAGAAAGGACAGACTGAATATTTCGAACTGTCTGTTCCTGCGCTTCATGGCCAACTCTCCGCAGGGGAGATAAGCAGACCGCCCGTTGAATACGTCCAGTCCCAATATTCCGGCGCCGCCAATGGATCTCCTTCCAGAGGCAATAAGATCACATTTACCGGCTGACCACTTTTTGGGGCCGTCTCATTGATGGTCTGGCGAAATAATTTTACCCGGCACTCTCCACTTATCTTGTTGGCTTTTCCCAATAGTGAATTGCAGGAGGAAAAAGGATTTAAGCTGGCATAATTCGATGTCCCTGCAGTCGGCAGCCCATCCGTAACAACATAATAATTTGTTGCCGCCGGAGAAAGGCTTGCGGCTGTTTTCAAGCCCTGCTGTAGATTTGTCGATGCCGTTGGAATAAGGCCGTTGAGAGAGCTCATGACCTGGGTAATCGCAGCAGGATTGGTTGCGGAAAACCAGTTTTGCGGTCCTATTTTTTCCGACTTGTCACTAAAGCCGATCACAACGGCTTCAGAGTCTTTGGGCAGACGCGCCAGCAACCATTCGACAATACGTTTTGTCCGTAACCATTTCGGACCTTTTTTCTTATCCCCGTCCGATCCCGACTTTCGTACAATGATATCAATCAGTTTTTCATCGGTCATGGAGGCACTCATATCAACCAGCAAGACAATTCTCTTTCCTTCGACTTTCAATCCCAGTAAATAATTCTCTTCCTGACCTTTGTCGGACTGGATGACATCTTCCTTTTGCGCCGGTGGTGCATTCTCGATTTCTGTCTTCAAGCTTTGCAACTGCGCTTGCTGAGCTTCCGCAATCTTCGTTAGTTCGGAGATCTGCTCGGCAATACGCTGGTTATCCGCCCCCTCACTATTAATACTTTTTTTGAGCGCTGCTTCCTGAATGCGAACGACGGAAAGAGTTGATTGCAGCTCCTGCTCCATCTGCTGCAGGCGTAGCAAATCGGACTTCAATATATCGGTGTCGATAGGCGCCGGTTCCGGTTGATGTTTTAGAAGGATGAGCACAAGAATCACTGCGCCCAGGCCACAGGACATAATATCGAGAAAGGCCAGATTGAAGCCTTCAGTTTTTCGCTGCCGTTTCAGAATGCACCTATTTACTTATCCGATTGAGCAAAAACTTCTCGCAGTAAGCCTGCGTTTCTATTATTTGACCATCCTGCAATCGTTGCAGTTGATGCAACAGGAACATCAAAAATATGCTGATTATCAAGGCCACTAACGTTGAATTAAAGGCGACACCTAGGCTATTTGTCATGCCTGAAATATCACCGGCAAGCGCCTGATCCGCTTGCGATAGCGCCTGACCAATACCCCGCACTGTGCCAATAAATCCGATCGAGGGAATGGCCCAGATCAAATAGCGGATCATCGAATTCTCGGCCTCCTGACGAACCGCAAGGGCATCAACACTGGTTTCAATTGCATCGGATGTATTCTGTACGTCATCTGTGATCAGGTACCGACGAATGCTGGAAATAAGGGTTTGAATGAGAGGGGTATTCTTGATTTTATCAGGAAGTTCCTCTATCCGGTCAACTGTGGTCGCCAGATCCATTTCCTCCCCCTCGTTCGTTCCCTCGAGCAGATCTACTTTATAAAGATATCCGTTCTTGACGATACTCAGGCATTTCGAGCCAATAAGAAAAACACCCCACAGCATTAATATGAGACAGATCTCCTGCTCCCAGTCTTTCAGGATAACCACAAGATCTCTAGGCGCTGACGTTCCAGCCAATCGCGAAGATTCAATGATTTGTGCGGCTTCCGGCCTCACATATCCTTGATACACCAAATGCACTGCAATAATTGCCAGCACCAATGCGCCGGTATTCTTAATGAAATCTCGCATCTATATATCCACCGGAAAAGAAACCGAGCTGTTCAGATCCAGTACCTTCCCACCTGACTGCGCCAGCGCATAATGCAGGCCGAAGGTACTGATCCCGGCGATGGATAAAAATAGAACCAATAACGAAAGTCTGGAAATACTGAGGATACGCATTTTTATTCCTTACAAGTAGCGGCCAATACGGAAACCAACATTTTTTCGCCCTTCATCACCTGCGTCCCGGTATGAAGGGCGCAACTCTGTTAGCGTACCGGATTGCCAGTTCGATCCCTTAATAACATGTTTGTCACCTGAGGGTCTTCCCAATGGATTCTCAAAGACCTCTCCTTTCGCAGGCGGCGTCAGTGAATAGTAATCATTCACCCATTCACTGACATTGCCAAAAAGATCGTTCAGGCCCGAATAGTCGGCAGCAAAACTTCCCACTGGCGCCAGCCCGGCAAAACCATCATCATAATCGGGGACATAGAACCGGGATTTCCCCCGCGCTGATTCATCAGATATATTTCCGGATCCCGGCGGGATAACCGCTTCATCTCCCCAGGGAAACCGGGTTTCCACCTGCCGGCCAGCCTTGCGCGCCAGCCATTCCCATTCCGCTTCACTTAACAGGCGATATCCATTTGCTGATGCCGTAAATCCGGTAAACCTGCTGCCCGAGAATTTATAAAATGGCGTCAAACCCTCCTGTTTACTCAGCCAGTTACAAAACCGGGCTGCCTCTATCCAGGAGATGTTAGTGACCGGAATATTTTGGGCGACAACAGAAGCGCTGGGCTTGAATGCAGCAAACTGTCGTTGCGTCACTTCCCGGCGCGACGCATAAAAATACCGGTCCAGCGTTACCTGCTTTACAAATTCATTTGCCCGCTGTCCTGTTTCATGGCGGGGCGCTCCCATAACAAATGCGGAGGGCTTGAAGAGCTTCATTTGCATGCCAACGGCGTTGACATAGCTTTTCTTGGCTTCTGACTTTTTAGCGGCCTCTATGGTTAATAAATCCGCATTCCAGCGCACATCCCGAGCCGCCGACGGTGTGATCTTTTTCTCTTGCACCCGGTATCCCTGGCGGACAAGCTGGATGCGATGGGGAACCGCCTGCAGACGGAGGTTCACCGGAGTTTCACCTACCGGTTGCCCATTGACTACAATCACAGCCTTCGGTGTTGATGAGATAGTCACATTTCCTATCTCTGCTTTCAGCGCAAAGGTCAATGCCTTGGTCGTACCAGAGGCCACCTTGATCGATTTCTCTTGCCCGAAAAATCCGGGCTTCACGTATTTCACGTCATAGGAGCGAGAGGGTGTGAGCGGAATTCTTGCTCCCCGTTTGACCGGCTTTCCATTGAGGGTCAACTGCCCGCCTTTGGGTGTTATATCTATTGTGACGTAGGCCGGCTCAACTTTCAGGCGATAGTTCCGGGTAACCGTAACGTCCCTGTTGGTGATTTCCATAAGCTCTTCTATGGCCGCAAAGCCGGTTTTCCGGATGCTGATCTGATGCCTACCGCCCGACAATTCGGTCATGAGCGGACTCTTTCCAGCAGGCTGGCCATCAATTTCAATGTCAGCCCCGTCCGGAACTGTTTCGATATCCAGCGCGACGGCGAGTTCCTGCATACTGACGATCTGCTCAACAATTTCACCGCGGCCCACTTCTATTTCCAGGCTTTCCTTGCGATAATATTTTGGATCAACTTCAACGAAGTAGCGTCCCGCCTCTATGGTCAGATCAAGATCCTTGGAAAGGCTGACCGTCTTTCCGTCGACAAACCATTCAACCTCGGGATTCTCCTTATCGGTTTTGAGGATTATCTGACCCGGCAAAGGCACCAGTTCGATAATCTGCTGTGTCCCTTCCTGATCTGCCGCAATCACCCGCTCATCAACTTCGAAACCGGGTGCCTTCGTTGTAAGCTGCGGGTTCCGGGTGAGGGAAAACAACGTGCCATCAACAATCATTGCCATGCCGCTCGTCACGTCAAGTTCGGCAGTCTCCTCAATCTCAGCCGGTATCACAAGGATTGGCGTTCCCTTGACGAACAGGGTAAACCCTCCCACGGAAACAATCAGCAGAATGATCACCAGAAGGGAAATGAAGAAAATCCGATGCTGACGGGCAGCCGCCCGCTTCAGCTCTTGATTAAATTCGCTCATCAGGAATTACTCTAACCTCTACTAACACATCACTTGGCTTGATCTCGACTTTCACAATTTTCGATTTAAAGCCGTCCCGGCGCCCCTCAAACAAATAGATCCCCGGCTTTAGCTCGATCCGATAGCGATCCACGGAACCTATTTGACCTACGCCACGGACAAAGACATTGGCCAATTTGTCCGAGATGACAATAATTCCAACTAGCCGGTTCTGATCGACAATGGCTTGCTCCAGCTCGGCAATTTCGCGGGCCAATGATGGGCTTAGTGATGCCAGTATTTTGGCGGCGGCAATCGTGGCCGTCGCCTGCTCAGCAACTTGCTCATTGGATAATCGTGCCTTGTCTCGCAGAAACGCCTGTATTTCATATAAATTTGCCAGAATGTCAGCCGATAACGTCAAGCCTGCGTTAGCCTCTGCATTATCCGACTTTAGCGCTGCCGCCTGAGCAAAATTCTCGTTGGCCTGCTTCCAGTTATCCTGCTCAATCGCCGTATTACCCCTTTTTACGAAGCCGTCAAAGGCAATATCCGTTTTTAGGGAGACCAGCTTGGCATCAAGGGCCGCCGTCTCCGCCTTTGCCGGATAAATCTTGCGGGCATAGTCGGCGGCAGTATCCAGTTTTTTCAGATCCCGGCTCTTGAACGCTGAAAGGCCGGTCGCAATAACTACCTCATAACGCGCGTCTTTCCATTGCTGATCTATCTGTTCAACCCGTTGACCATAGGCCACCCGGGCAGGATCCAGTGCAAAGATTTCTGCCGAAAGGCGGCGCTCCTCGGCAGTGTTGTTTTCCACTTTCGCCACATTGTTCAGTTTAATAAGATCCAAGACAGCCTGTAATTTTTCTACGGCCTCAGAAAGCCGCACCGCTTCCTCTGATGCCTTGTAGGAAAGAGTCCGGGCAATATATAATTTCGCCTCAGCGACGGCATCTGCTTCATACGCCGCGCGGGCATTATCGAGACTTTCCTGATAAGCGGCTTCAAATCCCTGCACCGCCAACGCACCCTCTTCCAACAATTGGTTAAGGGCGACGAGCGCCGGGCCATAATTACCTGAAGCAAATTCTGTGGTCGCTTCATCCTTATTTTTGGCAAGCCGGATTTGCAAAGCCGAATCCCAATTGGCGAATTCGGCCGTGGCGATAATGACTTCAGAGTTTTTTTCGTACTTTGCCAGTCCGGCAACAAACTCAAGTCGTTTCGCCTCCAGATCGACGGCAGTCGTTTCGGGCGCAGCGTTGGGGTCTGGCCCAGTCTCGGGCGCCTGCGTGGGCTCTTCAATGATAGGAACAACTACAGTTTTCTGTTGCCAGAAACCACCCAGGGAAATGATCATAAAAAGCGCACTCGCCAAAAGAATGACGGCAATTACCAGGCTGTAGATAATCAGCCGCTGCCGACTTCCATCTTCTGCCTGCTGCAATTTTTCTTTCAGCATCTATCCTAAACTCAAGTTAAAGTTTTTTCGCAGGCGTACGTTCAAGATCATACATGCGTTTCAGGAAGGCCCGCCATTGAGCAAATTGCTCCGCCGCGTCTCCGGTAATTTCCTCTGTCGTCTCATCAAACTCGACAACCTGAGGGGCCAGTTCGATATTAATGGACTCGCCCAACTCATCCATTGTGTCGTGATGGAATTCAGCTTCCTTGCTCGTCTGGAAGCTAGAGGCAATCAGGGCAACACCGCCGACGCCAGCAATGACGGCCCCGGTATTGCCAGCTGCTTTTTTTTCCTCAGAGTCGGTATTCGCCGCCGCTGTGCCTGCGGCGATCGCTGCAGCAATAGCAAGAGCGCCTAAAATTCCGTTTAGGATTGCCTTGTTGGAGGCTTCTCGCTGGGCTTTGACTTCCTGCAGGCTTTGTTCCTGCCAGAGAGCGTAACTTTCCTCCATTTTCACATTGAATTCTTCGTAATGGGTCTGCAAGCCATCGACGAACAATTGGTCCCGGATACGGACAGCCCGGATACGCTGCAACATGGGATCGGCGTCACTTGGCAGGCTGGTCAACGTAATTTCATTGCCATCCACTTCCAGATATTCTGCGAAGGCTTCTTCGGAAAAATTAGCCGCAAAGCGGATTTCCGCCAAGGACTGAAGCTGTTCAAGCTCGGCGAAATCAAAATCTTCCAATTCTTCAACTAGCTCTTCCGCTGCCTCGTCGAAAACCGGCTGATAGGGATCCAGACCTTTGTTGCGAATATTCTTGTGGAATTGCTCGGATACTTCATGGTCATACCGCTCTTCATACCAAAGCTCGCCGGAAATATCTGAAACCTGAATGGAAATCGCAACCTCTTCACCATTGGATTCGTCAATTCTGCCAACCACATACAAATCCCCTGTAGCTGTCGTATCCGGGGTTACCCGAACAGCTCCAAAGGCGCCGGTTCTCTCCAGTGCTTCTTTAAGCTTAACAGCGAAACGGTTCGCCTCGGCGCGACGTAATTCAGGCCAGATCCCTTCTTCCTTGTAGTCATTTTCATCTTCAGGCAGGCCCGGGTCAAATACCGGCACGACAATATCCAGTTTCGGACCCTGATACTGAGCTGCCGCGGCCTCTGCCGCTTGCTGGGCTTTGTCAGCGACAGTCGAGGAAAACTCCGGCCCGACTTTGCTCGAGGTCTGAGGGGTTGAGCAACTTGCTAAGACAAAAGAACAACAGGCCAACCAGGTAATTGCTTTTCTCAGCATTTCGAGATTTCTCCCATCAATATTTCAATTCAGCCACTACTTTAGCGGCAAACCTTTATATTTTCGATACTCGTTCCAAAGTTTTGCTTTCGTCTCTGGGTCGGTTTCATTTTCGGCGGCTTCGCGGATCTTTGATTCCAGAAGGCTGTCATTGTCGGTCGCGGGAATATCATCAGGCGTTTTCCCGTTTTGCAGGACATTCGCCGACTGTGTATTTTCTTGTCGGGGTTCCGGTTCATCTGACGATTGTGGATCCTGCTCCTGATCTCCTTGCAGGGCCCCTTCAAGCTTTTCCGCTTCGCTCTGTTTCTGGCTACCGGAAATACCAGAGGAAGCCACAGCACCAGCAGACGTGCTTTCCGTGGGAGTTGATCCGTCAGCGGACCCGGTGCCAGTGCCGGAAATCGAACCAGAGGCACCAGCCCCGCCGCCTTGTGCACCAGCGCTAAATGCTTCGCTGGATGAGTTATTTTCTTCCGTTAGGCAGCTGTCAAACTTATTAAGCGAGTCATAAAATGCCTGCTCCATTGCAGTCGCCTGTTCCTGCACCGTCAAAGAGCTGTTATCCGTATAATCAATAGCAATATCCGTGCAATCGCTCCGTTGTTCAGCTGAAACAGAACAAATGGCCGAAACCGGCAGCATCAGTGCCAGAACAGCCGTTATTTTCAAGCGTGTCAGCAAATAACTGATCTCCAAATTACTCTATAAAATTAATTGCCTAAAAATAGTATCGACCAATAAACTAAGGCAAAAAACGTCATTTGCAAAATATTCAAGAAATTTTCAATTTTGCAGCGTCGACCCCAGCTTGCGTTTCGAAAAATATGATTGCTTGCTAAATTGCCATTTCAGAACCAAAATTCACCGGCGTGATCGCTTACCGCCAGGTTCAATTGCCTGACAGAAGATTAAAAAGGACAATACCTATGGCTGACAATAAATCCAGTTCAAAAAAATTTCGGAGCCAGCTATGGTTTGATAACGCTGACGACATTGGCATGACCTCAATGTATCTTGAACGATATTTCAATTTCGGGCTAACACCGGAGGAACTGAAATCCGGACGGCCGATTGTCGGTATTGCCCAATCGGGCTCTGAGTTGTCACCGTGCAATTATATTCACACCCAGATTGTCGATCGTATTCGGGATGGCATTCGCGATGCAGGAGGGATACCACTGGTCTTTCCCGTACACCCAATTCAGGAAACTGGACGGCGCCCCACAGCCGCATTGGACCGTAACCTTGCCTATCTTGGATTGGTGGAAATCCTCCATGGCTATCCCTTTGATGGCGTAGTTCTGACCACTGGTTGCGATAAAACCACACCGGCGGCGATCATGGCAGCCGCCACTGTTGATATTCCGGCCATTGTACTGTCCGGAGGACCCATGCTGGATGCCTATTGGCGTGACCGTCTTTCCGGTTCCGGCACCACCCATTGGGAAGCACGTAAATTGCATGCCACTGGCGAGATCGGGGACGAGGACTATATCGGCATGGCTCTTAGTCAGGTGCCCAGCACCGGTCATTGCAATTCCATGGGCACCGCACTGACCATGAACAGTCTGGCGGAAACACTGGGGCTCTCGCTCAAGGGCTGTGCCAGTATCCCGGCGCCTTATACGGAACGTGCCGCCATGGCCTACCGAACCGGGAAAACCTCCGTGCAAATGGTGTTTGATGATCTTAAGCCGTCAAACATCCTGACACGTGCCGCCTTCGAAAATGCCATTGCGGTCAATACGCTTCTGGGTGGTTCGACAAATGCGCAGGTGCATATTAATGCCATTGCCCGACATATGGGTCTGGATATTACTGTCAATGACTGGGAAACATATGGATATGACTTGCCCCTGCTCGTCAATCTACAGCCCGCCGGTGAATTCCTTGGCGAAGCCTTTCACCGCGCCGGAGGCGTACCAGCTGTCTTATGGGAGTTGCAACAGCTTGGCAAACTTAACTCGGACGCCCTGACCTGCGACGGGAATAATATCGGTTCACGGACGACGGAAACCCGGGATAGACGCGTCATCTATTCCGCAGATGCCCCGATGAAGGAACAGGCCGGTTTTCTATCCATGAGGGGTAATTTATTTGATGCTGCAATATTGAAAACCTCTGTGATTGATGCAGATTTCAGCAGGCGCTTCCTGGAGCACCCCGACCATCCGGGGAAATTTGAGGGCCGGGCAATCGTTTTTGAAGGATCAGCGGATTATCATGCCCGGATTAACGATCCCGATCTCAATATCGATGAAAGCTGTATTCTTGTGATCAGGCAAACCGGACCTGTCGGCTGGCCGGGCTCGGCCGAAGTTGTCAATATGCAGCCACCGGATCATCTGCTAAAACAGGGCATATCTTCTCTGCCAACTATGGGGGATGGCCGGCAAAGTGGAACCTCGGGCAGCCCGTCCATTCTTCATATCACGCCGGAATCTGCAATTGGCGGTCCTCTCGCGTTGCTGCAGAATAATGACATTATCTGTGTCGACATCCCCAACCGCCGCGTAGACTTGAAAGTCAGCGACGCTGAAATGGCGGATCGACGCACGAACTGGCGGCCTGAAGATCTCGACACTCAAACACCCTGGCAACAGATTTACCGCGACAATGTCGGCCCGCTCTCCACCGGAGCCTGTTTTGAGATGGCGGTTGATTTCGAGAGTGTCGGTACAAAAATACCCAAACATAATCACTAATGGTGGGCAACAAATTGGTAGTTTATGCGCGGATAATTGGGAATAAAGAGCCATCTTGTTGATTTGTGCCCATTTCCTTGTTTTCATTCATGTAAAATCAAGTTATCGTCGATAATAGGGGAGCCTGTCTTGACACAGATACTTGCTAATTATTTGTGGCCGCTCGCAGTATGACCTCTGGTGTCTCACGCCAACAAGGAATTCAATGCCTCGAGTAATACGGAGTTATGTTCGCATCGTTGATGCCGTAAACCATCGCATTGGTCGGATCATGATGTATGGGATTTTTGTCATGGTGGCGATCCTGCTCTGGTCCTCCTTTTCGAAGACCTTTACACTCCCTTCTCTATGGACTCTGGAAATTGCTCAGTTCGCTATGGTCACCTATTATATTCTTGGGGGGCCCTACTCGATCCAGCTCGGGTCCAATGTCAGGATGGACCTGTTCTATGGAAACTGGACGGTCCGCCGCAAAGCGCAAGTGGATGCGATCACCATTTTCCTGTTGATTTTTTATCTTGGTGTCCTCCTCTACGGCGCCATCGATAGCACCACCTACTCTTTACAATATGGAGAAAGAAGCTCGACCGCCTGGCGACCCTATATGTGGCCCATAAAAATCATAATGTGCGTCGGTTTTTTCCTGATGCTGCTGCAGGCCATATCAGAGTTTTTCAAGGATATCGCAAAGATTAAGGGGCTCGAGCTTTAATGTCCTATGAGTTGATCGCCCTTTTAATGTTCTCATCCATGATGCTGATGTTGATGACAGGGCAACGTGTATTCGGCGCCATTGGCGCTGTGGCGGCTTTGTCTGCCGTCCTTTTATGGGGCACAGGTGGCTCGGATATTCCTTTTTCTTCCGCCATGAAGCTCATGAAGTGGTATCCGCTCCTCACATTGCCGATGTTTATCTTCATGGGATATATTCTGTCGGAATCAAAAATTGCCGACGACTTGTATAAAATGTTTCACGTCTGGATGGGGCCGATCAATGGCGGGCTAGCTATTGGCACCATTGGCCTCATGGTTCTTGTTTCTGCCATGAACGGATTATCTGTCGCCGGAATGGCCATCGGCGCCACTATCGCTCTACCGGAACTGCTGCGTCGGGGATATGACAAACGCATGGTTACAGGGGTGGTACAAGCGGGTTCATCGCTGGGGATTTTGGTCCCCCCGTCTGTTGTCCTTGTCCTCTACGCGATGATAGCGCGTCAACCTGTTGGGCAGCTTTGGCTTGCCGGGGTTATTCCCGGATTGGTCATGGCCGCCATGTTTATACTCTATATTGCAATTCGCTGCCGGCTTCAGCCTGAACTGGGCCCGGCCTTGGACAAAAGTGAACGTCGGGTACCTTTGTCAGAAAAGCTTCGGCTGCTGCGGGCCGGCCTGTTACCCCTCGCCATCTTTGCCGCCATGATGGTTCCGTTCGTCAATGGCTGGACAAGTCTGGTTGAAAGCTCGGCTATCGGCGCAATGGCTGCTTTCACTGCTGCCATCCTTAAAGGACGCATGACCAAAGAGGTTTTCGAAGTCTCTGTTCGGCAAACATTGGCCATTTCCTGTATGTTCATGTGGATTATCCTGGCTGCCCTTGGCTTTGGCGCGGTTTTTGATGGACTGGGCGCTGTTCGCGCCATTGAGAACTTGTTTACGGATCAACTGGGCCTCAACCCCTGGGTCATATTGATCGTCATGCAGCTTTCGTTTCTTGTGATGGGAACCTTTCTCGACGACACAGCCATGCTGGTCATCGTCGCGCCACTATATGTACCCCTGGTTCACGCCCTGGGATTTGATCTGATCTGGTATGGCGTGCTTTATACGATCACAACACAAATTGCCTATATGACTCCTCCATTTGGATATAACCTGTTCCTGATGCGGGCAATGGCTCCACCGGAAATATCGTTACGGGATATTTATGGGTCCATCGCCCCATTTGTTGGCGTCATGCTGCTCGCGTTGACCTTGGTTATGGTCTTTCCCGAAATAGCCTTATGGCTCCCGCAATATGTTTACGCAAAATAAGAAGAACTCCATGAGGAGCAAGAAATAGGAAGATAAAATAATTTGAAACTAACCGACTAAGGAGATAAGTCATGACGACGAGACGTAAATTCCTGACCACTGCCGCAGTTGCCGCACCGGTTGCTGCCGCGACGACATTTGCTACGCCGGCAATCGCACAGTCAAAAATTCGCTGGCGGATGCAAACATATGCAGGCCCAGCACTCGCCGAACATGTGATCAAACCTGCAATCGACAGTTTTAACAAAGTTGCTGGCGACGACATGGAAATTGAACTGTTCTTCGCCGATCAGCTTGTCCCAACCGGGGAGTTGTTCCGGGCTATGCAAAAAGGCACAATCGATGCCGTCCAATCCGATGACGACAGCATGGCATCCCCCACAGAAGTAACTGTCTTTGGTGGGTATTTCCCCTTTGCCAGCAGGTACTCACTGGATATTCCGGTCCTATTTAACCAATATGGTCTCAATGAAATCTGGGATGCCGAATACTCTAAACTGGGGGTCAAGCATCTCTCAGCTGGTGCCTGGGATCCCTGTCATTTCGCCACCAAAGACCCGATCAACAGCCTGGCTGACCTCAAAGGAAAGAGGGTCTTTACATTCCCGACAGCCGGACGGTTTATGAGTCAATTTGGTGTCGTTCCCGTCACACTGCCGTGGGAAGATATTGAAGTTGCGGTTCAAACCGGAGAATTAGACGGTATTGCCTGGTCGGGCATCACCGAGGACTATACAGTGGGATGGGCAGATGTAACCAACTACTTCCTGACAAATAATGTGTCCGGCGCCTGGGCTGGGTCCTTCTTTGCCAACATGGATCGCTATAATGAACTGCCCGATCACTTGAAAGAGCTGTTAAAACTTACGATGGACAGTTCCCACTATTACCGCCAATGGTGGTATTGGGGCGGCGAAGCAGCACTTCGCGTAAATGGCACCAAGATGAAATTAACCACCATTCCGGATGAAGAATGGGCGCAAGTCGAGGCCGCTGCCTGGAAATTCTGGGATGAAATCGCTCAAGAATCTGAGACCAAGGCGAAAGTCGTGAATATATTCAAGCAGTATAACACTGAAATGCAAAAAGCCGGACGGCCTTACCGTTACAGCTAACAAAAAGAGGGATGCGCCCTTTGCGCATCCCTCTTTACCTTGCCTACCCTAATGAACATCTTCGCGTTTTTTTTGGTCTTCCTGGTCCCACTCACGATCGCTCAATATTTAGTGAATAATTGAAGAAAATTTAGCACAAACTTGTGACCATAAATTTATTCGCATGTAGGCCGCCTCCCCCGTATCGTTTCCTTGCCGGATCATTTTGATTCTGGCGGTTCGTGATTTTTCTATTAATTCAAATGCAGATGATAGATTACTGCGTAACGCGGAAGTATGGGTAATTTTCATCTGGGAAAGAAAATAAAATGGTATTGAAAAAAATAGGCCATATTGCAGGTGGGGCTGTATTAGCTGCATCTGTGCTGGCGTTTACCGCGACAGCATCTTATGCAACATCTGTCAAAATTACGGTGACGAATTTAGCCCAAACCGGCGGATTTGCCATCACGCCGCTGTATACGGCTTTTCACAACGACAGCTTCGATGCATTTGATGTCGGAAGTACGGCATCCGCAGGGTTGGAGCGGCTTGCCGAACTTGGCGACCCGTCCGTGATTGCCGGCATTCGAACGGCAACCGACCCTAATTCCGTCGGGGGAGTTCTCACCGCCGGAACACCACCGCCAATTCAGGCCGGGGAAACAGCGTCACGCGTTTTTACGCTGGATGGAAATGACCATACGTTTTTTACCTTTCTGTCCATGATCCTTCCGTCAAACGACAGCTTCATTGGATCCGATGACGCCATTCGAATTTTTGATGATTTCGGGAATTTTCTGGGCGATCAAACAATCGACGTGACCGGCGCCGATATTTTTGATGCTGGAACAGAGGTAAATAACGCCGCCGCTGATGGGGGCGCGGCTCCGACTTCAAATGACCCGACGGCTGGCGTCGCAGAAAATGGCTTCATTACCGCCGGACAAAGCCTCAATGCCTTCGCCGGACAAATCCTGTTCGGCCAGGAGCTAACATTGGAACAGATTGATTTCTTCGCAGACCCGGATAATTTCCAGGTTGCACGCATTGAAGTCTCAGCCGTTCCGTTACCCGCGGCACTTCCCTTGTTTGGTGCGGCCCTCTTGGGGCTGGGTATCCTTGGACGGAGAAGAAAAAACCAGACCAAGGCTGCGTAACGCACGTCGTACGATGAACAATGGCGGCTCATGTTCGAGCCGCCATTTTTTCAGGCAGCCTTATCCGCGCGAAGAACCATACCGAATAAATCACGCGGATCATCTGGGTCAGCCAACATGTCCAGGTTTTCAAAAAAACGGGTGCCCGTCAATTTTTCCCGAACATATCGCAAAGCAGAGAAATCTTCCGTCGCAAATCCAACGGAATCAAATAATGTGGTTTGCCTCGCGTTAAGACGCCCCTCAATATTTCCAGTGATCACAGTCCATAATTCCGTGACCGGATAATCTGCCTCCAATTGCTGAATTTCTCCTTCAATGCGTGTTTGCGGCGGAAATTCCACGAAAATTTCCGACCGAAGCAAGATATCCTTGTGCAGTTCAGTCTTGCCCGGGCAATCTCCGCCGACTGCGTTGATATGAATACCGCTACCAACCATGTTATCCGTCAGAATTGTTGCATATTGTTTGTCGGCCGTGACCGTCGTAATAATCTGGGCGCCTTCGACAGCTTCTTCGGCACTTCTGCATCGGGTTATTTCAAATCCCTTACCTTGCAGATTGTTACAGCATTTTTCTGTCGCTTCCGGGTCTATATCGAACAATCTGAGCTTTTTTACTCCCAAAATTGCCTTGAAGGCTGTCGCCTGAAATTCAGATTGAGCGCCATTACCAATAATTGCCATACAATTCGCACCAGCTGGAGCCAGATATTTTGCGGCCAGCGCCGATGTGGCGGCCGTCCTCAACGCTGTTAAAATTGTCATTTCAGAAAGCAGAACTGGATACCCATTACCGACGTTTGAAAGGACACCAAACCCCGTGACTGTTTGCAGTCCGTCACGTGTATTTTTTGGATGGCCGTTTACATATTTGAATCCGTAAACGTCCCCATCACTTGTTGGCATTAATTCAATCACACCTTCTGTTGAATGCGACGCGACCCGCGGTGCTTTATCAAATTTTTCCCAACGCTTGAAATCCTCTTCAATGAAGCCAGCGAGCTCTTTCAGAAACGTTTCTATTCCAATATCCAGAACTAGTTTCATCATATTGTCCACACTGACAAAGGGGACAATGTTTATATCTTTTCGGGCAGTGCTTATCATGATCAGAAGCTCCTGGTATGACGATCAAGAACTTGCCGCCCAAAGAGGCTGGCGACAAGGTCGACAATCAGATTTGCGGTTCGACCGCGTTCATCGAGAAATGGATTAAGTTCGGAAATATCCAAGGACGTAACAAGACCACTTTCATGGAGCAGTTCCATAATGAGGTGGGCCTCCCGGAAATTTGCCCCACCGGGTACAGTTGTTCCAACGGCAGGCGCAATTTCCGGATCCAGGAAATCGACATCAAGGCTGACATGCAATCGTCCGCCAGCGGAACGAACGCGATTTAGAAATGCCTTGAGCGGTTGCGCAACGCCATATTCGTCAATTGCCCGCATATCATGTACTTCGATTTTTGTATTTTTGATGCGAGCGCTTTCTGCAGGATCAACAGATCGAATGCCCATCATGCAAATATTTTCCGGTTTGATCGGGCGTATCGGCGAAGGAAGGATACCGTCGAATGCTGGATCACCGATAATGTAGGCAACCGGTGTACCGTGCAGATTGCCGGTGTCGGTGCTTTCCAGCGTTTGAAAATCCGTATGGGCATCCAACCAAAGCACAAATTGCTCACATCCGTCATCTGCCGCTTTTTGAGCAAGGCTTGGTAGAAATCCGGCTGCAATTGAATGATCGCCGCCCATAAAGATCGGCAATTGATCATTCGCCAAACTATCGCGGCAGAACGCACCGAGCATGGAAATAAGGGCGGCGTAATCTGCTAAATGGTGAACAGATGTATTTGGATGCGTGATTTCCACAGTTGGTGTCGCATTGTAATTTCCCAAGTCATCAACTTCATACCCCATATTGCAAAGAATATCGGAAATTCCAGCTGTACGAAGAGCGTCCGGGCCCATTAAACATCCATTCTGGCGGCCGCCGGTATCGGCAGGCGCACCAATAAGAGCAATTGATTTATGTATGGTCATTTTTAACTCTCTATGACAACAAAAAACAGGATTTCTCGAATTTCATTATGATATTTGAAATTATATAAATGGCAGAAACAATCCATAATATTGACAATTTGGTATCTATTTTTTTCAAAATGAATATGGTAATCTATCAAAATGGATAAAACAGATCGAAAACTTATCGCGGCACTACGCCAAAATGCAAGAGCATCCATTTCGGAATTGGCGTTGAGTATCGGTGCCTCCCGCGCGACCATTCGCACACGGATGGAAAAGCTGGAACGAACAGGCGAAATTCTCGGCTACACGATTTCGCTTAAAGGGGATATGTCAGACCGACCTGTACGCGGCGTGACCCTGATCGAAATAGAAGGTAAGGGAAATGAACGGATCATTGCCCGGCTACGAGGATTTTCCGAAATACAGGCCATCCATACGACCAATGGGCAATGGGATCTGATCCTGGAATTGGGAACGGATACACTTGCCGATCTTGATGCCGTTCTTCAGCAAATCAGGTTAATCGAGGGCGTCAACACTAGTGAGACAAATCTTTATTTGGCAACACATCGCAGCAACAAATCGGCGCCTTGATCTAAGTTCAGAAACAACAATTTGGTTCATTGATGATGGTGGGCGTAACAAGATTCGAACTTGTGACCTCTGCGATGTCAACACAGCGCTCTAACCAACTGAGCTATACGCCCTCACAGCCGCTTTTAGACGTGCAAGAAGTCGCGACTTATAAAGCGCTCCCATTGGCTTTGCAAGTTCAATCTGAATAGCAGCGGTGAAAAGAAAGCATGGAGTTTAATCCTGACCTTTATCTACGAGGTCGCTACTTCGTCAAGTGCACGATTTACGGCTTCTACCAATGAATTAAGATGAAAGGGTTTCGATAAAATCTTGTTCACACCGTCAACTGTTTCCAACGCTTCAACAGCAACCGCTGAAAACCCGGTGATGAAAATGACAGGAAGATCCGGAGACTTATCCTTCGCAAGCCGGGCGAGCTCGATTCCGTTGATTCCAGGCATAACCAAATCAGAAACCAGTATGTCTATCTCACCGGTATCTAGAACAGGGATCGCATCTTCACCATCACGAAATGCAAGCACCTCATGCCCGGCATTTTCAAGACTCCGCGCGAGAAAAGGACGTAAGTTATCGTCATCTTCTGCCAGTAAAATTCGCGCCATACTAAAAAAACCACGTAATTGTCATTCTGCTTTTTACCGTTTGTAGATTATACTACAAAAATAAGGATGGCAAAGAAAGCCACAGACCAATTTCTTAGTAGCTAATGTTAGGGCAAATGATCAAATGGGCGCGGTATCAAATCCAGTTACGATAAATTGGCCGGATGAGTGGAACCTGCCGTTCATTTTTTCCTCACCCCATAGTGGTCGTCACTATCCGCAAGAATTTGTCAGCAATTCGAAATTAGATTATCCTGCTTTACGGCAATCGGAAGATTTTCTGGTTGATAAGCTATTCTCCGCCGCACCCTCTTTCGGTGCGCCAATTCTATGTGCACATTTTCCGCGCGCGTATTGCGATGTGAACCGCGAAGCGTTTGAACTCGACCCCAACATGTTCACAACTCCTCTTCCGAAATACGTATCGACAAATAGCTCGCGGCTAAGTTCCGGTATTGGCACCATTCCAAAAGTTGTTGGTGCCGGACAGGAAATATACGCAGAAAAGCTGGATTTTGAAGAGATAAGGGATCGCATTGATGAATGTTATTTTCCCTATCATCATGCATTACGACAATTAATCAGTGAGGGCCTTAAGCGGTTCGGGAGTATTTACCTGATTGACTGTCATTCCATGCCAGCCGTCCGATCGGGATCAAGATTCGGAAATAAACGGCCTGAAATTATTCTCGGAAATCGCTATGGGACGTCCTGCGAGAGCACGTTCTTCTATCGATCTCTAGACCATTTTGAATCATTTGGCTATCGGGTCGGACATAATTCACCTTACGCCGGCGGATTCATCACAACCCATTACGGAAAGCCTGACAAAAACATTCACGCGCTTCAAATTGAAATCAGCCGGGATCTGTATATGGACCAGAAAACCCTGACCTTGAATGAGGGGTTCGAAACCCTTCACAATAATTTGTCCCGCTATATCGCCGAATTAGGCATGTATGATAGTTCTTTATTGATTGCTTAATTCATATGTCAGAGCTACTTGATTTTGATATTCGCCCTTCAACACCAGAAGACCTTCCAGCAATTACGGAGATTTACGGAAAAAGCGTAGAAAGCGGATTAGGGTCATTTGAATATACTGCGCCAGATATCTTGGAAATGACTGTTCGACGTAACAATATTCTAGAACAGCAATTACCTTATATTGTTGCTGTGCGTAATGGTATTCTCCTTGGATTTGCTTACGCCAGTCCGTATCGAGCACGAGCTGCCTATAGATTTTCAGTAGAAAATTCTGTCTATGTTCGAGCAGAGATGCATCGGCAAGGCATAGGCAAAGCACTTCTCAAGAAGATCATTACAGATTGCGAAGAGCTCGGCAAGAAACAGATGATTGCTGTTATTGGTGATTCACAAAACCGAAATTCGATCTCCTTACATATCTCACTGGGCTTCCGGCTTGTCGGAATCCTGGAAAGTATCGGCTATAAGCACGATCAGTGGGTCGACACGGTCATCCTACAGAAAAACCTGGAGTAACTCCCCAAAAACATACAAATTGGCGCGATAATTGCTTGTTAAGTTACAGGAGAGTAATTATGCGTATGATGAGACTGTTTTTTGGATGTGTCACACTTTGCCTTATTGGCGGTTCTGCTATGGCTGCACCTTTCCCGCCGAACAGCGTGGAATATGAAGAAACCTGCCGTGTTGCAGTGGAAAAAGCGGAGAAAGAAAATCGATTGCCAAAGCGTCTCCTAAGCGCTATTTCCCTGACCGAAACAGGCAGGTGGCACGCGAAAAGACAGGAAATTATTGCCTGGCCCTGGACAGTTTATGCTGAAGGAAGAGGGCGATATCTTCCCAACAAGGCAGCCGCCATTGAAGAAGTTAAAACCCTGAAGGCGAAAGGGGTCAAAAATATTGATGTGGGTTGCATGCAAGTCAACCTGCATTTCCATCCGAAAGCCTTTGAAAATCTTAACGCCGCCTTTGACCCGAACCGAAATACAAAATATGCCGCTGAATTATTGGCTTCGTTACGTCAACGTGATCGTTCATGGACAAAAGCAATCGCGTATTACCATTCCAAAACAAAGAAATTCTATATCCCTTATCGCCGAAAGGTCATGAAAATCTGGCAGGAAGAACGCCGAAAGGATTCAGAAGCCCGGCGTGCTGAGGCAAGGAAAACCTATCGCCTTTCCCGTGAGAAACTAAAAGAGCGGTTGAAGGAAGCCAGCGCCCGACGATTTACACAATCTCTCAAACAAAAGAAGCCCGTCGTTGATGGCGCATCTTGACGCTGGCTAAGTGGCACCTTCCAAATGACGCAACGCCTCTTTTCGCTCCAGGCCCCACCGATAACCATGTAGTTTTCCATCTGAGCCAATCACCCGATGGCAAGGAACAATTAGCGAAACGGGATTAGTCGCACAGGCCCGTCCTACAGCTCTCGCGGATTTCGGCTGCCCCATATCCTCCGCAATTTCGCGATATGTTTTTGTCGCCCCGGGGCCAATTTTTAGCAGCTCCTGCCAAACACGACGCTGAAACGCGGTGCCATACATATCCAGTGGAATTTCAGGCAATGCCGCCGATGATTTCTCCAAGAATGCAATGATATCCGCTGACCATTCCGTCAATTTACCAATATCCGGTGCTATTTCAGCTTTTGGGAATTCTTCTTGAAGTTCCAAAAGCAATTTATTGTCATCCTCTCCAAAATACACTGCGCAAACACCTGACCGGGTTCCCGCAACCAGCATCCGACCCAGGAAACAATCGACGAAGGCATAGGCAATTTCCGCTCCTGCGCCGCCTTTGGCATAAGACGCCGGTGTCATACCAAGGCGTTCCCGTGCCTTTTCGTATAATCTACTAGACGATCCAAAACCGGCTCCATAAGCTGCACCGGAGATATCATCGCCGGAATGCAGGTTCTTCTTGAAATTTGAAACCCGTAAATTGTCATAATAGTCAATTGGGGTAATGCCCATTATTTTCTTGAAACTCCGGGAAAGATGATCTTCGCTATAGCCTGTTTCCCGAGCCAGGGAAGTTAGCGAAATCTTCTCCTCGGGCTGGTCATCAATATATGCCTCGATAAGCCGACATATCTGCCGGGTCAGAGAAAGTTTTGGATCCGCTATTTTGACAAGATCAGGCCGGCACCGCTTGCAGGGCCTGTAGCCAACAGATTCCGCGTCTTTAGGTATCTTAAAAAATTCAACATTCTCGGGCTTCGGATTGCGTGATGAACAGGAAGGACGGCAATAAATACCCGTCGTTTTAACAGCATAAATAAAAAGCCCATCCTGCGCTGAATCGCGCTGCATAACAGCCGCTATTTTTCCTTCATAATTCATTATTTTGCTCCATACCAATCATCATTGATATGTAACTTAGTTCGATAAACAATTGTGCCCTACCCGATTTCCGTGACCATATACATACGGACCGCTAGGTTGACGTTTCTTCTAGTTTGGGGTCTGATTTTTCGCCCTCTTCAGTGCGCTTACGTCGAATAATGATATCGCCCTCTTCATTTATTTCCGGCATCTCATATTGCGGGATGGATTGGATAAACACACCGAGGGCATCCATAAGTTTCGCGATACCTTCAGTCGCCAATTCTTCAGGTGTACTGTCATTTGATTGAGCAGATGCCGGACCAGCCATAGACACAAACACTGTCAACACCGATACTAAAAGAACCTGTTTCATCACCTTACTCCTAAAATTATCCGCCCGGAATGCATCAAAGGACTGTATGTCCGTATTGATTTTGTCATTTTCAAGGCGAAACCTTCACCGTAGTATAGCACATTAAACAATTAGGATTAGCCGAAAACCCGACTGGAAAGCATTAATTATCTTTGATCTCATAATCATCGTCGATTGGTCTGCAGCCTCAAAACCGGGACCTAAAAAGCCCTCTGCAGACAGATGCTGGATCGCCTGGAGCGCAGAAATGCTCCGCCCTGAACCGGAATATTTTCGCACACGGGCGGCGTGCATGTCGAGAATTCGCGAACTTCTTAAGAAATACTCCGGTACCGCTTTAATCGGATTTGATTTTCCGTTTGGATATCCGTTTAACTGTGGGATCGGGGGTGGCTTAACGGCTGCTCAGAAAATGTCCAGTATCCTTTACTCCGATTTACGCGATGCAAACAATCGATTTGAAGCGGCGGCTATATTGAACAAAAAAATTTCACCTCATAAAGGACCATTCTGGGGATGCCCAACCGCATTCAAATCAGAGCAACTGTCAATAACAAAACCGCCTTTTCAGCATCAAACCTTTCAAGAATGGCGAATTGTTGAACGCTACCTTAAGGAAAAGAAATTCAGAATTATGAATGTTTGGCAGTTAATGGGTCGGGGATCAGTAGGCAGCCAGACTCTAACTGGTCTGAAAGCGTTACATGACCTTCATTTGGATGCAAACTTAAAGCGTTCTCTTAAATTCTGGCCCTTCAATACAAAATGGAACCATGATTTGGATGGAATAATTCTAACGGAGGTCTGGCCCAGCTTGAACGATCTTGCAGCATACTCACATCCGGTTAAAGATGCCCGTCAGGTTTTGGCTTGCCGCGACTGGATCCTTGATCATGATGCGAAAGGGACGCTTCGCAATCTATTTAACGCGCCTAAATGGCTATCAGTTGAAGATCGTCAGAAATGCGAACAAGAAGAAGGTTGGATATTAGGTGTCTAGCGATGGCGGTAGAACCTCGGATATCAATATTTCTTTAGTTAAGGAGAATCCGGAAGAAACCCAACTTTGCTCCATTTTCTTCAGTAGCTGACCCATTTCAGGACCAGGCGCAACGCCCAGCTCAGTCAAGTCGGAACCGGAAATCGGAAATACCGGAACGCACCAGTTTTCAGCGAGATCCAGTGAAGTTTCCAATTCCCGAACATCGCCTTTCCTTGAACAGTAAAGAAGGGCTTGATCAATAAACCCTTGCTTCCCCAATCGATACAAAACAGTTTGCTTTTGGTGTTCGGACCTCAGCGCTTCATCGTTACTATCGCACATAACAAGCAATCGGTTTTCTAGCTTCCTTGAAAACTTCAGCTTCTGCGCAGCCCTTGCAGCATGATCAGGTTCTCCGCCTAACAAGCAGGCTAGTCGTTGAATGCTGTCAGTGTCGAACGGCAGTGATAGCAAAGAAGCAAGAAGGCTTGTATTTGGAGCCCCAGGTAAAATTACCTTGAGAATTTGGTTTTTAGCCATCAACTTTACTGCCGGCAGCGGATCCACAACCGCTAATATCTGCAATAATTCTTTCTGTACCCTCTCTGCAGACAAGCTTTCCAGATATTGTGCATTTTTCCGGCAAGCATTAAGCGCTTCCTTGTCTGGTATATTACCGCCAAATCGAGCAAAAAACCTGAAAAACCTCAATATACGCAATCTATCTTCGGCGATGCGCTCTTCAGGGTTACCAATAAAGCGAACACGGCCATCTTTTAGGTCTGATATACCCTCAAATGGGTCAAATATCTCTCCGGTCGGGTCTAGATATATGGCATTGATCGTAAAATCCCGCCGAGACGCATCGCTATACCAGTCTTTAGTAAAACGAACATCCGCGTGACGGCCATGGCTTTGGACATCTACGCGCAAGGTTGTTATCTCAAATTTGCATTTGTTTATCACGGCCGTAACAGTGCCATGCGCTAACCCTGTTGGAATGACCCGAATAGATTTTCTCTCGAGTGCATCAATGGTATCAATTGGCGTCAGATCAGTGCAAATATCAATGTCGTCACTGGTAATACCAAGCAGAGCATCTCTAACACAACCACCGACAAATCGTGCGGTCCCGTTTACTTCCGATATTGCACTGAACACTCTCTTTACTTCTGGCCATCCCGACCAGTCCGGTGGATTTGCCTGAATGTCTCGTATCGAGATTGAAACACCCATATCCGATCAGTTTTTATCTTTGGCGGGAATTACCTGAGAATCTATTAGCTTACCATCTTCAAATTTTGGCGGAATATAAACAGTGCCATCACGTGAATCCCCACTTACAGATCCCAGAATGACCAAACTCAAGGCCATCAAAAACAACCCAGTAACTGTTGAAACAGCAATTGATTTTCCGCGCCAGGTTTTATCTCCTCCCGCCCTTTTATTGAAATACAAGTAAACTGCATACACCACGAAGGGCAGGATAAGCGGGATTACATGAAACAAGATTCCTCTAATCATTCTAGTAGCACTCTCTCTGAAAGGTCCTTAATCATACCGGCTGTCGCACCCCAAATATAATAATCATTGTAAGGTATTGCATACCAGAACCGCTCTATACCGTTATGAAATCCACTGTGTTTTTTCCGATTTTTTTCGTCGAGTAAGAATGCCAGCGGAACTTCGAAAATCTCGGAAACCTCCCCGATTTCCGGACGTAAGGAAAAGGATGGTTGGACAAACCCGACAACCGGCGTCACCGAGTACCGCGTCACAGTAATATATGTATTCAAGGAGCCAACAATTTCAACAAGATCCGGATTCAGAGAAATTTCTTCTTCAGATTCACGCAACGCGGTTTCAACGGCGCTCAAATCCTCTTCTTCTGCCCTGCCTCCTGGAAAGCTAATCTGGCCTGGGTGTTTTGCAAGATGCGCGGCGCGGCGCGTCAGCAACATCGTCATCCCTTCATTTCGCAAAACAATTGGAACCAGAACTGCAGCAGGTGTATATGTTTCATCGCGCAAAGGGGCACTTGCGGGATTTAGATCATGATCACCTCTGAATGTGCCATTCAAATTTAGTGCCGGTGAAACGTCTTTTGGAATAGGCCCAAGATTCTGGCGAAGTGTTTTAGTCAGCATTTAATTGTAATTTTCAAATATTTCATCAACAGGGCCTAAAACAAAAAACTCACCACTACTCCAGAAACCAAGAAGATTCTTCCCGTCTATCAATTTCTCCTCTGCCAAATTTACGATATCGTAAAAAACTGCACGGGCAATCAAAGCATCCAAATTTGCGCGAATTCGAATATAGGGAGCCGGCTCTTTGGTATCAGGGTCAATTTCTATCCGGAACGGATGATCCTTGTCCAAGATCACAAAATCGTCAACATTGGTCCGAAAGCTTAATATTTGATCTGAGCCGTCTCCTTCGCAAAACATTTCAACAGCCACAAACGGGGCATCATCAACTGTAATACCAATCTTTTCCACGGGCGTAACAAGATAGTATTTATCATCTTCATCGAGCCGGATTACGCCAGAAAACAGCTTTACCAAAGGCTTTCGGCCAATCGGTGACCCTAAATAGAACCATGTACCATCCCGTGCAATGCGCATATCAAGATCCCCGCAAAAATCCGGATTCCACAAATGCACAGGCGGATGCTTTTGCCCCTTTATTTGCTGAAGAATAGCGCTAAGTCCATCTTGAGTGTTTTGTTCTGTCATATTTTTGGCCTTAAACACGTTTATTTTGATACTATATTTAGGATATTCGTCGCTGGCTATCAAATGTGCACTTTATAATAAAGGTTTACGATTGGATCGACATAGTAGCATGACAACCACATTTAAATCGGATCAACAAATACTGGAAAGGGTTAATGATCTTTCCGGAAAACTGAATGGCCTCAAATCCGGCGTAGGTGAGTATATATTCGGACAAGAGCAAGTTGTCGAACTTACCCTCATTACTTTGCTCGCACGCGGGCATGCATTGTTAATCGGAGTACCGGGGCTTGCAAAAACTCGCTTGGTTGAGACCTTGGGAGGGGTTTTAGGCCTGGACGATCGACGCATTCAATTTACTCCAGATTTGATGCCAGCTGATATTTTAGGCTCTGAAATTCTGGAAACCTCTGAGAATGGTGAACGATATTTCAAATTTCTAAAAGGCCCTATTTTCGGACAGCTTCTCATGGCCGATGAAATAAATCGCTCAAGCCCACGGACGCAATCAGCGCTGTTGCAGGCGATGCAGGAAGAAACGGTCACTATCGCGGGAGAAACCTATCCCCTGCCTGTTCCCTTCCACGTGCTCGCGACACAAAATCCAATAGAACAAGAAGGAACATACCCACTTCCAGAAGCCCAACTGGATCGGTTCCTCATGCAAATCAATATTGACTATCCCAGTAAGGATACGGAACGGCGCATCCTTTTGGAAACCACTGGAAATGAAGAGGTCATTCCCTCCCAGATAATGTCGCCGGAGGAACTCAACGATGCTCAGCATCTGGTTCGTGAAATACCTGTCAGCGATAAAGTGATCGAAGCAATATTAAAACTGGTCCGAAATGGTCGTCCCGACACAACCGACAATGATCTCGTCGCCAAATATGTGTCATGGGGTCCAGGTCCGCGGGCTAGTCAAGCGCTTGTCCTTGCAGCTCGTGCTCGTGCGCTATTGGAAAATCGTTTAAGCCCTTCAATTGATGATATCGTTGCACTGGCGAAACCCGTATTGCAACACAGAATGGCATTATCATACGCGGCAAGGGCTGAAAATGTCGGAATGGATGACGTCATAAATTCTCTGACATCAACATTGGAATAAGGAATGCTAAGGCCTTCTCGTCTTTCCAATCTAAAGCCAGATGAAAAAGCGGAAGCGGAGAAACTCGCCGAAACTCTTCCTGCATTGATCCTAGCAGCGGAGCATTTAGCCAATGCCTATGATTTAGGCGTCCATGGTCGCCGTCGCACTGGTGTAGGAGAGGATTTCTGGCAGTTTAAACAATATGGCCCAGATGATGCAGTGTCAAAAATTGACTGGCGCCAAAGCGCGAAACGTGAACATCTATTCATTCGGCAAAAAGAGCAAGAAACGTCAGAAAGCGTTTGGTTTTGGTGTGATAGATCGGTAACGATGAAGTACTCTTCAACACCTCAAATCAGTACAAAGGAATTCCGCGCAAAAGTTCTTACGCTTGCCCTTGCCTTGTTGCTTACGAAAGGCGGAGAAAAATATGGATTACTTGGTCTTTCCGAGAAGGCTGTGACAGGACCTACAGTTTTCAACGCAGTTGCCGCCGACCTCGAAAGCAAACAAGCAATACCTCTGAACATATTGGCCAAAAGCATTAAATTACCGCAAAAGGCAACTGTTGTTCTCATAAGCGATTTTCTCACTCCGTTAGAAGATCTTAAAAATACATTGCAGGCCTTCGTTGATTTGGGGTGTAACGGCATTGTGCTGCATATCGCAGATCCGGCCGAGGTTGACTTGCCCTTTTCCGGCCGCACCAGGTTTGAAGGTATGCAAGAAGAAGAAAGCCTCACCTTTGGACGAGTGGAAATCCTGAAATCAGACTATCAAGATGTCTTTCGGGAACATAAACTCAAAATATTTGAACTGGCAAATAGTGTTTCCTGGGAATATGTATTTCATCGCACAGACGATTCCTCCAGCGATGTTTTAGGGCAAATATACGCAGCTCTTTTGGTGAAAGGAGTGTGATGAATTGGCTTTTTTGAGCTCTTTCTCATTCCTTTTTCCGTGGGTGTTGACCGCGTTGCTGGCACTGCCGGTTATTTGGTGGTTATTGCGTTTGGTTCCCCCGAAACCGAAAACCATTACTTTTCCTGCCATTCAATTTTTGTACCAATTGAAGAAAGAAGAACAAAGTTCGGCGACCACACCCTGGTGGCTACTTCTCCTCAGATTACTGATCACGGCACTAATCATTTTCGCATTAGCCGGCCCCTTCATAAATCTGCCTGAGCATCACGATAGAAACGGTCCTGCCGTATTTATTATTGATGACGGATGGAGTGCGGCGAACAATTGGACGGAAATCAAAGCAACGTTCGGCGCACTCATAACTGATATTACACGAGAGCAGCGCCAGATATATGTTGTCACAACCGCACAGTCGGTCAAAGGCGTCAAGCCAACTTTACGGCCATTGTCTGAAAAAGAAGCATTAGGTGTTTCATTTTCCATTCTACCCAAATCCTGGCCCTCAAATAGAAGCCAGCTTTTGAGCTTGATACCGCACCTAAATTCCTTGGAAGATCCTGAATTTATCTGGTTATCCAGCGGTGTTATGCAGGATAAAGATGAAGCAGGTCTTGTAGAATTCTTTACAGCACTGACGGAAATTGGCCCACTTACAATATTTCAACACGACGCCATTCAGCGACCACCGCTCATCGGGACCCCTAAAATTTCTGGTGAAACGATGGAAATTCCGCTTTATACAACAAATGGCACGCAATTATTTAGTGGCACTTTATCGGCACAAACACTGGACGGGAAGATCCTCGCTTCCGAAACGATAGCAACGGATTTTTCGACGGGCAGTACTTTTGTTACTTTAAACATACCCAACGATATTCGAAACGACATTAGTCGAATTGAAATTAAGGATGCTGAAAACGCGGGTTCTGTTTTTCTTTTGGATCACAGATGGCATCGTCGGCAAATTGGCCTAGTCAGCGCTACACTTACCTCCGTCGATCAGCCTCTGTTGACGGAAAACCATTATCTTACGCAAGCCCTCATTCCCTATTTCGATATTGACAAAATGCCGTTGGAGGAATTGATCGCAAAAGACGTTTCAATGATCGCTCTCGGTGACACTGGAAATCTCTCAGAAAACATTGAAGGGTCATTAGAATCCTGGATTGATAACGGGGGTGTTCTCATCAGATTTGCCGGACCAAAACTTGCAAATGCTGACACTGCTTTAGTTCCGGTTGAGTTAAGATCTGGAAATCGAAATTTAGAAGGGGCAATGTCTTGGGCTAAACCAGCGGAACTTGGCAAGATACCGGATCACAGTCCCTTTAAAGTACTTGAAATACCGGATGACATCAAAGTCATGAAACAAGTATTGGCAAATCCTTCGCCTGACCTCCTGGACAGAACATGGGCACAGTTGGAAGATGGCACGCCTCTCGTTACAGCGCAAAAACGCGGGATGGGGTGGCTTGTATTATTTCACATTACAGCAACGCCTGATTGGTCAGATCTCGCAATTTCAGGACTGTTTGTAGAGATGCTTAGAGAAATCGGAAACTTGGGTCAGTTTACGACAGAAAACACTGGCCAGAACAAAAGCCTGCCGCCTTATCAAATTCTAAATGGATTTGGTGATCTGAGCTTAGACGTTGGCGCGGCGGAGCCCTTGGACACAGGTTCATTAAAAGAAATGTCGCTGAATGCTGAACATCCTCCAGGATTCTATGGCAACGAAGATTACAAAATTGCTGTCAATGTTGGGCAAGAAAATACAAATTATAAGGTCATCGACCCAACTACATTTGACGCAGAAGTTAAGCCTTTTGACAGTAAAGAGGTTGTTGATCTATCAACTCCAATATTGCTCCTGGCGATTTTTCTGGTTCTTGTCGATCAGATAATTTCCCTGTACTTGCAGGGAAAGCTTCCCGGTCGACGCCCAGTAACAACCTCCGCTTTAATTCTACTCGCTGTCAGTGCCGGCTATTTTGGGTATCTACCTAATAGTACTGCTCAAGAAGCCAATATGACCGCAGAAGAGAAAGTATTGGCCGCAACTTTGGATACCCGGCTTGGATATATTCTTACCAACAACGATAGAATTGACGCGATGAGTAGAGCCGGACTGACGGGACTCGCCGCTGAATTACGACGCCGCACATCTGTCGAAGCAAAATCTCCCTTGCCCCTTGATATCGAACAAGATGACCTGGTTTTCTATCCGGTCATCTATTGGCCCGTAACCAGTGACTTTCCGCTGCTTTCCAGCTCTGCGCTTTCGAAACTGAACAATTACATCAAAGGTGGTGGAACGGTACTGTTTGATACACGCAACCAAAATTCTGTTGGGGGTTTCGGGGCCGATCTGTTTAACAGCCCAGAAAATATCCGATTGCGCCAACTTCTTTCAAAACTGGATATACCTCGCCTGCAGCCCGTACCAATCGACCATGTTTTAACGCGTTCCTTTTATTTGATGCAAAATTTTCCAGGAAGATATCCCAATGGAGAATTATGGGTGGAAGATACTGCGGAAAAGCAAGGTAATGATGGTGTCGCGTCTGTACTCATTGGAAGCAATGATTGGGCAGCTGCTTGGGCTGTTGGTGAGAACGGAAAACCATTGGCAGCAATCGCATCTGGCGATGAGAGACAACGTGAGATGGCTTTTCGTTTTGGCATTAATTTAGTGATGTATACACTCACCGGCAACTATAAAGCGGATCAGGTGCATGTACCGGCCATTCTGGAAAGGTTGGGTCAGTGAAGCAAGCAAACCTGGTCTACAGCTTGGATATAAGCCCAAATGTTCCCATCGGATGGTTAGCTGGATTAGCCATATTATCGGCTGCAATCTTAGCATTTGGGATTTGGCGGAATGCACGTGGATCTGCTTGGCGGGGAGGGCTTCTTGCGCTTCTTATCCTTATGCTAGCAAATCCTGTCCTGCTTGCTGAAAAGAGGGATTACCTTGAAGACGTTGCCCTCATAATTGTTGATGAAAGTGACAGTCAACGCATCGGTCAACGAAAAGAAGTCACGACGGAATCCTATACAAATTTAAAAAAACAGCTTGAATCCTTTGATAACCTCCAAGTTGAAACAGTTGTTGTTAAGAACAAAGTGAGTTCAACTTCAAGAGCCGAAAATGGATCACTTTTGTTTTCGTCACGGCACGATGCGTTAAAAAATATTCCGCCAGATCGTATCGCCGCAACGATAATGATCACTGACGGCCAAATTCACGATATCCCAAATATTGAAGGTCTTTCAAAATCAGAGGGGCCTGTGCATTTTTTGCTTTCTGGTGAAAAAGATGAAAAGGATCGCGTGCTGCGGCTTGTTAAAGCTCCGGCTTTTGGCATCGTTAATCAGCCGATCACTCTGGTTGTAAATGTGGAGGATTTCGGTGTTAAAAATCCTATCGCAACTGCCAAACTTTCAGTCAGGCTGGACGGAGAATTAATGCAAAACCGCCTAGCCCAGATTGGAGAAGATATCGAAATTGAACTTTCGCTGTCACACGGAGGAAAGAATTTTGTAGAGATTTCGGTTGATCCGCTGGAGGGTGAACTGACTGAAAAAAACAATACAGCATACGTTACGATCAACGGGGTACGAGATAGGCTTCAGGTATTGCTGGTTTCCGGAGAACCGCATATGGGAGAACGGGGTTGGCGTAACATCCTAAAATCGGACCCTTCTGTCGATCTTGTTCACTTTACGATTTTACGACCGCCGGAAAAACAAGATGGTACGCCGATTACGGAATTATCCCTCATTCCCTTTCCAATTCGAGACCTGTTTGAAAAAAAACTGAATGACTTTGATTTGATAATTTTTGACCGTTACAGACGCCGCGGTGTGCTTCCCTCTACTTACCTTCGAAACATTTCCCAATATGTCGAAGAAGGTGGGGCCTTGCTGGAAGCCGCAGGGCCTGCTTTCGCAACAGCATTAAGCTTGTACAGAACACCTTTGTCAGATGTATTGCCCGGGCGGCCAACAGGATATGTTTTCAACGAAGGATACGTACCAGCGGTGAGTGATATTGGTAAAAGACATCCTGTTACCGGACAGCTGAAAAGTGACAAGGAAGGCAGTCCTGAATGGGGACGCTGGTTTCGGATGATTGAAGCAGAGGCGCTTGCCGGCCAAACGCTCATGACCGGCCCGGATGATCAACCCTTGCTCATACTCGAAAAGCGTTTAAATGGCCGGGTGGCACAGCTTCTTTCCGATCATGCATGGTTATGGGGCCGTGGCTTTGAAGGCGGCGGACCACAATCCGAATTGCTGCGACGCGTTTCTCACTGGCTCATGAAAGAACCGGAGCTTGAAGAAGAGCAGCTGTCTGCGATTGTAGAGGGGGATAATCTGGTCCTTCACCGTCAATCTCTGGAAGAACTTCCGGCTACCATCACTGTGACCGACCCCGAAGGGAACAAGTCCCTCGTTGCCCTTTCACCAAGCGGTTCAGGTATCCAAACCGGAATTACACCAATAACTACCAGCGGCCTCTATAAATTACAACATGACGACCAAAAATCTCTCATTGCAGTGGGTATTCTCAATCCAAAAGAACTTCACGACTTACGAGCGACGGCTGACAAAATTATACCCGTCGCGAAAGCCACTGGCGGTGGAGTCCGATGGTTGACTGAACAAGGGCTGCCAGATTTTCGAAGAACAAAGCCCAAGAGCAACCAGGCTTCAACTTTCTGGATGGGGCTTAGATCTAATGAAAATTTCGAAGTGACTGGTTACAAGCGACAAGCATTGTTACCACCGCTGCTTGGGTTAATTTTAGCGATGGCATTTTTATGTCTCGGCTGGTGGCGCGAGGGGCGCTAGTTTATCGATTTTGTGTGATGTTTCCTGCAGGGAGGCAATTCGACCTGCTGGCTTGCCACCAATAGTACCGCCGGCTACAGTTCCCGAAACTCCAAATAAGCTATCTGGTATTAATTCTCTGACCAGAAAACGCCGATCTTCCACAGGGCCCGGCATTGAGAGATTACATTTTGTCGCGCTGAAGAAACCAAATTGTTCGTAATATTCCGGATCCCCGACCAGTATAACTATTTGATGGCCAAGACCTTGAGCTACCTGAAGGCTTTTTTGTATAAGCGATACACCTAACCCTTCACCCTGGCGTTCTGGATCAACAGCTATTGGACCGAGGAGTAGAGCATTGGTATCTATTCCAATCGTTATGGGCCAGTATCGAATTGTCGCTAGAAGTTTTTCACTTTCCTCTATGACGAAACTCAATTCAGGAATCGGCTTAAGTTTCTTCCGAATTTTATATGCTGTTTTCTTGAACCGCTCCGGACCAAAGCATTTTTCCAATAGTGGCTCTATTTGTGCGGCATCTTCTGGCCGTTCGTGAATTATTTGTGGCATGACGATTTTCCAATTTCCAAACTGTCTGGGAAGTAGGCCTCTTGGAGCACCTAAATCGTCGCGAATAATTCGTTCAAGGAAGATTAGGCAATATCAAGCGGCGGCGCGGTAACTTGCGTCGGCTCGTCGTCGTCGTATGATTGTTTCATATGCCATTCAGCCGATTTATCACAAGCCCGCTGACAAATAAAGAAATAATTAGCGGCTTGCCTCCACAGGGTTGGCGCGATAGGTTTCAAAGAAATAGCTGGCGCGCAAAATGTAATATTGGAGAACTGTATGTTTTATAAACCATCCGAGCCACATGGACTGAAGCATGGGCCATTGAAAGCTATTATTGCACCCCGCCCTATTGGATGGATTAGCAGCCTAGACGAAGCGGGTGGACTAAATTTGGCTCCCTTTAGTTTTTTCAATGCAATGGCAGAAAACCCTCCAATGGTTGCAATGGGAATAAATGGCACCCATTCCGAAGGAGGTGCAAAAGATACGTTGCACAATATCGAAAGAACGAAAGAGTTTGTCTGCAATATGGTGACATATGACATCCGGGACAGCATGAACACGACATCGGCGATGGCGCCGCGGGCTGTCGATGAGTTTGAGCTGGCCGGTCTAACACCGACTCCATCAGAACTGGTTAAACCGCCCCGGGTCAAAGAATGCGCCGCCCATTTGGAATGCGTCTATTGGCAAACGATTGAATTACCGACAAACGATCCAAATCATAAAAACAGTATGTTGATGGGGCAAGTGGTTGGCATTCATATCAGCGATGACGTTATTACAGACGGTATGGTGGATATGGCAAAATACCAACCATTGGCGCGGTTAGGCTATATGGATTACTGCTATGTTGAAAACACGTTTTCTCTCACCCGTCCAGGGTAGGAACAACTGGATTTTTTCAAGAACTATACACCCTGCCAGGTACTTCTGATTTCACGAGCCAGTTTTTCGGCAATCGCTCTGGAAAAATCGTCGAATGATTCCGCGATTTCTGTAAATGCGCCTATTCCCCCGATCACATGCTCTTGATAGTAGCTCTCCAGGTCCTTTGCGCTGTCCAAAATGGGTAACCCGTTAATGATTGCCCCCTTGTTTACAATCTTGTTGCGAGTGGCATCAGGAGATGCTCCTATTGAGACCTTGCCATCGCCGGATATGTCTATCACTTGACGCTGCGATATATTTACGTCTCTGGAAAATAGCGCATATGCATGGTCCAAAGCTTCGGCAATGGCAGTGCCGCCGTACGGAAAAGCCCTGGAAATCAAGCCTAAGTCATCTGCCATTGCTGCAGCTTCTTCCGGACTTGAAATAACACGCCAAGACAATACGGTTTGCTGTTGCCCAAGGCCCGCCCACTGTGTGACTGCCACACTAATGCGCCCAGTTGGCCCGGATTGTATTGCCTCGATGACGAGTTCATCCCTAAATGCCGATGCGACACCCTGCATCTGCAATCCATATTCATCCCAACTTACGCTGGAAGAAACATCTATTGCCAAAACAAGCTGAACATCAACCTCCGCCGCCTCAACTAAACGATCAAAACCCTGTATAAAAACCAAGGTAATCGCAACAGCAATCCACTTCATGGGAAATCCAGCTGGTTAAAAATTCAAAGCACTCCGGAAGCCATCAGTCTATCAATTATAACGGCTAAATTGTGACACAAAAATAGTTTAACTTTTCCTGTCATCTAACTAAATATATGGCATTATTCCACTGAAGCCTAACGTTCAAAAGAAAGAGACAGAAAGACCTGCCATGAAAAAAGCTATAATTGCCTTGGTATCGCTTGTTGTCATTATCGTAGCCGCAGCTGTTGCATTGCCTTTTATTGTCCCGATTGATCGCGTTAAGCAAGAATTGGTAACAGCCGCCAATGATGCCACTGGCCGGGAGTTGGCTATTGACGGTGATTTTAGCCTTTCAATTTTCCCCACACTTGGTGTCAAAGCGTCCGAAGTCTCATTTAGTAATGCGAGCGGCGCAGTGGCTGCAAAAATGGCCACCATCGACAGCCTCGTTCTCGAACTGGACCTACTTCCATTGTTAAGTGGCCGAATACAGGTAGATGAATTTGTATTAACAAAACCTGTAATTAACCTGGAGATTGACGAAAACGGCAAGGCAAACTGGATATTTGATGCAAATCAGAAAAAAGAAAATACAGCTACGGAAACCGCAAAGAGCGACACAGAATCAGACTCCATGGATCTCGGCATATCTGATTTAAACCTTGGTGACGTCCGTATTGTTGACGGTTCTGTCAGCTATATAGATCAGAAATCTGACACAAAAATTGAATTGGCCGATGTAAATTTAAATATATTACTCGCCGGACTAGATGAGTCTTTTGAGGCAAAAGGAAGCGCTGTCTGGAACCAGGAGAAAACCGACATAGACGTTAAAGTTGGGGCGCTTCGCGCTATTCTTGAAAATCGCGACACGACAACAAACTTCAATATGACGTCCAAAAACATCAGCCTGAAATATGATGGCGCGGTGACAACGCTAGATCCTCTCGTTTTGGGTGGCGATACTATTTTGGACATTCCCTCTGTTCGCCAACTTGCGGCTTGGGTAGGCCAGCCCATTAAAGCAGAAGGAGACGGGTTTGGCCCTCTCAATATCAGCGGAAAAGTAGGTGTTAATTCCTCTAAATACAGCTTCACCAGCGCAACCATTGTATTTGATAAAATAAATGGCGTTGGAGATTTTTCAGTAGATCTTAGCGGCAAGGTTCCTGACATAACAGGAAAATTAGCTCTGGAGACCTTAGACCTCAATCCCTATTTAGCTGCCGAAGATCAGGAAACAACCGCGGCCTCACAGCAATCACAATCCACATCTCCAACTAGTGAAAAATGGGATTCCACACCGATCGACCTTGATGGCCTCAACAACCTGAACGCTAAGTTTGATTTATCTGTCCAGGAAATCCTCATCAAAAAAATTAAAATCGGCAGTAGTGCTCTAGCGACAACGCTTAAGAACGGTATTCTGGATGTTGGTTTAACTGAACTGAATTTGTATGATGGAAGCGGTAGAGGAAACATACGCGTTGATGCAACAAATCCAACCCTAAAAATATCCAATTCATTTACGATTGAAAATGTCCAGCTTCAGCCACTTCTGACGGATGCAGCTGATTTCAAGAAGCTTTCTGGCAAAGGTCTCGTACAAATTGACACCACGACAGTGGGTAAGTCCCAAGCAGAAATGGTAAATGCATTGAACGGAGAGGGTCAAATATTGTTTGAGGACGGGTCCATTTCCGGCATCAACCTGGCGGCCATGGCGCGTAATGTCGCAACGGCCTTCACCGATAGCGGAGAAGCCCAGAAAACAGATTTCGCCGAATTGTCGGGTACGTTTGATATAAAAAACGGAATTCTGACCAACAATGATTTAACAATGTTCAATCCATTTATTCGTCTTTCTGGCGAAGGCACTGTCGAATTACCGCCAAAAACATTGAATTACCGTATTGAGCCTAAGTTGGTGGCCACAACAGAAGGTCAAGGAGGTACCGAGAAATCCGGCCTTGCCATTCCAATTAATGTGTCAGGTTCATGGGATAATCTCAAGTTCGCACCAGATCTAAAAGGTGTCCTCAAAAACGTGACTAACCCGGACGGCGTTAAAGATCTTTTAGATGGCGCGAAAGGATCCGGCGACGGACTGAAAGATGCTCTCAAAGGCGCTAAAAGCGGTGACAAAGAAGCGGTTAAAGGGCTTCTGGATGCAGCGGGCAGCTTATTTGGCAAGAAGAAATAGTATTAACTCACGCGAAGATTAAGGGTAGCATCTGCTACCCTTTTTTTTGCGGCTGATAATAGGAGATTTAGATGGCGGTTCATTCGAAGGATGATATTCGACCCAATCTGTTTGACGATATATATGCGTCATCGACGCTGCCGGTCTCAATGCCCAAATATCGGATACCGGACGAGGAAAATGACCCACAGCAGGTGTTTCAGATAATTCACGATGAACTTCTTCTTGATGGGAATTCGCGACAAAATCTCGCGACATTTTGTCAAACTTGGGTTGAACCGCACGTTCATGACTTGATGAATGAATGCATCGGTAAAAATATGATCGACAAGGATGAATATCCACAATCTGCTGAGCTTGAAGCGCGTTGCGTTCACATGCTTGCGGATTTATGGAATTCCCCGGTTTCTGCCGACACGGTTGGTTGTTCGACTACAGGATCAAGTGAGGCAGCCATGCTTGGCGGAATGGCGATGAAGTGGAACTGGCGCGCCAAACGCGAAGCAGAGGGAAAGCCGACAGATCGCCCCAATTTGGTCACCGGGCCTGTTCAGGTATGCTGGCACAAGTTCGCAAGATATTGGGACATAGAACTACGGGAAATACCAATGGAAGAAGGCCGGTTGTTAATGACCGACGAAGAAGTCCTTAAAAGATGCGACGAAAATACCATTGGAGTTGTCCCAACTTTAGGAGTGACCTTTACCTGTCAATATGAGCCAGTCGCCGAGATAGCAGCAGCGCTCGACGACTTGCAAGCGCGTACGGGCCTAGACATCCCCATTCATGTGGATGGCGCCAGCGGTGGCTTCCTTGCCCCTTTTTGTGATCCTGAACTTGTCTGGGATTTCAGGCTACCAAGGGTAAGGTCAATTAATGCTTCAGGTCATAAATTCGGACTAGCGCCTTTGGGTGTTGGTTGGATAATTTGGCGGGAGACCCAGGACCTTCCGAAGGACCTTGTTTTTGATGTCAATTATTTGGGCGGTAATATGCCAACATTCGCCTTGAATTTTTCGCGCCCCGGCGGTGAAGTTGCCTGTCAATATTATAACTTTCTGAGGCTCGGCAAGGATGGATATCGTAAGATTCACGATGCTTGTTACAATGTTGCAGCTCATCTCGCGACTGAAATCAGTGCGCTTGGCCCTTTCGAAATTATTTATGATGGTAAAGGCGGAATTCCGGGCCTTTGCTGGCAGCTAAAAAGTAGTAGCGATGTTACTTGGAACCTATTTGATTTTGCGGACCAGCTCCGGACCCGGGGATGGCAGGTTCCTGCCTACACCCTTCCGTCAAACATGGAAAAACTGGCCATACAAAGAATACTGGTACGGCATGGTGTGAGCCGAGATCTCGCCGATCTTCTGATAGAAGATATGAAAGCAGCGCTCGACAAACTTTCCAAACATCCGGTAAGTGTTTCACTGACCGCAAAAGAAGCAACCGGGCATCATCATTGAGCTCAACGGATGACAGATCAACGGCAAAAGTCGAATTTTAACTCGGGCGGTCCGGGGCAATTCACGACCTGGGTCGTCCAAAAACATCCTACTTCCGGTTTTTTGCATCAGACTTCACGGCGGCGGCGGAAAACGATTATGCCACCAGTTTATCATGTTCAATGTCATACGCCCCATGAGGCAATAGAAAATATCAACCACCATTGGTCTCGAAATTGGGCCACGACGCATTTAAGCTAGTGGATTGCTGCCCTTTTCATGATCGGTGCTGCTCATCTGCTTACTCCGGAATTTTTTTGAGAAAACCGAAACCCAAAATTGATCCTACCGCGACAAATTTCTAGCTGCGGGGTTTTCGTTCCTCAATAGCCCCTTCAGCTTCTTTCCAGGCGCCAAACCCGCCATCAATATGGCATACATTTTCTAGGCCCATTTCTTGTACAGCACGTGTCGCCAATGCAGACCGCCAACCAGCTGCACAGAAAAATACAAACCGGTTCCCACTGGCAAACAGATCTCTGTGATACGGGCTTTCCGGGTCCACCCAGAATTCCAACATACCGCGCGGTGCGTGAACAGCTCCAGGAACTTGTCCTTCACGTTCCAATTCCCGGATATCACGAATATCCACAAACGTCACTCCGTCCTTACCATGTAAATCAAGGGCCTGGTCAATCGACAATGTTTCTATCTGGCTATTCGCTTCTTGAACGAGTTGTTTGACGGTTTTTTTCATTTATTTTTGTCCCGTAGTATCTTTTGTTAAAACGATCTTGCAAACTGCCCTATATATGATGTTACAATTTACGTGAACAACGCGCCAATGAAAAAAAATAAAACAGAGAGAACCCATGGACCTTTCATTCACCGCAGAAGACAATGCTTTTCGCAACGAAGTCATTCAATTTCTGGAAGATGATTTTGATGACGACCTCAAAACCAAAATGGCCGAGAACAGGAATAGTTACCTGCCAAAAGATGATCATGTCAGGTGGCAAAAAGCACTGGCAAAAAAAGGCTGGCTTGCCCCGGATTGGCCGGTGGAATACGGAGGTCCCGGTTGGACAGCAACGCAGAAATATATTTTTCAAACAGAAATGGCAAACGCTAACGCGCCTGGTGTTATTCCCTTTGGGCCGAGCATGTGCGCGCCCGTGATTATGAAGTTCGGCAGTGACGAACAGAAAAAACGCTTCCTGCCGGATATGCTCGAAACCAACGTCTGGTGGTGTCAGGGATACTCTGAACCAGGCTCAGGCTCCGACCTTGCTAGCTTGCAGATGAAGGCGGAAGATAAAGGGGATCATTTCCTCTGCAATGGCTCAAAGATCTGGACAACATTAGCGCAATATGCCGATTGGATTTTCTGCCTTGTACGAACCTCTTCTGAAGGAAAAAGACAAGAAGGTATTTCGTTTCTCCTGATTGATATGAAATCGGAAGGCGTCAGTGTTGACCCTATCCAAACAATTGATCTGCCGGTAACCGGTGCACAGGAAGTAAATCAAGTATTCTTCAACGACGTAAAAGTTCCGAAGGAAAACTTGATTGGCGACGTGAACAAAGGCTGGACTTACGCCAAATACCTTCTCGAATTCGAACGTGGAAGCGCCTATGCCGGCAGGCTAAAGCGCGGTATCGGGAAAATCCGCACCATTGCGGCCAAAGAGATCGATGGTGAAGAGCCGATGATCCGAAACCCGGCATTTGTTGCGAAACTTGCAAAACTTGAAGTTGCCATCCAATCGCTTGAAATGACGGAACTTCGTATCCTGAGCAAATTATCTTCAGGTCAGAATATGGGTCCTGAATCTTCGTTGCTAAAATGCCGGGGCACAGACTTGTATCAGGAAGTTGTTGCCTTGGCATTAGAAGCTGTTGGTACTTATTCAACGCCCTTCACACCTCTATATCCTGGGCAGAATGAAGAACCAATTGGTGAAGATTATGCCAGCGGCGTCGCGCCTCGCTATTTTAATGCAAGGAAGGTGTCAATTTACGGTGGATCAAACGAGATTCAGCGAAATATCATGGCGAAGCTGATTTTGGGTCTATAGGCACAGACAATTGTCCGCTGTAATTCATAAAATATGTCAACAAGATTGTAATCAATGAGCACAGCGGACAAAACTACCCGAATATCCATGTGGTCGGGCCCGAGAAATATATCCACGGCAATGATGCGTTCCTTTGGGAATAGATCAGATTGTCGCGGCATAGATGAACCCTTCTACGCCTATTACCTCGCAGAAACCGGGTTACAGCACCCCATGCGCGATGCCGTTATTGCAAGCCAACCTAATTCATGGCGAGAAGTCATATCCAAATTGAACGGGCCCCCGATACCAGAGACAGAGCTGCTTTATATAAAGCATATGACTCATCACATATTGCCGGAAATAGATTTTGAAAATTTCCTGTCCCACAAAAACTGTTTTCTTATTCGAGATCCCCGGCTTGTGATTGCCTCTTATGCAGCAAAGTGGGATCAAATTTCTACAGATGATATCGGTATAAAAAGGCAATTGGAGATTTTCAACACCTTACAAGATTTATCCGACGACACTCCGATAGTGGTAGAGGCCGAAGATATCTTGAAAGATCCACAACGCATGTTGCCAGAATTATGTAAATTGCTTGAAATCCCCTGGCAGTCTCAAATGCTCAAATGGCCAGCTGGACGGCGCGAGGAAGATGGTGTTTGGGCAGAGCATTGGTACGCCTCAGTAAATGCCACAACTGGATTCGCACCGTATCAAGCAAAAGAGGTGGAACTTACGACTGATCAGGAACTACTGCTTGCCGCTCAAATGCCCTATTATGAGGAGCTACAAAAACACAAAATTTTTGCCTAAAGAGATGATCGAAGTTTTTCCATCCAATTTTTGATACGGTTTTCATTTACATTGAAATCTCTATATCCGTAGTGAGCGCGACTAAAAATCGCCAACGTTGACGTTTCATCTGTTAATTCAATAAATCTGACGGTGATGGTGTCCGGATACCCAATCAACGCAGAATACTGAACAAAATCCATCTGAACGTCACCTTGCTTGTCGGTTTCACTTATTTTTTCGGTTCTATCCTGAGCAAGAGCCATTTTTTCAAACAAATGAGCCAACTGTTGCGCCGGTATATTGAATTCAGGACTCACGTCTTTCCCAGGGTAAAGGCAATAATCCCGAGGACACATTAGGTAACTATTCGGTTTTCGCGGTTTTTTTAAACCGGCAAAATCAATATCTGGCCTTTGGACATTTTTTAAAATATTCTTCAGCATTACTTCTATCCAACCTAATTCCTGTAAATGCTCGCCTTATATTTAGAGCCTATCAGGATGTAATTTGCAAAGTAAAGTGACGAAGATGCTGATCCGAGAAGAATTTAACCGTGAAAGAGTGGAAGAGCTTATCCGTGAAGCACGTAAACATGGCCCCTTCCATGCCCTGAGCCATGATGAACGTGAAGCGACACGGCACGAATATCTTGCGCATCACGCTCAAGGTCAGGATCTCTGGGTTTTCGGATACGGGTCGTTACTTTGGAATCCGGCATTTCATTATGTAGATTGTCAGCCTGCTCGACTTTTTGGATATCGGCGGAGATTTTGTCTGCAGTCTTCAATCGGACGTGGTAGCAAAGAAAGACCAGGATTGATGCTGGCCCTTGATCGAGGCGGGTCCTGCAATGGTCGGGCCTTTCGAATAGAATCTAAAAAAATAGAAAGTGAGACGGAAATTCTGTGGATGCGTGAGATGATTTCCGGATCTTATGATGCGAAAATGGTTCGCATGAAATTACCTCATAAAACGGTATCCGGGTTAACGTTCGTAATGAACAGGCACCATCCCAGATATATTGACAAATTGGATATGGAAGCCACGGCAAAATTACTTGCAACAGGCGAAGGCCATCTTGGGACTTGCCGCGAATATCTCATGAATACAATTGCGCATCTTGAAGAAATGGAAGTTAAGGATAAATACCTTCACCAGCTCGCTTCGAAGGTTCAGGAAATAGATGATGTTTCATAAGCAACAAGTTCCAGCACCCTTGTATAATTGCTTCCTATTTCCTACAAACATGCTTGCTACATAAGGGATACAATCAAACTTGCCTGAACCTGATAATGAAATCCTTCCACCGGTATTTGTTATTAATCGATGCAAAGATACGCATCGTCGATCAGACATGATCGAACGCCTTGGCAAAGTAGGTATTTCCCCTGTCTTTATTGAGGCAGTCGATGGCTATGCTTTGGATATCAAGAATTTGCCTGACTATGATGGAGAAAAAAGGCGGCGGTATTTTGCAAAGGACCTCGGACATGGTGAAATTGGATGCTCTCTTTCTCATCGAAAAATTTACGAAAAAATGATAAATGAGAATATATCTTCTGCCATCGTTTTCGAAGATGATGTCTTTGTAGAAGATAATCTAAAGGACCTTCTTGAAGACATTCATAACACTAATTTACCCTGGGATCTCATCCGTTTTGTCGGGCATGGCAAAGTTTTCGATATCGGATTTCGTCCTCTTCTCAAGTTAAGACATCAATATTCCATTGTGAGAGTGCCGACCTCCCCAAGCGGCGCTTACGCCTATATGTTAACTCAAAAAGCAGCAAAAACACTTTTAGGATTTATGCAGAAAAACTGGGTTCCTGTGGATATTGTCCATAGCCGCGCATGGGAAACGAGGCTCGATACATTCCTCATTCACCCTTCTCCCGCCACGCCCGATCTCATAAGTCCGTCAACAATCGGCGACGATCGATTTGATAAGCAATCAAAAATTACTGGCGTGACGAAACTACTGCATCCTTTTTATCGATTTTGGTACAAACTCAGTAATGGCGTCGGGAAAAGATTTTTGTACCTGTCCACCCATCGCAATGATGTAAAAATGGCAAGAAAATTGGTCGACAATTAGTTGTAACTGCCAATTTACAAGTGCTGAACGCGCATCATTTCTCACAGTATCTTCGTTTTTTGTTTTCATTCATTTTCGAACATGCCTAAATTGAATTTGAAATGGCGTCAGATGGAGGCACATGCGTGTATTTAAGTGAACGACAATCAGAGATCGTCGACTTAGCGAAAGCAAAAGGTAGAGTCCTTGTGGACGAACTGGCGACACATTTCGATATTACACCTCAAACAATTCGAATGGACCTAAATAGTCTTTGTAATGGGCGTGTTCTTGTTCGTTTTCATGGCGGTGCAATTTATCCAGACGGAAAAGAGAATGTAGAATATGAAGCGAGGCGCCAAATCGCTGCGGATGAGAAACGTAAAATAGGGCTGGCAACCGCGCAAATTATCCCAAATAACGCCTCCTTGTTTATCAATATTGGGACGACAACAGAAGCGGTCGGGCAAGCTCTGACAAATCACACTGGACTGATGGTGGTTACAAACAACATTAATGTAGCAAATAGTTTGCGGCTCTATCCGTCGATTGAAGTCGCAATTGCTGGTGGTGTTGTTCGTCGGTCGGACGGCGGTATTGTTGGAGAGGCGGCCGTTGATTTTATTAATCAGTTTAAAGTCGACTATGCCGTCATCGGTGCCTCAGCAATTGATCTGGATGGATTCCTGCTCGACTACGATTTTCGTGAGGTTAAAGTGGCACAAGCTATAATCGAAAATGCGCGACATGTTATTCTTGTTGCCGACTCTACAAAATACGAACGGCGCGCTTCAGTCAAACTGGGAAAACTTACTCAAGTAGATACCTTTGTAACTGACAGGGTAAAAGATCCGGCAATACGCAATATTTGCAATGATGGAGATGTCAACGTAATCGAGATCGACACGCCCGATTATTAGATTGCTAGCCGGCTCTGGTCAGGATAACTCCAAATAGGATAACCACCGCGCCGCATATCTGTACAAGTGAAAGTGTTTCGCCAAAGAACAGGACCGAGGTCAGAATGGCGACAACAGGAATAAAAAAACTATACACCATGCCGCGCGTTATACCGAGCCGGACAATCCCTGCACAGTACCACACGAAAGCCAGTGCAGCACCAAACACAGATGTTACCGCCCATGCAAGCCAGCCCGTTGAAGTGATACCGCTCCAATCTTGATCTATTAACCCCTGATGTCCGGCCAAACTTAAAATAACTGCACCGAACAGCATTGCCCAAGCTGTGACTAAAAGTGGCCCGCGACGGGATACAATTGGTGCTGAGATAAAAGTGTAAATAGCCCACATTAAGGATGCACCTACAATCAGTAAATCTCCTAACATAGATCCATGATCAATGACGATTTCGGTAAGGCTATTGTTAATTATAATCACAACGCCAAGGAAGGCGATGATTATACCGCACCAAGACATTAGGCTGGGTCGATTTCCCATTATTGCGGATAGCAGTGCCCCAAAAATTGGTGACGTTGTTATTAAAATCGATGCTTTTGATGCACTGGTGAAATTGAGGCCATAGGCCCACCCCCCTTGGAACAAGGTAATACCAAAAAAGCCGATAATAACGAGTAAGCCAACTTCTCGCTTCTTAATTGAAATGGCTTCCCTTCTCACCAACAAAATAATAAAGAGAAGCAGTGAAGCCGCGAGATATCTTGTGGCCGAAAATACGACCGGCTCCATGTAGGACAACGTAAATTTAGCAATGGGAAAATTGACACCCCAGGCAATAACCGCCGCAATTAGAAAAAAATCACCGCCGCCTAATATTCTGTTTTCTGATTTTGCTTCTTGTATAGTCATAAAGCCCGCTTCAGTTTTCTCTCATTGTACTCCTATTTGAAAAGAACCATACCGTTAAAACCCCCATATGAAGGACAGCCCCACGCTGATTTTTGTAGCGGGCGGAAAGGATATCTATTAATATAGCCCACAACCAGTAACTGAATTTAAAGGAGTGATATTATGGGAATGGTAGGGGCTGTAAAATCTGTACTTTCAAACTATGTAAATTTTTCTGGCAGAGCTGCGAGGCCGGAATATTGGTGGTGGGCTCTCGCTGTTTTTATCATCATGTTTATCGCCGGAATTCTTGATGCGGTCGTTATTGCCCCAATGCTTGGATTGAATGCTGTTGACGATGCGTCCGTCTCACCTCTCAGCGTTATAATTTTATTGGCAATTTTTTTGCCAAACCTAGCTGTTGCTGTGAGGCGCCTTCATGATACTGATAGATCCGGTTGGTGGATTCTTTTATTTCTTGTACCAATAATCGGATTCTTTTTACTTCTTTTTTGGTATGTCTCTAAAGGCACTGAGGGCGACAATCGTTTTGGACCTCCCCCGGTGTCTTGAGGCGATACATAAACTTGTTGAAGTCACTTCTCTGAGATCATATTCTTTGTCCTACATAAATAATAAAACTCGAAAAGAGGGCGGAATATGTATCCCGGAAAACACGCGCAGGAACACCCGAATAGGCCGGCCTTTATTATGGCGAATACGGGTGAAATGGTTACGTACGCAGCGTATGAGGCGAGAGCTAACAAACTCGCCCGACTGCTGGAAAACCATGGGCTTGTTTCAGAGGATCATTATTCCATCTTCATGGAGAACAACGCCTATTATTTTGAGTCTTGCGGAGCTGGTGAACGCTCAGGCCTCTACTATACCTGTGTCAATTCCTACTTAACTGCAGAAGAACTCGCTTACATTATCAATAATAGTGAGTCGAAAATTCTGATTACATCTGATGCGAAAAGGAGCGTTGCCGCCGAAGCATTGAAACTCTGTCCAAATGTTAAAATGGCAATAATCGTCGACGGAGAAAGTGACGATACGTTTAAGAACTTGCAAGATGCAACAGATGGTTTTTCCAGCGAGCCTCGCGAGAATGAGCAACTTGGACTCTCAATGCTTTATTCTTCAGGAACTACCGGTCAACCAAAAGGAATTCTCCGTCCCATGCCGGTTGGCAATTCACCCATTCAACAAATTCCATTGTACGAGTTCCTCCAGTCGTTATGGCAGTATCGCGAAGGAATGGTGTATTTGTCACCGGCACCGCTCTATCACTCTGCCCCGCAAGCAGCCGTGAACTTTTGTATCCGGTTTGGTGGTACAGCGATAATCATGGAGAATTTTGATCCGGAACAATATTTGTCGTTGGTTAAAAAGTATCAAGTAACTCATAGTCAATTGGTCCCGACAATGTTCTCTCGAATGTTGAAATTACCTGAAGAGATAAAGAGCAACGCTGATCTTTCCTCTCTGGAAATTGCCATACATGCAGCCGCTCCCTGTCCTATTCAAGTTAAAGAGCAAATGATTGACTGGTGGGGTCCGATCATACATGAGTATTATGGTGCAACCGAGGGATTGGGCTTCACCGCATGCAACAGCGAAGAATGGCTCGCCCATAAAGGCTCCGTCGGCAAAGTGTTGTTGGGTGATTTGCATATCCTTGATGAGGAAATGAATCCAAGTCCAAAAGGAACTCCGGGCACCGTATGGTTCAAGACAGCCTCGGAATTCGAATATTTCAATGACCCGGAAAGAACCCGGGAATCCATGTCTCCCGATGGTACAATGAGCACGGTTGGTGACGTCGGATATATCGATGACGACGGTTTTTTGTACCTAACAGATCGCGCCACTTTCATGATCGTTTCCGGCGGTGTAAATATCTATCCGCAGGAATGCGAAAACCTGTTGATTACGCATCCAAAGATTGCCGATGCCGCTGTATTTGGTGTGCCAAATGAAGATTTTGGGGAAGAAGTAAAAGCCGTTGTCCAGGTAATGCCTGGTGTCCCAACTAGCACTGAAATGGCCGAAGAGTTCATGGAATATTGCTTGCAAAATCTTTCACGCCAAAAATGCCCACGTTCAATTGATTTTGAAGAGCAGCTTCCCAGATTACCAACGGGAAAACTCTATAAGCGACTATTACGCGATCGATACTGGGGTGACAAAAAAAGTCGCATTCTTTGAGCGAATTTAAATTTTAGCAACAACAATTCCTTCTTGTCAGGAATAAACCTGTTTATTGATCTTGTCCCGTCAGTAAAGTGCATTACTATAGGTATAAAGGGTCATTTTTTGAGTACTTTTTCTAAGGATCGAACATTGAAAGCCGCAAAATTCGCTATTGGACAGATCGTGAAACACAGAATTTATCCGTTTCGTGGCGTAATTTACGATGTTGATCCAACATTTAACAATACCGATGAATGGTGGGAATCAATTCCAGAAAATGTCCGGCCTAAAAAAGATCAGCCATTTTACCACCTATTTGCTGAAAATGAACAAACGACTTACGAAGCCTATGTCTCGGAACAAAACCTTCTGGATGATGACAGTGGCAAACCTGTGTCCCATCCCGCTGTTAAAAATTACTTTTCTGAAATGCGGGATGGGCGATATATTTATTCAAATCGTCTGCAGTCGTAATTTCCAACTATTTTATCGATTGAAAGCTACAATCATTTTCGGACATCGCCCGTTATCGGATCGATTTTTATTTCTCTCTTTGATCCATACTGGTCCACATATTCAACTTCCCAGTAACCGTCATCATCCCAATTCACCTCATCAATGTAAGTTGGGCTAAACTGCCTTTCCACTGATTGAAGTACGTCCGAAAGCGCCATAGAGTTCGCCGGCGGTACTGAGGAAGCAAGGGCGGAAAAAGAAAATGTTGTTGCCGCCACAAATGGGATTATCATAAATTTTGTATACATAAACTATCTCCTGTAAATTTCTCTTTCTGCACAGGTATGTACTCATTCGGAAGGTTTCAAGAAGGAAGATTTAAGCTAATTATGGGCCTCTCTAACTCAATTTACCTGAATACCAGCGGCCCAATTGCAATCGCTCATCGGGGCGCATCTGCCGAACAACCAGAAAACACTATGGCGGCCTTCGAAGCGGCGGTTTCATTGGGTTATCGTTATATTGAAACAGATGTGCATCTTACTCGAGATGGTGTTCTCATTGCTTTTCATGACGACCGATTGGATCGGGTAACTGCAGAGAAAGGCAAGGTTTCCCAATTAAACTGGTCACAAGTTAAGCAAGCAAGGGTGTCCGGGTGCGAGCCTATTCCTCAGCTTATTGATATTCTAAATGCTTGGCCAAATCTGTGCGTAAATATTGATCCGAAGTCCGATAGAGCTGTTCAAGCTCTTGCCGAAACAGTTAAGCAATGCAAAGCGGAAGATCGTGTGTGCATTGGTTCGTTTTCAGGCGCGAGATTAAACAAAATCCGAAAGCATTTTGACGGCGCTGTCTGCACTTCAATGGGACCGATGGAAGTCCTAAAACTACGCTTGGCGAGCTTAACAATTCCAGGGTTTTCTGGTTTAGCAAAAAAATCACCTGCAAAATGTGCGCAAATACCAACCCACCAATGGAATATCCGCCTTATCGATAAACCATTTATCGACAAGGCACATGAACTGGGCCAAAAAGTTCATGTTTGGACAATTAACGACCGATCAGAAATGAACCGCCTCCTCGACCTTAATGTTGATGGCATCATGTCTGATGATGCTGCTCTACTAAAGTCTGTATTTGAAGCTCGTAATCTCTGGTAGCAATCAAGAAAAACCGCTACCATGAGCATCATAAAAACAATAAGAATTAGGGATAACCCGAACTATGAAAGTACAAAACAAAAATATAATCATCACAGGGGGCGCGAGTGGAATTGGTCGAGAACTCGCACGCCGATTTAGATCTGAAGGGGCCGCTGGAATTACGGTTGCCGATGTGCAGGAAAATGAGCTGCAGAAAGTTGCCGATGAGGTTAACGGGTTAGCTGTTGTTTGTGACGCCACGCAGGAATCAGACATTCAAAATTTAGTTCAATTGGCGGAAAACGCGCATGGGCCAATTGATATTTTTTGCTCAAACGCCGGTATAATTCGATATGGTTGGGAGGAAGCAGACAACGATATTTGGCAGCTTAATTGGGATTTGCATGTGATGGCACACGTTTACGCCGCACGTGCTGTTGTAGACAAAATGGTTGCTCGAGGTCAGGGATATCTTATCAATACGGCCTCTGCTGCTGGCCTGCTATCGCAAATAGATTCATCCACTTACTCTGTCACGAAACATGCTGCAGTAGCATTTGCCGAAACATTGGCTATTCGCTATGGCGATAAGGGTGTTGGTGTTTCAGTTCTCTGTCCGCAGTCTGTAAGAACTGCTATGGCTACAAGAGGCGGGGGATCGGTTGCCAGTGTGGACGGTATTTTAGAACCCGAACAGCTCGCAGAATGCGTTATCAATACAATTGATAAGGAAGAATTTCTTATCTTACCGCACCCTGAAGTTCTCAACTATATTCAGCGAAAAACGGCGGATTACGACCGCTGGATAAAGGGGATGAGACGATTACGCGACCGCTTTGTAAAGAACTGAGACATGTTTTGAAACCACATCAATAAACGATAACAACTTGGGAGAAAAGCCATGCATAGCCAACAAATTATCCAATTCGGAGAACCGCTGGAAGCAAGAGATTATCCAACTCCGGAACCGCAAGGAACAGAAGTGTTGCTTAAAGTAGATGCTTGCGGTGTTTGCCACAGTGATCTCCATATTTGGGAAGGATTTTTTGATCTTGGTGGTGGACAAAAGCTTGATTTGCTGCAACGTATGACACTGCCTTTTACCTTGGGCCATGAGGTCGTTGGTGAAGTGGTCGCGCTCGGTCCCGATGCAGAAGGCGTAGAAGTCGGTGACAAGCGCATTGTCTTTCCATGGATCGGCTGTCGGGAATGTTCAGTGTGCAAAGCAGGGGACGAACTTCTTTGTATGGCACCTCAAACGGTTGGAACACGATATAATGGCGGCTATGCAGATGAAGTCATCGCCCCGCATTCAAAATACCTTATCCCCTATGATGGTGTTCCGACAGAACTCGCCTGCACATACGCTTGCTCCGGTCTGACCGCTTATAGCGCCCTGAAAAAGCTCGCACATCTGCGAGAAGATCAATCCCTTGTCATTATTGGCGCTGGCGGCGTGGGCTTATCGGCAGTACATTTCGCTTCTTCAGTGACAAAAGCAAAAATAATTGTCGCCGATATTGACGCGACTAAACGGTCGATCGCCCGGCAATCCGGGGCGCATGAGACCATCGATAATGGTGATCCGGATGCAGTTGCCAAACTTATTGAAATGACTGGTGGTGGTGCCGAAGGTGCAATCGATTTCGTCGGTGCACCAGCAACCACAGAATTCGGTATAAACGGCCTTTGCAAAGGCGGGCATCTGGTATCAGTTGGTTTGTTCGGCGATTCACTTCCCATATCCCTTGCCATGATGCCTTTAATGATGAGAACTATCCAGGGATCCTATGTCGGGACGCTGGAAGAGATGCATGAATTGATGGAACTTGTAAAAGGTGGAAAGGTCGCACCGATCCCTTACGAGGTAAGACCATTGGATGAAGCACATAATGCGCTAATGGATCTTCAGGCAGGGAAGGTAAAAGGAAGAGTTGTTTTAAGCCCGACCAAATAGGGGCATTTTGAGCCAATAAAAAAGGCAAAGGAGAATATCCTTTGCCTTTTCTTTTTTCTCACTACAGAGAATTATTAAAAATACTAGTTCGCAGAAACCACCTTACCAATCGGAACAAGGCGCTCACCGTTAAACTGAACCGGCATCATCTTCTCAATTGGATAGAAGTCTGTTGCGCTGGTTTCGATAGATACACCCGGCAAGAACATATCAATTTCCATATTGAGGTTCGCGGCTTCCTTCATGACATTTTCACGAGTTAAATTATCGCCGGCTTGCTCAAGAACTTGCACCATTGTTTGAGCAACGAGATAACCATAAACGTTAAAAGTATTCAAAACATCGCCGTCCGGATAATACTCTTCCATCCAAGCTTTCCATTTCGCATAGGCTTCTGTCTGCTGTGTATCAGGAGAAGTCGGGTCCTGATAATATTGAAGCGAAATGATACCTTTTGATTTATCAAATCCGGCGGGTTTGTAAACTGAACCAACAGAGTTTGAAACAGAATTGTTCAAAAAGACCGGATCCCATTCCAGCTCACGCACTTTTTTGATTGCCTGGGCTGCAAATTTTGGTATCGATACATTATAGAAAACATTGGCGCCGCTATTTTTCAGCTTGATGATTTGCGAGCTAATGGTCGGATCAGTCACTTCGTAGCTTTCTTCTGCAACGATCCATTCGCTTGCTTTATCACCAAGTTTATCCTTCAGACCTTTGACATAATCTTTGCCGTAATCGTCATTCTGATACAGGATCCCAATTTTCGGGTCCTTCACATTTTCCATAATATAAGCACCGAACAATCTACCTTCTGTTTGGTAGCTCGGCTGCCAACCCATTGTCCAAGGGAAATTTTCTGGATCCCCCCATTTTGTTGCGCCTGTTGCCACAAACAACTGAGGAACTTTCTTTTTGTTCATGTAGTTGTGAACAGCAGAGTTCGTTGGCGTGCCCAATCCCTGAAAAATCAGAAGAACTTTATCCTGCTCAACCAATTTTCGCGTCTGCTCTTTAGTTTTTGGGGGGCTGTAGCCGTCATCAAGTGAGATAAATTCAATCGTCCGCCCGTTGACGCCACCTTCTTTATTCACTTTGTCAAAATAAGCACTGATCGATTTACCAATCGTGCCATAACCCGCTGCAGGGCCACTATATGGATTTGTATTACCTAGCTTAATGCTGGTATCTGTAACGCCTGGTCCATAGGCCTTTTCAGCAACAGCTGAGCCTGCCGCAAGTCCAATAGCAGCGACTGCTGCCAAGGCTAATGTAAATTTTCTCCCGGTATTCATTGGTACCTCCTGTTTATAGTTGCCGTATTTTATACGGTTACACTCTACGCACGCTGCTGAGCATTCAGAACATTTTCTTTATTCGAACTCTCAGTATGTTTACCAAACCCGCTATTCCCGAGGGCATGACATAAATCACCAATATAAGGATAACGCCAAATACGGCATAAGAAAGGCCTGTAGATACTTCTTCTGCAATATTAGGCACCATCAATATGAACAATCCGCCAAATATAGCTCCCCAAATAGATCCGGTTCCGCCAACGACTAAGCCAATAAATAGCAGGATGGAAAGTTGGAAGGTAAAGCTGTCTGGCGCAACAAACTCGATGACAATCGCACTTAACGCTCCAGCGATACCAGTATAAAATGCGCTCACACCAAAGGTCAGAGATTTATACAAAGACGTATTGATGCCCATAGACGCAGCAGCAATGGGATTGTCCCGAATTGCCATCATAGCTCGGCCGGAACGACTATTAATCAGGTTCCACGCTACCCAAAACAGTAAAAGCATTATCCCGAAAGTAATCAAATACCACCATTGATCCATACTAATTGGCAGAATTGCAGGGACATCCGGACGAAAGATATCAAGTCCTTGCACGCCTCCGGTCAATTCTTCCAGATGGGAAGATTTCAATATTTGCGGAACGGCGACCGCAAGCGCAAACGTCGCTAGAGCAAGATACAACCCTTCAAGCCGTAGTGCCGGCAAACCGAAAAGGAATCCCGCAACAAAACAGACAACGCCGCCGATTGGTATGGTCACATATACCGGCCAATCCAAGTGATAGACCAGAATTGCTGCTGTATAGGCGCCCACTGCATAAAAAGCGCTATGGCCCAGAGAAAACTGACCGTTAAATCCGGTCAACAGGTTCAATCCTAATATGGCAATCGCATATATCATGACCAGCGTTGCCTGAAAGGATGTATAGCCCTCAGTAACGAATGGCAGCAATATGCCCAATATAATAAAGAGGCCAACCCATTTAATGTTGATCTTAGCGCCAACGGTTAATCTAGGGTCAGTATTTGTTTCTACTTCCGTCGTCATGCTACTACACCCTGGTCACAATGGATTTACCAAACAGTCCGTTCGGTTTGAATAAAAGAACCGTCACAATCAAAACAAGAGCGACCGTCAATTTCAGTTCACTGCCGATAGCAGGAATATAGGTGCCCGCGAGATTTTCAATGATCCCAACAAGGAAGCCCCCCGCAACCGCGCCGCCAGGGCTGGTGATGCCGCCGACGATAGCAGCGGCAAAGCCGTACAGCAAAATCCCTAGCATCATATTTGGATCCAGGAACACAATGGGAGCGATCATCATGCCTGCAACTGCGCCAATCGCCGCTGCCAAGCCCCAACCTAACGCCAACATCCAGCCGACACGGATACCAACAAGTTCAGCAGAATCCGGATTTGCGGCGGCGGCCTGCATGGCCATTCCAATACGGGTGTATTTAAAAAAGCAGAATATTGCGCCAAGCAGGAGGAGCGTCACAAAGAACATTCCCACTTCATGCAATCCAATAAGACCACCGAAGGATCCTTCCGGGAACGGCGACGGGAAGGTCTTGATCGTATGATCCCAAATCGCACCGGCCAAACTATTGAAAATAGCGAGCAGGCCAATAAAGACAATGATATGGCTCAAAACCGGTGCACTATGCAATGGCTTAAAGATAATCCGCTCAATTGTAACGCCTGCAGTAAAGGAAATTACAATTGTGAGAAGAAAGGCAATCCAGTAGGGAATACCGACAGCAATCATCGACCAGCATATATATGTACTGAACATCGCCATTTCGCCTTGAGCGAAATTGAAATGGTCAATAGCTTGATAAATCATTACTACGGCAAGTGCTAAACAGGCGTAAATTGCACCATTTGCTATGCCTGTGAGTATTTGTTGCAAAAATAGTTCCATGGGAGCTTGCCTAATACCCTAAATAGGACCGGCGAACGGTCTCGTTTTCAAGAATTGATTCTGACGTACCTGAAATAACGATGTTGCCAGTTTCCAGCAGATATGCGTGATCAGCAAGTTCAAGTGCGAGTGCCGCATTTTGCTCAACCAGCAGCATGCTGACGCCATCCTCAGAATTGATTTTCTTCAATATTTCGAAGAGCTCCTGAACAATCAGAGGCGCCAATCCAAAAGAAGGCTCATCCAACAAGAGCAATCTCGGTCGCAACATCAAAGCCCGACCAACAGCAAGCATTTGTGCTTCACCACCGCTGAGTGTTCCTGCCTGTTGGTTTCGCCGCTGCTTCAAGATAGGAAAATAGGAATAAACCCGCTCAATGTCCTCTGCGATTTCCGCTTTTCCATTGCGCGTATAAGCACCCAGCTGCAGGTTATCTTCCGTTGACATCCTCACGAATGTCCCCCGACCTTCAGGAACATGTGCGATTCCTTCACGCGTTATTTCAGCCGGCCGCATGGAACTCAATTCTTTGCCACCGAGCGTAATCTCACCGTTACGGGTCACCATTCCGCTAATGGCGCGCAATGTCGTGGTTTTTCCAGCACCATTCGCACCTAGAATTGTTGTTACACCACCGTCTTCGAGGCCGAAATCCAATCCATGCAGAGCTTTTGTCGGGCCATAGGAAGCTTCCAAGCCTTTTACTTCAAGTAACCTGCTCATTTCTTGCCCGTCCCCAGATACGCTTCAATTACATCAGGATGTTCCTGAATTTCGCGTGGCGCACCTTCAGCAAGCTTCTTACCGAAACTCAATGCGACAACTTTTTCAGAAACTTCCATAACCAGCCCCATATGGTGCTCAACCAAGAGGACCGTAGTCCCGAACTCATCCCGTATCTTCCGAATAGTCGCGACAAGGTCTGAAAGTTCGTTATGGTTCAGGCCGCCAGCAGGTTCGTCCATCATCAGAAGCTTAGGTTTGCTCATCAAAGCTCGCGCGATCTCTAATCGCTTTTGAACTCCAAAGGGAAGACCGCCAATGAGCTGCAACGCTGTTTCCTGAAGACCCATAAAACGTAAAACGCTCATCGCACGATCGCGCAACTCCCGTTCCTCGCGCCGCGTCCAGGGAAGATGTAACGCATTACTTACGTAATCTGTCTTACCTGTTGGATGACCGCCAATCATAACATTGTCCAGCACACTTAAATTCGCAAAAAGCGCCAAATTCTGAAACGTACGGCCAATTCCCATAGAACTCATTTTATGTATGGGGCTTTGAAGGATTGATTTTCCTTCGAACAAAATATCGCCCGAATTTACGTTGTAAAGCCGGCTGATACAGTTGAACAAAGTTGTTTTACCGGCACCGTTGGGGCCGATTAGACCAACGATTTGGCCTGCGGGTATGTCAAACGAAACGCCATCCAAAGCAATAATACCGCCGAAATGGACGCTAACATCCTGAACACTTAGCAGCGTATCTGTCACGACAGAAGTAGCTGAATTTGTACTCTCTATTTCATTATTCACGCATTACCATTGGCTGCGCCAAGATCCCAGATGCACGTTCTACTCAAATTCGAAAACGCCTCCGGACGCCTAGGCGCCCACCTCCCAAAAAAACGTTATTCTTAATTATTGTTTGCTAACACTGACTCAATTGTTTTCATTTGGCCAGTAAAAAAAATCATTTTTTTTTGGAATGTTGGTGAGCAATGTGGAAAACCACACATAAGAAGCCACCGGTTTCGCCGCATATTCTCACTAAAAAAAAGGTGACATTTTCAGAAACTTCTTTCCGGAAAATATCACCTTATCTGTGTATGTGAGTCCCTTTAACTTGCACGCACCTGAGCTAGAAACCGCTCAACTTCTTTATCGAGGCTGGAAACTTCTTGCGCAAGCTGATCGGACACTTCCTTCACTTGCGTAGCCGTATTTCCCGTGCTCGCTGCAGCCTCATTAACTGACGTTATATTCTGAGAGACTTCTTGAGATCCTTGCGCTGCCTGCTGTACGCTCCGACTAATCTCGCCAGTTGCCGAACCTTGTTCCTCAACAGCCGCAGAAATTGTCGTCGCAATTTCATTAATACTACTAATTGTTGATGTAATACCGCCAATTGCCCCGACAGCATTCCCTGTTTCTTCCTGAACAGCCTTAATTTGTTCAGAAATTTCCTCGGTTGCCCGTGCGGTTTGTGTTGCCAGGTTTTTAACTTCACTCGCAACAACGGCAAAGCCTTTGCCGGCATCTCCAGCTCGGGCAGCCTCAATTGTAGCATTAAGTGCCAACAAATTCGTTTGCCCTGCAATATCATTGATTAGGCCCACGACATCGCCGATTCTTGATGCTGCTTCATTCAAGCTGTTGACCATCACATTGGTTCTCTCAGCTTCGCTTACAGCTTCGTTTGCGATGCTGGAGGCCTGGTTGACCTGCCGACTAATTTCATTGATTGAAGAGGAAAGCTCTTCCGTCGCTGCTGCCACTGAGTTTACACTGGAGCTGGCCATATCTGATGCTGAAGCTACAGTCGCAGCCCGCTGGCTTGTTCCGGCAGCCGCTTCCGACATGGATTGCGACATCACTGTCATTTCAGAAGTTGCCGCAGCAAATTTTTCGACAAGATGCTTTACACTGCCTTCGAAATCATCAGCAAGCTGGTTCTTTTCTGACTGTTTGGTTGCTTCCAGCTCCGCCAGGTTCTGCTCTTTTTCCTGACGAGCTTTATCCTCGGCGATACGTTGTTCTTCTTCGCGTTTGATTTTTTCCTCTTCGCGCTTCTGACGCTGATCTTCTGCTTCCCTGCGCGCTTCTTCTGCGTCGCGCGCAGTATCTCTAAACCCAACTAACGCATACCCCATTCGCGCAATCTCATCGTTTCCGTCACGATAGATGCTTGAAGCAAGATCACCTTCAGATAAGCGCTGTGCGGAACCGACAAGCAACATCAGCCGTCGCACAATATTTCCGCGAATATAGAACCAGCCAATAGCGATTGCCGCCAATACGCCAATTAAGGCACAGACCAACAATGTCATTTTTGTATCGTTCGCCAATCCAACATTTTGTTCAGCGGCATTACTTACAGAAGCTTCAACCTCTTCAACAAATGCATTAACATTTTGGGTAAGTCCGGCTGCAAGGAACCGTGCGCCCATTACAACTTGCTGGGCTGTCGCAGCAGCTTCCAGCTCCTTTGTTCGAATGCTGAAAATGTTTTCGGTCGTTACTTTTCCATCAACTTTTTTACCTGTCACACCAATTTCAAGAAGCTCATTGAAGATTTGATTGAGGATTTCAGTTTGCTCATTCGAAGTCGAATTTTCGAGCTCGGCGAGTGGTGACGACATCGTCGCAATTGATGACAAGAAATCCTCTTCTAACTTAGCAACTGATTTCACATCCTCAGCCTGGAGCCCTTCTGCAAGCAGGCTGATCATCAGATACCCGTTGCTTTCAAATGAATATACATTCTCCTGGAATTTCAGGATTTCCAAGCCTGCAGAAGAAAGCTCATCTGTATTGTATCTTGGCCTCGTTCCAGACAATGCTGTGTCGACGGACGTATCCAGCAATTCATTCCAGGCATCAGCATTTTCAATAGCTCTTATTCTCAAAGGCACCAGCAAAGAACTTAAACTTGTATCTAGCACGTCTCCCACCGCTCCCAAGCGATCAGCGACATCTGTACGGAGCAATGATAAGGAAATACGTTTCTCTACTTCTTCGTTCAAGCGAGCGAACAAAGGAGAGAGTTTTTGCAAACTTCCGTCTATTTTTTCGAGCGCCGGATCCCCTGCCATGAAATCATTGAGTGAACCAAGCCGGTCAACCGCTTGTTGCACGGCAGTCGAGATACTTTTGTAGTTTTGACTGCGCTCTGAATCGGAAACGGAGTTACTCAACTGCGGCGCAGCTGCAGCTAACAAAGTCGTTTCATTTGCAAGTTTTAAGGCCAACGATATAGATGGGACTTTTTGTGTAGTCATATCTGTTTGTGCACTTGTCAAGTTTCCAAGACTAATCCAGCTGATTACTGAAATGCCGACCATCAACAAGGCAACTACAGAAAATGCAGATATAAGTCGAAATCCTATTCCGTATTTCGAGTATTTAATATCGGTTTCTGAATCTTTATTATTTGATTTTTTTGTAAAAATCTTTGTGATTTTCCCAACTAGAACGTTTTTCAACGAAATATTCCTCTTCACTGTAAAGTATGAGGGCACATTAACCTTAAATCTGTTAAGAAGTAGTTATCGGAAAACGATTAAAAGAGAATGCTGTGTTCTTTTCTAAGTTTTCGCTACAATTCAAAAAAAATCTGTTGGGCCATCAGCTTTACCAAAGTCCAAACCAGTAAGAGCAAAGAGGAGAAAATTCCGTGAATTTAACATCTGTCGAAACAACATCCATGCGAAATCGTGTCAGTGATGAAGAATGGAAAATACGGGTAGATTTAGCGGCAGCTTATCGCCTGGTCGCCTTGTATGGCTGGGATGATATGATATTCACCCATATTTCAGCCAGGCTTCCCGGGGATGAAGGGCATTTTCTGATTAATCCTTATGGATTGATGTTTGAAGAAATGACGGCTTCTTCATTGGTTAAAGTTGATATGAACGGTGATGTTGTCGGTGAAAATGCGTATCCCGTAAATCCCGCCGGTTTTACAATCCATTCGGCAGTTCATGAAGTACGACATGATGCGGCGTGTGTCATGCATTTACATACAGCAGCCGGTACTGCCGTCGCCACGCAGGAAGATGGTTTGCTGCCACTGAACCAAACCGCATTAGTGATCCGTGAACAAATTGCATATCATGAGTATGAAGGCATTGCCCTCAATCATGACGAGCGCCCGCGGTTGCAACAGGATCTGGGCCCGGACAAAAAGCTGATGTTACTTTGGAATCACGGCACACTTGCACTCGGGGAAACAATTGCAGACACATTTTTAGCCATGTATTTTCTGGAGCGGGCTTGTGAAATGCAGGTTGCAAGCCTAGCTGGCAATCGCAAGCTCCATTATCCCACTGACGCGGTAAAGAACCTGACGGCACAACAAGGAGCTCATGGTCTTACCGGAGTATCCGGTCTAGCTTGGCCTGCCTTGCTGCGAAAACTCGATCGCAAAATGCCAGGATATGCCGAGTAGAAAGATATTATTTTTCCAAAATACCCACCAGAGGTAAATATCCCATATCGTCAACGCCTTCAGCGAGATATTCCCCTGTCGTTGAGTATATGTACAGCAAAGTAATCAGCCTTGAGTGACTATGATAATTTAGAATGACGCATACAGGAGATCGTCCTTTTCGACCCGTAATGCTAATTGTTATGAAAATTGCTTCGCTGAACTGGCAAATTTGTGAATTCAAATTTTCGCGAGATGGGCTAGCAATTTTTACCGTGCTTCGCCAGTTTCCAGTTAATGCATTATTATGGGAGACCATCGAATGAAAAGTATGATCAAGCAGCTTGGCCGCGTATTCTTGGTATCAATGGCAGCTATATTTGGAGCATCGTTTATTACTTGGTACGCGCAAGCTACAGACAATACGGAATCTGTCATTCTTGCAGGCGGTTGTTTTTGGTGCGTGGAATCTGATTTTGATAACGTTCCTGGTGTCTTAGATACTGTGTCCGGCTATACCGGCGGCTCCGTAAATGATCCAACATATAAAATAGTCACAGCAGGTGGTAGTGGACATTTGGAAGCTGTTAAAATAACCTTTGACCCCGACATTGTAACCTATCAGGAATTACTGGAAATTTTCTGGCGCAGTGTTGATCCGACAGATGACGGCGGGCAGTTTTGTGACCGAGGAGAGAGCTACAAAACGGCAATTTTTGTCAATTCTCCGGAACAACGACAAGACGCAGAAATTTCCAAGGAATTAATTGAAGCGTCCGGCGCTCTGAAGGGCTCGATTGTCACACCTATAATCGATGCGACAACTTTTTATCCATCTGAAGAATATCACCAGGATTATTATACGAAGAACCCAATCCGTTATAAATATTATAGATATAGATGCGGCCGGGATGAAAGAGTACGCGAAGTTTGGGGCGATCAAGCCTATCGCGGTATTTCCGAGCATTAAAATAAAACTGCATTAAAGGACGGTGCGCGAAAGCGTCCCGTCTTGACGTCATGCGATCGGTACGAGACAATACCCTTATGCCGGATAGAATTATAAGGGGCTGATCTATGGCCAGTTTGCTTTTCTTGATGTTTTTCGTAACCATGGCACTCGCCCTGATGAACAAGGAAAAACTTTCCTTTATTGCATTTGGACTTTCCATCGCCGCGAGCTTGTTCTGGTTTCATCATCATGCAACTTCTACGCTCAATATTCAGCTGTAGAGAATTGACATGACAAATCCAGCAGATACAAATTTCTTTAGAAACCTGAATGCTCTTGGAACACTCGCCGTTTCAGGGGTTCTGATCACAGCATTATATGATCAGTTTGTAAGTGGGGACTTACCCTGCCCCCTTTGTTTATTGCAACGCGTCGGCTTTGTCGCAGTCATGAGCGGCCTTGTGCTGAATATTGTCAAAGGACCGAAAGCTGACCATTATTCGATTATGATAATCGCTGCTTTTCTTGGCGCCGCAATTTCTCTAAGGCAAGTCAGTCTTCATATTATCCCCGGAACACCAACCTATGGCGATCCGTTTTTCGGCCTACATTATTACACATGGGCTTTTATTGTCTTTGCAGTCATTATTCTGGGAACGGCCATAATTGCAGCCTACAGCACACAATATCATAAACAACGGTACATCAAGTTTTCTGACCAAACTGTTTTGTGCAAAATTGCACTTGTCATTGCATTTAGTGTTGTCGCGGTATGTGCAATAGCCGCTTTCGCGGAATGCGGACCGGGCGCATGCGCAGAAGATCCAAAAACATATTGGTTGTTTAACTGATAAGCGACGTTAAACAAAATCGGTTTGTACAACGTCCTATATTGATCAAAGGGAAATAAAATCTGACCTGCCACACCGTTTCCGTGGCATTAAAACCTACATCTCTATATGGACGACATTTTGGTAATTGCACCTTTTAAGCGAAGAGAAATGACAAAAATAATGCATAGATTCACAACCCCGGCTGCAGAGGCGTAGGCGAATGCGGCTGTGTAGTTCCCGGTGAGGTCATAGATATATCCGCCCAAAAATCCCCCCAGGCCCATGCCAATCATGCCAAAGAAGATTCCAAATCCCATCGCACGGCCCGTCATGCGAGGCGGCGTCATCACTTGCAAATTCACAATCAGAGACGTCATAACGCCGGAATAGAAAAAACCGAAAATCACGGCAAGCCCATATAATCCAATCAAGTTCGTTATCTGAGGAAACCATATGGCCGAAACGGTTTGTCCTAACGACATCAAGGCATAGGTTCGAAGGGCACCCAAGCGGTCACAAAGGCCGCCGCCAGCAATTCGTCCAAACACACCAGAAATCATCAATACCATAAATATACTTGCTGCTGTTTTTGGATCAAATCCCATGTCAGAAGCCAGGGCTACGACATGTACAATTGGCACCGCCATACATTGGCAGCAAAATATAATAGCTATCCCTAACCATGAGATCACTTCGGCGGGTTTCATTGGATAGTGATCCTGCGGCGCTGAGTGGTCTTCCGGATTATTGATCGCGGCTATCCTAGTCGGGGATTCTCGAACCATCCAGGCGAGTGGCAACCCCAAAATCAGAAAAATCACCCCTAAAACATAATACGCTGTGTCCCACCCATATCCCGACGTAATCAATCTGGCCAGAAACGGGAATACGCCCTGCCCAAAAGCACCGCCTGCAGCGACGACACCAATGGCCAATCCCCGCTTATCGGTAAACCATTGGCCAACCGACGCCATCAATGGCGCTCCGACGGCGCTGAACCCTAATGAGCCAAACAGAAAATAGTAGAGATAAAATTCCCAAAGCGTTTGCATTCTACTTAGCAGTACCATTGCTAAGAACATGACGACGATCCCCATAAGGGCAAGGCGCCGCGCTCCGAACTTATCTGCAATATATCCGAGGAAAATACTGGAAATAGCACTGGAAAGCGCCATCGAGGTATAGCCAAAAGAAACTTCAGCACGGGACCAGCCGAATTCTGCACTTAATGGCTTCAGGAACACGCCTACACTGCCGAGCCCACCGAAAGCAAATGTGCTCAACATGAAGGCGATCCCGACCATTATGACACCATAATTGGGCGTGGAGCGCATGCTGATGGTCCTCTTTTTATGTTTTTATTGCGCCTGTTTTTTGATTGGCGCGAGGATGTTCAGAATGAACGCCCATCTTTGAAGTAGCAAGATAAATCGAGATAGAGTGTGATTATCGCCACAAACAAGGGTTTCGGAAAAATCAAATTCCTCCTTCCTGTAAGCCAATTGTTTTGTCTATCTGCTAAATTGCCCGCTTCGCCAAAACGTTATATTCAGGCCGATCTGGTATATCCGAAGGACGCACACGTAATCTCTCTGCAGGAAAATGCGCAATTGCAACTGTACCCTCTTCAAGTTTACTTGAGAATTCAAAGGTCCCACCATGTTCCGAAATTATCAATTGAACGAGAGAAAGCCCCAGGCCCGTCCCATCTGAATTTCGGGAATATTTGTCATCCACCTGGCCAAACTGCGACAACGCGTTTTCTATATCCTCATCGTCAATGCCAATGCCCGTATCAACAACAGAAACATACATACCAGCATTCTCGTTCAGACCGACCGACAACGTCACCCGTCCGCCTGGATTCGTAAATTTTATGGCATTCGACAACAAATTGGAAATGATCTGGCGAAGGCGGGTATCATCTGCATACAGGTAGGGAAGGTCCTCGGCGATATTGACCGTCAAGCTTACATCAGCTTCCCTGGCTGTGAGCGACAGCATATTCACGCAAATTTCTGTGGCAGATTTTATATCGAAGGCTTCTTCGTACAGCCTTAGCTTGCCTGCTTCAATTTTTGCGACGTCAAGAATGTCATTAATTAGATCGAGTAGATGCTTACCTGACGTATGAATATCATGAGAATATTCTCTGTAAATTGGCGAACCGATTGCACCAAAGGACTCGTTTTTGAGGATATCTGAAAAACCTAGAATTGCATTGAGTGGTGTCCTAAGTTCATGGCTCATGTTGGCAAGAAACTGCGACTTGGCGGCGTTGGCAACTTCAGCATCCGTTTTTGCCTGAATAAGCTTGCGCTCCGTTTGCTGCCGCAAATCAATTTCCTTGCTCAAACTTTGGATAGCCGGCAGCCAGGAGGAAAGCCCTTTTGCCGCCAATACGCTGCCAGGAAAATAAAAGACAAGTGCCATCGCTGTTCTGTAATTAACCGCATATGAAAATTGCTGCATATTTGACATATTAAGCGCCAATATGACTTCGGTCGCATAGTCCACAAACGTTCCCAACGCGATCAGGGAAACGCCCCACATCATAAAGTGGTACCCTTTGTCGACAGTGGTCATTCTTTTCCGTCGCCAGAATAGGAAAAGCGGCAGTGACAATACGCCGACAAATACTATCAAGCTCGGATGAAAAAAGGCAGACACTATTTCCATAAAATCCATTGGCTCACAAAAAACACCGTAAATCTTTAGTACTAATCCTTCCAATATAGGACGCAGTCCCTAATAAACCCTGAACAGACATAGGCAATTGTGGTGACATAATTACTTTAAATTTTATGTAACTGCTTGATATCAAGGGAGTTCACCAACAAGCCTGTCTCATAAAAATCATCACCACTCAAGATAGCGATCGCATAACATAATTTGTCGATAGCTCCCCAAACCCTTGCAAATAAATAACTTTCATACGCGTTAACATTGGCCTGCCTCGACAAGTGATGGTAATAAGGAGCAATACTCGGTACGCTCTCTTGCTTACGACCTCAGAAAAAATAATAAAAATGAAACGATTATGACCGTCGCCCAATCCCTCAAAGACAGTAAAACTTTTCAAGGTATTGCTTGGATGGTCTTAACGAGTTTTCTTTTTGTCGGTGTCACCTGTGTTGTCCGCTATCTGGGAACCAGTATGGCTGCAACTGAAACAGCTTTTATACGTTATTTATTGGGAACCTTGATGATCCTGCCGTGGGTCATACGTCAATGGGGGGGAAAACTAGAAGCACAAACAATCAAACTTTACGTCATTCGAGCGTTGGTACATGGCGTCGGCGTCATGCTCTGGTTTTTTGCTATGGCACGTATACCTATCGCTGAAGTAACAGCTATTGGCTATGTTTCGCCAATATTCGTCACCATAGGTGCTGCTTTATTTTTGGGCGAAAAACTCCATTTACGACGAATTGGTGGTGTTCTTTGCGCATTGGTAGGGGCGCTCATTATTCTGCGCCCCGGTTTTCAGGAAATCGGTTTGGGCCAGTTAGCACAGCTTTGCGCCGCCCCTCTGTTCGCAGCTTCATTCATCATTGCCAAGAAACTAACCGGTACACAAAGTTCCATTGTGATTGTCGGGATGTTGTCAATCGGTTGTACGATTACCTTATTGCCCGGCGCGATCTTGCAATGGCAAACGCCAACCGTGGAAGAAGTGTTATGGCTAGCCCTGACGGCAGCTCTTGCAACTGCTGGACATTATACGCTGACTAAAGCATTTCAGGCGGCCCCCATCACCGTGACACAACCCCTTGGTTTTCTACAACTGGTTTGGGCTGCACTTCTGGGGATGCTCTTGTTCGGCGAAGCACTTGATCCATTTGTATTTATTGGCGGCGCAATCGTCGTTGGCGCTGCAACATATATTTCACATCGGGAAATGCAGGTTGCGCGCCAGCAGCGCACGCCGCCGGCCATGGCAACCAAAATGTAATTCGCCAAACGCCAGGATAGGCCGGCCGTCCTTTACTCCGTAACGTAGATTGACTGTTTTGGAGACGCCATTACACGGCGCACCATGGGCTCGAAGAACTCCAACGGTGCAGATTCATAGCTCTTGTCAAACGCCGCTTGGTCATAGGCTTCACAGAAATGGGCGCAGTCTTCAAAATACTCGTGACCTCGATATTTTTCCCTCATATCCCGGTCCAAGCCGATGTGATGGAAAAAATAATATCCTTGAAAAACACCATGTGTTTCCAAAATCCAGTGCAGTTTAGGAGACACAAACGGTTTCAGGATAGCGGCCCCGATATCTGCATGATTAAACGTCCCCAATGTATCTCCAATGTCATGCAGTAACGCCGTCACAACATATTCTTCATCCTGACCATCTTTATGGGCACGTGTTGCTGTTTGCAGCGAGTGCTCTAGTCTATCAATAGGAAATCCGCCAAAATCGCCTTTGAGAAGTTGCATGTGATCCAGGATACGATCCGGCAGTTGCTTTGAGTAAGATTTGAAATGATCGACGATTATCTGATAATCTTCCGATTTACCTTCTGTCATATTGGTGAAACCGGCGCGTGGATCCGACATATCATTCATAGTGCCATTCCTTTTCTCTTTATTTATTTTGTCAGCTATTCAACACTAATGTTGTCTATTTTTGTTCTAAGGTCCAGACTGAAGCTGGCAAATAATTCGACGCAGCAGCAAATAAGGAAGAAAAAATGACCGTTCCTGTTGAATTCCACTTCGATTTTGGCAGTCCCAATGCCTATCTCAGTCACAAATTAATTCCAGCAATAGAAAGTCGAACGGGCAGTAAATTTTCGTATTTCCCTATTCTGCTTGGAGGTGTTTTTAAACTTACGAATAACAAGTCACCAATGGAGCAATTTGCTGGAGTTATGCATAAACGAGAGTATATGTCTAAGGAAACAGAACGCTTCAGGCGCGACAATAATCTGACTGATTACGCGAGTAATCCGCATTTTCCAGTCAATACGGTTCAAATTATGCGCGGCGCCCTTGTTGCCCAGAATGAAGGCTATTTTGCAGCCTATGTGAATACCGTTTTTTCCGGCATGTGGGAGCAATCGCTAAAAATGGATGATGCCGCTGTCATAATACGGACGCTCGATGATGCCGGCCTTGATGGCAACCATATTCTGGAGAGAACTCAAGACCCTATCATTAAGAAAGCACTCATTGACAACACCAATCTCTCTGTTGAAAGAGGGAATTTCGGGTCACCAAGTTTCTTCGTCGGCGAGGAAATGTTCTTCGGAAAAGACAGGCTTGAGGCCGTTGAACAGGAAATTAACAGGCAGACCTGACTGAAAACCAAAGCATCTTTCGATTTTTTACAATCGACCCTGCGACGGGTTATCTGGAATCGTTTCCTTGCCTTCACCGCCAAAGAGAGTTGCAAAAAATCCAATTATCAGACCAATCACCGCTCCTTCCAAAACAAACCAAAAAGGAGATGTCGCGTAGAAACCAGTGCCAAAAATTGAGACAATAATGCTTTGAAAGGCATCATAGGCAAAGAAGGTCAGAACAAAATTCATCCATCCGCCAATAAGGGGGGCTCTAAACCACCACGGCAACGGCAAATGTAGAATGGGATGCCATGTAAAAACACCAAAAACGCCGATGACTGCACCTACCGTAATATACCAAAACAAAACACCCCAGCGTAGCAATGGGTCACTTTCCGGCGAAATATACGGCAGCAAAAAGAATCCCGTCAAACCGAATATCAACCCAATTAACTTTCCAATTCCAATTCTGGTGATTAACGAGGGATGCATCTTCATGTCAAACTCCCTTTTTCTTGAATTAAAATGCTAGCTTACGCGAGTCTGCCGGGTCTTTGTATTGAGTGAAATCAAAAAAAACGCAGTTGTCTTTTTCATCAAGTGAACCAATTCAGTTCTTACGGCGTATATTAGAGTTACGAGCAATGACTATTCGCAGGAAGATTTCAACAAAGGGCTGGTTAATGAGAAAAATTGGAACTCTATTCATCGCAACTTTTTTCAGCCTTGTTTGCGTAATTGTTGCCGTGGCGGCCTCTGCAGATGAAATCGCAAATGAAGATGCAGCTGCTTTTCAGGAAATAATCACATCCCAAATAAAGGCGTTCCAAGTTGACAATGCTGATGCGGCTTTCGCCTTTGCAACACCGAAGTTACAAGAAATATTCCGATCCCCGGAAAATTTTATCTCTATGGTCAAACAAGGATATGCACCTGTCTATCGACCAAAATCTTTTGAATTCGGGCCTGCGGAACTAAAAAATGGCCAGCCCACTCAGATTGTAACCATCGTGGGTCCAAAAGGTACTTTATGGGCTGCTCTTTATACCTTCGAGCAACAATCGAACGGTAATTGGCGCATATCTGGCGTCTATCTCGTAAAGCGGCCTGGTGCCGCCACATAACGACCCTCTATCTGAAACTTGCCCAATGGGTAAAATCCCTCCATAGTTACGAAATTCGGTTCAAATGATTGTACCGTCAGAACGTAACGGAGTGTTTAATGCGGACGGAACGCGAAGGTCTATTTGTCCCGCCCCTAACTTTCGCGAGACTTCCCTATAGTCAAGATTTTTCCTCTGCTGATATTGCTGTTCTTGGGCTGCCTTTTGATTGCGGTACGCATCCGACACGTGTTGGCGCCCGCCTCGGTCCGAACGCTATTCGCCAGGAATCTGTTCTTACGCTTGAGTTGATCGAAGATGCCCACAATGATCCCCTTACTGCGCTCAGCGCCATAGACGCAGGAGACGTTAATTTTAGCGGTGGCGGGATTGCCGATATAAATAGCTTCTACAGCGCTACCGAAGCAGCTTTGTCAGCCATTTTTGAGGGAAATTGCACACCAGTTACGCTTGGAGGAGATGGGGCTGTTGCCCTTCCCCAAATACGGGCAACGTCAAAATTTTACCCCGATTTAGCTGTTATTCATTTCGACGCGCATACGGATACATATCCTTTGAAAACCAACGACCATTTCGACAATGCAACGCCCTTCACCCATGCAGCCAACGAAGGCCTGATCAATGTTAGTGCCTCTGTCCATATAGGGGTCCGCGCTCCTGTAAATGCCACAGCAAGCATTAAATACACAGAAAATCTCGGGTATCGTGTTTTGCCCTGGTCAGACATATCAGAATTATCCGTGCCCGAAGTCAGCCAGTTGATTAGGTCAACCACAGAAGGGAAGCCAATTTACCTGTGTTTTGATATGGATTTTTTTGACCCCTCCGTCGCCCCAGGTGTCGCCACCCCGACGCCAGGCGGCCCGACAACCTTTGAGGGCCTGCAGCTTTTAAAAGAGCTTGCCGGACTAAATATTGTCGCCTGTGATATAAATACAGTGAGCCCGCTTTATGATCGAAACGGGGTAACCGCCCAGCTCGCAGCCACTGTCGTGATGGAATGTATGGAGTTGATCCGCTGCCGATGATGATCCCTAATCAAGCCGGCGGTCAACCAGCGCAGCCGCGGTATTTTCTTCATTAACGAGATAAGCATTTATCGCATCTCCACCGGTCATATCCGTATCGGCATCCAGCCCGTCCGCATGACGGATAATGTTGAGGCAAAACCAGCCCAACGCTCCTTTTGAGGGTTTTATGGATTGTTCATAGGCAATCGCTTCAGCATCTTTGCTGACCAGCAACTGATTGGGGGCATCCGTATCAACGCACATGGGACGGCCAATCCCGATAAAATCCACATTCCCTTCTAGCAAAGCCGCATCCATGGCGGAACGGGTACGAAACCCGCCGGTTACCATAAGCGGAACTGCTGTAGCCTTTCTGATATTTGCAGCATAATCCAAAAAGTAAGCTTCACGCGCTATGGTCGTTCCCTTGATTTCATCGGCACCGCGCCCGCCAATCATCATTGCCGGATTTTCGTAGTTTCCACCCGAGATTTCCAGCAAATCAATCGAATCCTGTTCAAGCCATTTAACAACCTGAAGACAGTCTTCATGACTGAAACCGCCATTTTGGAAATCCGATGAGTTCAGCTTGACCGAAATTGGAAATTCCGGGCCAACCGCGCGGCGGGTGGTGCGAACAACCTCACGCAGCAATCTAGCCCGGTTTTCAAGGGATCCGCCCCATTTGTCCTGCCGTTGATTGGCGAGAGGTGAAAGAAACTCTGAGATCAAGTATCCATGTGCAGCGTGGATTTGAACGCCTGAAAACCCGGTTTCTTTTGCAATTGTGGCCACATGAGCAAAACGCTCAACGACATCTTCTACTTCCTCTGAGGAAAGCGCCCGGGGACGACCAAATGCGCTATCGGGCAAAGCAAGCGGAATTTCCGATGGCGCCACAGGTTGCGGATTAACCCGGCGTGGTGTTTGCCGTCCAGCATGCCCGATTTGCATTAACAGCAAGGTATTATTAACTGTACCGGCTGCAGCGAAGGCCTGCAATTCCTCCAGTCCCCCATTTTGATCAATGACAACGTTGCCCGGGCGCTCCAGAAACCGTCGATCGACCTGGACATTTCCCGTCACCAATATACCCGCACCGCCTTCAGCCCATTTTCGGTACAAAGTTTCATGCCGAGCCGTGGCCCGGTTCATCTCATCCGCCAATCCTTCCGTCATTGGCGCCTTGGCAATTCGATTTTTCACAGAAACCCCGCAAGGCAGGGTGAGAGGCGAAGAGATATCAATAGTCATGGTTATTCCTTATTTCGTCATTCTTGCAGTGACAATTTCTATTTGAAAATTACTGGCTTTTAGGGGTTAAATCAAGATAATGCGGCGAGCGGTCAATTTCCAAACATTGGTTAAAAATTTCCGGATCGAAAATCTTCAACAGCTTGTTGTATTTCTTCGAATGTATTCATGACAAACGGGCCATAGCGGGCAACAGGCTCGCCTATAGGCCGCCCGGCAACCAAAATCATCCGTCCTCCCCCCCTCGACGATAGCTGAACGCTGTCGCCATCCGATAATATGGCGAGATGATGTTTCTCAACAGTTTTTCCAGCCACCTCGACCGATCCATCAAATACATAGACAAAAGCGGTATGTCCGGGTTCAACAGAATGTCTGTAGGATCCGCCGGATTGCAGGTTGATGTCGATATAAACAGGATCAATGGCAACATCCGAGACAGGGCCGCAAACCGGTCCGTCTATTCCTTCTACTTCCCCCGCCAAAACTCGGATTTGACCCTTCTCTATCTGTGCAAAGGGCACATCTTCTGGCTCAATATTCTGATAACGCGGTGCACAGAGTTTGTCTTTGGCGGGCAAATTGACCCAAAGCTGAAACCCACTCATCTCTCCTTCTCGTTGTTCCGGCATTTCCGAATGCAAAATGCCCCGCCCTGCTGTCATCCATTGGATACTCCCCGGCCCAAGTACGCCTTCGGCACCTGTTGAATCCTTATGTCGCATTTGCCCCGCGATCATATAGGTAACTGTCTCGAACCCACGGTGCGGGTGCTCCGGAAATCCTGCAATATAATCGTCAGGATTTTCCGTACCGAAATTATCCAGCAGTAAAAACGGATCAAGCTCCGATATTTCACCTGAGCCGATGGAGCGCCTAAGCTTTACCCCTGCGCCATCCGAGGCGATCTGTGATTTAACGAGGCGTGAAACAGTACGGGCACTTGTCATTCGGAACTTGTCCTTCTAATATTTTGGAATGATCAGTCGGTTACCTCTCACTATATAGGCGCATACCCGTGATTTTAAAGTCCGGAAAACCATATGTTTATGGCTTCCTACCCTCTCCCTATATACGGCATTTTTGTCGCCATTATCGTCATGAACTGGACATTTGCCTCCAAGCTCAAACTATCCATGTAAAGAATAGCTGACGCCACATTTTCCACGTCCATCACAGGCTCTGGCGCCAGAGTAAGATTTGCTTGCGGTACGCCCTTCTTGATTGTCTGGGTCATTTCAGTTTCCGCATTGCCGATGTCAATTTGACCGCAGGCAATATCATAGGGGCGTCCGTCCAAAGACAAACTCCTGGTCAATCCCGTAATTGCATGTTTAGTCGACGTATATGGGGCGGTAAAGGGCCGCGGCACATGCGCGGAAATAGAGCCATTATTGATAATACGGCCCCCCATAGGCTTTTGATGTCGCATAATCCCAAAGGCTTCTCGAGCGCAATAATAAGACCCGTTCAGGTTCGTATTCACGGCATTTTGCCAAGCTTCTATCTCCAGCTCGTCGGGGGGAACCGGGCGTGTCCCCATACCTGCGTTATTGAAGAGCAAATCCAGCCGACCGAATTCACTCTTTATCCTGGCAAATAATGCTTGCACAGAATTCGGGTCTGCGACATCGCAGGGAATAACCATGGCATTCGCGCTGTTGCCGCCCGCCATTGATTTAGTCTCTTCCAAAGGCTGTTCACGACGCCCTGTCAATGCAACAGCATATTCGTTTTCTAACAGTGCCAGCGAAACTGCGCGACCAATTCCCGTTCCAGCGCCGGTTACCACCGCATATTTTGTTATCTTCCCCATGTTTTCCACCCTTAATCCAAACTAATCAGCACAGCATAGGACTGTCCTCTTGCTGAAACAATATGAAAGCGGTTAGGCTACTTTCAAATAGCGGGCGCGCTAACGAAGTGTAAATGCTGGACTTGATAATGAATTATCAATTGATCGGCCGATTTATCAAAGACAGGCTGAAAGATCCCTCTCTTTACTGGCTCGCGCTCATTGTTGGCACAGCAATTAACTGCTACGGCCATTTGCTGGTTCCTTGGATGAGATCCGGGAAAAACCCATTTCTATTACTTCTTCACGAACTGGAAATCAGACCGTTTCTCACAATATCTACAATCCTGATAACATTCTGTTTTCCATTTGGTGTGGCTCTGTATTCTTCTGTGGGGACCCGCTATAAAAATCGACGGCTGGAATCTATTGCAGATTTTCCTGATCGGAACCCAAGTCCGGTATTTCGCGCAACGAGAGATGGAAAATTTGTCGAAGTCGGGGCTGTAACGAGTAGGTTTTTCAGCTCGTACAACATTGAAACCGCATATGATCTGATCGGACGGGAAAACTGGCAAAAAATTGCGAATAAAGGGCAAAATGCAGATCGATTTGAAATCGACTTCAAGCCTGAGGGTGCCCGGTATCTAGTGGCGCATGCACATACAAACGCCGATCAAATCAATGTCTATTTAACACGGATTTCACGTTAGACCGATTGTAATTTCGCCGCTCTCTTCTCGGCCTGGCCTGCAACAAGACGCCGTTTTCGAGGGGCCGCCATCCAAACAGAAAATATTGAGAGTGCCGACATACCGATAATAACATGAAAGGCTAAATGATAATTTCCGCCATTGTCATAAAGTAAACCTGTTAACCAAGGTCCGACGGCACCACCAATCAAGGCCATCGTGCTTATGGTGCCAAATATCACGCCATAGCCCTTGCCTTGGAATACATCGGCCGGCATGGAACCATAAACTGTGGCGGCACCATAACCGATGCCTTGCAGAATAACCATCGCATACATCATGGTCAGGCTTGGCGTTGCTTCCATTGCCAACAATAAGAAACAACAAATCATGAAGCCGAGCAATGAGATGGACCAGACCCATTCCCGGCCAAGCCGGTCCGAAAGATGACCAAGATAAATTTGACTCAATACTCCAGCAAAGCCCACCAAACCCAGGGCAAAGGCCGCTTCAATATCCGAATACCCTATTTCAATAAGATACTTCGTTTGATGAACCTGTACCGCATACCAAACATACAGCGCAGAAGAGCAAGCTAACGATATCCACCAAAAGGTCACTGTTTTCATCGCTTTGACGAGAGTCCAATCAGTTTTCACCCATTCCTTATCAACCACCGGATCTGCGGCAATTTTCTGCCCTTGAGCAATTGCATCCTCGGGTGAAGAATCTCCATCCGGATACAATCCTAAATCCGCCGGTTCTTTTCTTTGCAAAAAGTAATTTAATGGCAAAACAATAGTGAGAAGCAAGATCGCCATCAGCCAGCAAGCTTGCCGCCAACCTTCCAGATCTATTGTCTCTTGTATGAGGGGCATCAATACAATGGATCCAATCCCAACCCCCGAGAACGCAAGACCAATCGCCAATCCTCTCTTGCGTTGAAACCAGTTGGGTAAAAACATGGACTGCCCGACATATGTCACAACGATGCCGGTGCCGACCATAAGAACGCCCAAGGTGAGATAAAAATGCCAAGGCTCCGTCGCATAGGTGGACAAAACCAACCCTGCACTTACAGAGATGGCTGAAAAGGACAGAAGGTATTTGGGAGCCATATACTCCAAAAGCTTGCCAATCAATGGGGATAAGAACGCGGCGACGGCAAATCCAATGGAAAAGGCGGCCGCCGTGGTCGCTCTATCCCAGCCAAATTCATCCAGAATTGCAGGAAACAATAAAGAGAATGCCGTTCGCACATTAACGCCGATGCCCATGGTCACAAAGACAATTGCGACCACCACCCAACCATAGAAAAAAGGACTCTTGGCAAGCTTGGCGTCGAGACCGCTAAGCGGTTTTTTTACGGAAGGTTGAGACATGCGATAACCTTATTATTTTTATTTTGGCGGGCAAACATGCTCGCCAGTTGCCTAAACCTTACTCCAGTCCCGGTGTCAAACGAAACGAAATCAACCGACTTGACTTAACAATCATGATTTGTATAGTCCGGCGAGGTTCGCAAGGGAGCCTGCCCGCTAAAGATGACATCACCTTGTCGAGATAAATTGCGTCTCTCTATTTTTTACTTTCAAGTTTGGCCTCGCGGGATGCCGGATAAATTGAAGGAATAAAAAAATGGATAATTTCGCCTGCCAATATCAACCGCATAAATCACTTGCTGAGCTCAAAATTCGCAGCAAAATTATGCTTAAATCAGCTAACCAGAACAATCCCGGTACAATCGAACTGTTTTCTCGGAATGGCGTTGCGGCCGGCCCGTACAAACATAAAGACGGGCTCAAGCTTGTGTCCCAATGGGCGGGCTTTAAAAATTGGCAACATGCCAGTCATGTTCTTTCCGGCTCGTCCCAAATTGGCGAAGACATGGGCACGTTATGGTATACCCGCAGATGCCAGGTATTTCTCAACATCTGGTGCAGAGATTACGATGAAGCGAAGAAACAGCATTTATTGCATCCTGGTAAATATATTGTGCCGTTTAAAACCCAATTCATCATTGTTGATGACGATTACATGAAGGCATTAGGTATAAAAATGGACATGAGCGACTTCGACACTAACGAAGAAGGTAACCTCGCGGGGCAATATGGAACTAAAAACTGGGATAATTACACATTTTCCCGAATTCAGTTTGCGTTAGGTAACACAGTCTCTTTTTAAACAAAGAAATCAGACGAATTGATTGCTTAAAAACAATCTGCACTCTATTACGGATATCAACGTTTACTTGTAATTCGTCCGACAGCGAGCGAAGCCTGTTACATTTGGCGGCTTCGCTTCGCTTTTTATTTTTTCCGTACTGTGAGCAATAGCATGCCAACGCAACCGACAAAACTCGGATTTATCGAGCAGGTTTCCTTACTTGCACTCATGATCTCCATGGTGGCACTTTCTATTGATGTGATGCTGCCTGCTCTGTATGACATCGGGCGGGATCTTAATGCAGGTGATGCGAATGAACGTCAATATGTTGTGGCTGTCCTTTTCCTCGGCATGGCCATCGGTCAACTTGCTTACGGACCTGTTTCCGATAGTACGGGGAGAAAGCCAGCGATTTATTTTGGTTTTGGTCTTTTTTTGGCAGGCACCCTTCTCTCCATCTTCGCCACTAATTACGACACGATGCTGATCGGCCGGTTTTTACAGGGTCTCGGTGTTGCCGGGCCCAGAATAGTAAGTCTTGCTCTTATCCGTGATCAGTATGAAGGGCGAGAAATGGCCCGATTTGTCTCACTTGTGATGACCGTCTTCATCCTGGTCCCTATTCTCGCTCCCGCTCTCGGACAAGCTATTCTATTCGTTGGTGACTGGCGCATGATCTTCGTGGTCCTATTTATTCTGGGTTTCGGTGTTTTGGTCTGGTTCGGCATTCGACAGGAGGAAACCCTTGTTCCGGCAAAGCGGGCAAAACTATCGGCTCGCCGGATCGTTAGTGCCGTCAAAGAAGTTTTTTTAACGCGTGCAGCATTTGGCTTCACCATGGTTGGCGGGTTTATTTTTAGTGCCTTTTTAGGCTACCTGACCATGTCACAACAGATCTTTCAGGATCAATACGGTGTCGGAGATTTATTCGCAGTGTATTTCGGCGTCTTGGCCATTGCCCTGGGCCTGGCATCTTTTGTCAACGCCCGGCTGGTGATGCGGTTCGGCATGAGAAAACTCACACATTACGCACTCATTGCCCTTACAGTCATTTCATTCGGATTCTGGTTTTATACATATATACAAAATGGCCATCCGCCCTTATGGACCCTCGTCAGCTTCTTCATGGTCACCTTCTTTTGCATCGGCATTTTGTTCGGGAACTTCAACGCAATGGCTATGGAGCCTCTGGGTCATATTGCCGGCGTCGCCGCCGCCGTAATTGGCTCATTGACAACCTTTGTTTCCATGGCGCTTGGAACAGTGATTGCACAGCTTTATGACGGAACGGTCTCCCCCTTGATTGGTAGCTTCGCCGTTTTGGGTGCGTTATCGCTCGCGGCCATGATCTGGACGATCAAGACGGCACCCAGCGGAAGTGAAGGATGATTCCGATGTGGCCGACAATCAAATCTGTTGCCTCTCTCCTTTCCAGTTACGGATTGCTGATGCTGGCAAATGCCATGTTTTCAACATTGCTCGGCCTCCGGAGTAAATTGGAGGGTTTTTCGACAGAAGTTATCGGTGTCATTATGGCCGGTTTTTTCCTCGGGATGTTGTTGGGAGCGATTTATGCCGTTCGCGTCGTTGCCAGTGCCGGGCATATTCGCGCATTTGCAGCCTTTGCCTCCGTCATGTCTGTTTCAGTCTTGGCTCATGTATTGATAATCGATGCTATTGCCTGGTTTTTTCTGCGGGCGATTGCTGGTTTCTGCATGGCCGGCATGGTTATGATTGTCGAGAGCTGGCTAAACGAAAGATCCACCAATGCCAATCGTGGTCGTGTTCTTTCTCTATATATGATCACCAACTATCTTGGCGGTGGTGTCGGGCAGTTTCTCCTGACCGTGGCAAATCCAGACAGTTTTCAACTGTTTTCGATCGCATCGATCATTTTTTCCGTTGCCTTAGTTCCGATCCTTTTAACACGAGCAACAGCGCCTAAACCTTCCGTTCCGGAACGGATGAAATTTTCCAGCCTTTTCAAGATCTCGCCTGTTGGAGTGCTCGGCACGCTTATTGCCGGTATGACAAATGCTTCTTTTAACAGTATGGGGCCAATTTTTGCGGCTTCCATAGGGTTGACCATTACCCAGATTTCAACCTTTATGGCGAGTATTCTGCTGGGCGGAATGTTGCTGCAGTTTCCTATTGGCCGACTTTCAGATCACCTTGACAGACGTGGCACGCTCATCATATCGACATTACTTACATCTCTAGCCGCCGCGGGCATTATCTGGGCCTCTGATCAAAGTTCGGTAATTATTTTGTTTGCAATCGGTGCGATATATGGTGGTTTTTGCTACACTGTTTACCCCTTATCGTCTGCCCAGGTGAATGATATGGCGGACCAAGAACGCCTCGTACAGGTTTCCGCAGGCCTTTTATTAGCCTATGGCACAGGCGCCAGCATCGGCCCGATCATTGCCTCTCAAATAATGGGGGTTATGGGGCCGGCAGGACTGTTCTATTTTATTGCTGCATGCGCTGTTTTCCTTGCTCTGTTTGCCATATTGCGGATCATTCAACGACCCTCCGGTGAACATAAAGCGAGCTTCCTGCCCTTAGGGAGCAATGGAACTTCCAGTAAGCAGCTTTACAGTACTGTCCAGGCATCCCAAAATAAGAGGAACACGAAGAGTTAAAAAACGTCTGGGGCACATTATTATTTAGATATTGCCCTCCGGGTAAAAAAGAATAAACTCTGCCGCCTTCAAACAAATATTTCAGAAGGAAAACCTTGAAATGAGCGTTCGAAACGGTCGCCAGTTTATCAGCATTCCAGGACCGACAACTGTCCCTGATGAAGTTCTTGCCGCAATGCATCGCCCCCCTATTGATATCCGGACTGGCGAGCTCGTGGAAATTACAGACGGACTGTTACAGGATTTACGCAACTTGTGCCAGACAACTGGTTTTCCGAACATCTATATCGCCAACGGACATGGCGCATGGGAAGCGGCTTTGAGCAATGTCTTGTCCCGGGACGACAAAGTACTTGTGCTGGAAAGCGGCTCATTCGCTGCCGGTTGGGGCCAAGCAGGTGCCACAATCGGTTTGGACGTCGAGGTTCTTCCAGGCAGCTACCAAAAAGCCGTTGATCCAGCTGCCGTTGAAGCGCGCCTGAAGGCCGATGTCAGCAAGGACATCAAAGCTGTTTTAGTTGTGCAGGTAGATACAGCTTCCAGCGTTGTCAACGATATACCGGCTATTCGAAAAGCTATTGATAATGCCGGGCATGACGCATTGTTCATGGTCGATACCATCGCCTCACTCGGTACCATGCCTTATAAAATGGATGACTGGGGTGTTGATGTAACCGTGGCCGCTTGCCAAAAAGGCCTGATGATGTCACCGGGCCTGAGCTTTACGATTTCCAACCGCAAGGCAAAAGAAAAACACACGCACGCCAACCTGCGCACCGCTTACTGGGATTGGACAGCGAGAGATGGCGAGGAACACTATCACAAATATGCAGGCACACCCCCTGTCCATCATCTGTTTGGCTTACAAAAAGCTTTTGAAATGATAAATGACGAAAAGTTGGAAAACGTCATCTTGCGGCACCATTTGCTTGCAAGCGCAACCCGCGCCGCTGTTTCGAAATGGTGCGAAGGAGGTGTGTTATCGTTTAATATTCCTGACCCTTCCCAGCGTTCAAATTCAGTGACAACAGTTCTTGTAAATGACGAAAAAGCTCTCAACGAAATTCTGAATTATTGTGATGAAAAATGCGGCGTCGTTGTTGGCATTGGAATTGCGGCTTTAAGTGGTAAGGCGCTTCGGATCGCGCATATGGGCCATATAAATGCACCAATGTTATTGGGAACGTTGGGTGCAATCGAAATGAGTTTGCAAGCATTGAACATCCCTCATGGGAAAGGCGGCGTTCAGGCAGCGATTGAGTATCTCGCTCAGAATGTCTCCGTCTGATGCGAAAATGACTGCACGTAATTGGACAAAAACACTTTCCTGAGCCCGGAGAAATTTTATGGAAAAACCCGATAATGCAGGTGTTCGTATTCCGCCGCCTTTGTATTTTTTGTCTTTTCTCGCCCTTGGAATTTGGCAAAGCTCAGCCTGGGTTCAAGGAAAAATCGGCTCACCCTATATGCTGGCAGTTGGCACCATTATTACGGTTGTCGGGGCTATATTTCTATTAAAATCCGTTCGTAAGCATGAAACTTCTGGCACTAATGTTGAGCCTTGGAAGCCGACTACAGCCTTAATAACTGATGGGCTTCACAAATATTCACGCAATCCAATTTATGTAGCAATGGCAGTAACTTACCTGGGAATAGCGATAGCTGCATCCAGCTTGGTGGCAATCGTTTTACTATTCTTTTGTCTCTTGCTGATCCGTATTTTTGTTATAGCAAAAGAAGAAGCATACCTTGAAGATAAGTTCGGCGAAGAATATCTACAATATAAGGAAAAGGTTCGACGCTGGATTTGAAGCTAAAAAAACCAAGTTGCGAACCGATTATCTTAACAGAAATTAATGTGGGGCGCTCCCGATGACAGATGATGTTAAAACAAACGTAAAATCAAAATCTACCTGGACAAGGTTAGTGTTTATAATTCTGTTTGCTATCACTTACAGAATAGCAAGCATTGTTCTGTTTGCGATAACAATCATACAATTTCTTAAAGCTCTTTTTACAGGCTCCCCCTTTCCCCAGCTGCAGTCCTTCGGCGGGTCATTGGCAGAATATAACAAACAGGTAGTTGAGTTTCTTTCATATCAAAGTGAGGAAAAACCATTTCCTGTTGGGCCCTGGCCAGAACAGCCTGCGGCGCCGGCTCAAAAAGCAGACGATGTAATTATCGTCGCCGAACCAGTCGAAGAAGCATCGGAAAAAAAGAAACCTGCTACAAAGAAAAAATCGTCAAAGGATGACTCTGATCAAAGTGATGAATAGGCCATCTCATGTCACCGGGCAATGAAATCACCCACGTAACGATGCCATCTGGCAGCCGCCCTTAATATTCAAGGATTTCAATTTGCGCTAACCTCAACACTATGTCATGAACGGGTCTAGAAAATATTCAACGCATAGGCTGATGGAATGGCAAATAAACTTCAAGAATTGCTGGACAACAAACCCTTTCTGTTGGCCGACGGGGCTGTCGGAACAAATTTGTTTGCGGCAGGACTGCAATCCGGAGATGCGCCAGAGTTGTGGAATATCGATGCACCGGAAAAAATTCATGCATTGCATCGCGGCTTTGTGGAAGCCGGGTCAGATATTATTCTGACCAATAGCTTTGGCGGCACTGCCCAACGGCTTAAGTTACATAATGCACAGTCGCGCGTACATGAACTCAATCTTGCAGCTGCAAAAATAGCCCGTGCGGAGGCCGACAGGATTGAACGGCCGGTTATTGTTGCCGGTTCAATGGGTCCAACCGGCGAATTGATGGTTCCCATGGGCGAGTTGACGCCTGACGACGCCATAGCTGCCTTTACAGAACAAGCAGAAGCTCTTGTTGAAGGCGGCGTTGACGTATTGTGGATCGAGACATTATCAGCGACAGAGGAAATGGAAGCCGCTGTTGCTGCTGCGGCCTCAACCGGACTTCCGGTGGTTTGCACCATGTCCTTTGACACCAATCGAAGAACAATGATGGGAATTAAGCCAGACGATTACACGAAATTCTGCCAGGAATTACCTTCTAAGCCAATGGGATGGGGAGCAAATTGCGGTGTGGGAGCCGGTGAAATGCTTGAAACTCTTATTGGACTTAAATCAACAGCGAGGGAGGGCGACATCATTGTCTCAAAGGCAAATTGCGGCATCCCGGAATTTAAGGATGGCGCCCTGACTTATAGTGGTACATTGGATGTTATGGCGGATTATGCCCGTTTGGCAGCGGATGCTGGGGCTCGGATTATTGGCGGCTGTTGTGGTACCAGTCACGCGCATTTAAAGGCAATGTCCGACGCACTGGACGGTTATACGCCTAATCCGTCATTGGATATTCCCAAAATTGAAGCGAGGTTCGGCCCTGTTTGGACAGTGGAGCTTCCAGCTGAAGCAGGGCATGGAGCAAAAAGCGAAAGCGGACGACGGACAAGCCGTCGCCGCAGGAAATAACTTCAGGCCTGAGCGCTTGGGCGCGCAGCAACTGCTGCATGCCATCTTTTCAGGTCCGTATATTCTTCAGGAACCGTCAGTTTTGCCATACCTGAAAAATCGACAACGACCATGGCCCCAATGTCGACGACGGAATAATTATCACCGGCAATAAATTCTCGACCTGCCAAATGCGAATTCAAATCTTCAAAGAAATTCATTACACGCGCACGGCCGCGTTCTGCCAAAGCTGGTATTTGATCAAAATCTCGCGGCCCTGTAATTGCCCGGCCTTTCAGGCGTTCCGCGGAATTACGCAATGCTTCGGCAACAGCCATAAATCCGTTCACATTGGTATAATGGTTCCAGTCATTAATGACCGCCCGTTCTTCCGGATTTCTACCGAACAAAGGCGGCTCTGGATACATATCCTCAAGATAACGATTGATGGCATCAATGGAAGATATTCTGACGCCATTGTCCATTTCCAGAACAGGTATGGTGCAGTGAGGATTTATCTTTTTGAAGTCATCCGACAAATGCTCGCCTTCGCGAAGATTGACAGACACTTTTTCGATATCCAATCCTTTTTCAGCGATAAAAATCCTTACACGTCGTGGGCTGGGTGGTCCCGGAAAATCATAGAGTTTCATTCTTTTTCTTTCTGTTTATCTAGTGCGCCCGGAAAAACGTTTAGCGAAGGAACCCTTCGAATATTTCGTCATCGCCGATCATACCAACAAGCTGGCCATTCTCAACAAACAATACAGGTGAGCCGGTTTTATGTCGTATTTCGATAACCTCGCGCAGCATTATATCAGGTGACGCAGTGGCGAAATTCGTGTCAACAAGAGAACCGACGCCAGTCTTCTCGTTGTAAGAAACAATTTGTGACGCAATGCCGTTCGAAGTCGCAAAGGCAGGACACCCCTGATGATCCAGTTTCAATCGGCAATATCCGGCACGATCGAGAAGCAGCTCGTCGCTTTGGGTCGGTATATCGGCAACAGCCGTCATCAGGGTTCGGCCACGAAGTACATTCAGCGGATTCATGTGACCCACAAAGTCAGCGACATACTTATTCGCAGGGTTACGCACAATTTCCTCGGGCTCCCCGTATTGAACAATACGGGCCTGATCCATAATCGCAATTCTGTTGCCGATTTTTAACGCTTCATCCAAATCATGACTGACAAAAATAATGGTCTTTTGCATTTTTTCCTGTAGTGCAAGCAATTCGTCTTGCAGACGATCCCTGATAAGTGGATCTAAAGCCGAAAAGGGCTCATCCATCAACAGAATGTCTGCATCGGTGGCAAATGCCCGTGCAAGGCCAACACGTTGCTGCATGCCTCCAGACAGCTCATGGACAAACTTATCTTTCCATTGGTCCAATTGAACCAATTCCAACTTTTCAGCAACTATCTCGGCACGTTGTTGCTTTGCAAGCCCGCGAAGCTCCAGACCGAAGCCGACATTTTCTTCCACAGTACGCCAGGGAAGAAGGGCAAATTGCTGGAATACCATTGATATTCGATGCATACGTAAATGCCGAAGCGTTTTTGCATCACAGCTTGCCAGATTTATTTGCTGACCTTCATGCTCAACCAGCACATCGCCCCGCGATACTTTATTCAGGCCATTTACCGCTCGTAGAAGTGTTGACTTGCCGGAACCGGACAACCCCATCAATACACAAATTTCACCTGCCTCCACCGTCATGCTGGCACCAGCAACTCCCAGCACCGCATCGGTTTCAGCAAGGATCTTTTCACGATCAGCCCCCGTGTCTAGCAGGGCAAGCGCCGGAGGCAATTTATCTCCAAAAATAATGTCCACATCACGGAATTCAACAACGGCCATTTTACCTGCCTTCTTTTTTCTGTGTAGGTTGTTTGCATACCCGATCCAACAATATGGCAATGATCACGATTGCTAATCCAGCTTCAAATCCCTTTGCTATATTTACCGTATTTAACGCCCTTAACACCGGAACTCCGAGGCCCGGTGCACCAACCATTGCAGCTATCACAACCATGGACAGACACAACATGATGCATTGAGTGACGCCCGCCATGATGGTCGGAGCAGCATGTGGTAACTCTATTTTCCACAGGATTTGCCGCCGCGTCGCGCCAAAAGCCTCCCCCGCTTCGACTAAAGCCTTGGGAACGCCAGAAATTCCTAAATAGGTCAGTCGGATGGGCGCCGGGATAGCGAATATTACTGTCGAAATGAGGCCGGGGACGACGCCTAATCCAAACATGATCATCGTTGGGATCAAGTAAACAAAAGTTGGAATCGTCTGCATCAGGTCCAATATGGGTCTGAGTACAGTGTAAAATCTTGGTCGATGGGCTGCTAATATACCAAGTGGAACACCGACAATAACACAGGTGAGCGTCGCGAAAATAATCAACCCGAGTGTCCGAACTGTTTCTTCCCAATATCCAAGATTGATGACAAGCAAGAGACACGCAACGATTAGCAGCGATAGTTTCCAGCTACGGTGCAATGCGTAAGCACCCAGTGCAAAAAGTCCAACCAGCAATAAAGGAGGGCACCAAAGCATTATGTCGACCATGCCGTCGATTAAAAATGCCAGCGCGTCAGAGAAGCTATCAAATATCCATGCGCCATGGTCCAAGAGAAGATTAACGCCATCGCGGATCCAATTCCCAAGCGGAATTTTATGATCAGTCAGCCATTCCATGCCTTCCCCCCTCCTGATATTGATATTGAATGGACAAAAAAACGGCCGGAACAAGCCCGGCCGAATTACAATTACATGCCCATCGCTTTGCTAAGCGCCGCTTTGGCATCACCGCCATCAACTGTTGTTACACCGGAAATCCAAGCAGCCGGGACGTCAGGATGCTTCTTTAACCAGGCAGCAGCAGCTTTTTTAGGTTCCAAGCCATCATCTAGAATTGCGGCCATAATCTCGTTTTCCATCACCAACGTAAATTGCAAATTGGAGATCAGCTTGCCTGCATTTGGGCATTCAGTGACATATCCTTTTCGAACGTTTGTAAACACTTCAGCACCGCCAAAATTTGGTCCAAAATAGTCATCTCCGCCGGAAAGATACGTCATTGAAAAATTCGCGTTCATCGGATGGGGCTCCCAACCGAGAAAAACCACCCATTCTTTTTTGCGGTCTGCCCGCGCAACCTGCGCCAACATGCCCTGCTCGCTACTTTCGACAACTTCGAAGCCCTTCAATCCGAATGCATCTCCATCTATCATATCCTGTATGAGACGGTTACCGTCATTTCCAGGTTCGATACCGTAGATTTTTCCGTCCAACTGTTCCTTATGTTGCGCAATATCGGCAAAACTCGTAATCCCGCCATCGGCAGCGGCTTTGTTTACTGCCAGCGTATATTTGGCACCGGATAAATTCTTCCCCGTTGTTTCAACGGACCCGTCTTCCCTATAAGGCGCAATGTCCCCTTCCATCGTCGGCATCCAGTTTCCAAGAAACACATCGATGTCTCCATTTTTCAGGCTCGCATAAGTCACTGGTACGGAAAGAACTGTTGCTGTCGGCTCATATCCCAAAGCGTCCAATACCACGGATGCAGCTGCGGTTGTCGCCGTGATATCAGTCCATCCAACATCAGAAAAACGGACTTGTTTACAAGAAGCCGGGTCAGCGGCGAGAACGCTTGCATTATATCCAAATATGGATACCCCGAGAACCAATAACCCCTGTGATAGTTTTTTTAACATTTTGTATTTCCCTGTTTTAAATGATCATCTAATCGTGCGCGCCGACGTCCAAGCGAACCATTCTCTAACCGTCTGTTAGTATTGAGATGGCGACGTTTCTCTGTACCGGATAATCTAGCTTAATGTGCGCCACATTTTAAACTTCCAACCAATAATTACCACTTTCGGTCTTCTTCAAATAGCCCGCAGAAGGTGTCGCGAAATGTGTCCCGATAATGAGAGTGTTTGTATCAGCATATTTTGAATAAAAGGCTTCCCTAGTCTTCCACGACGCCTCCTGATCATAATCAGCCGTACTTGACCATTCCGGATGTGCTATTTGACACGGATGATGCGTACTGTCTCCTGTAATCACCGCTTCTTCGTTCCGGGATTTGATTTCTACACTGACATGCCCCGGCGTATGTCCGGTTGATGGAAATAATTTTACTTCTTCACAAATCTGGTGATCCATATCGACAAAATCAGCAAGACCAGCGCTAATTATCGGCATCACAGAATCTCCAATAACATCACCGAACTCTTCTTGCGACGCATCTTTCCAATACGCCCATTCTTCAGCTCCCATCAAATACCGGGCATTGGGAAATGTCGGCACCCATTCGCCATCACGGAGCATCGTATTCCATCCCACATGATCTACATGAAGATGCGTACATAGGACGGTGTCGATTGACTCTCTGGGATACCCAGCCGTCTCCAGGTCCTCTAAAAATGTCGTTTGAAGCTTATTCCATGCCGGAATTTCCCGTTCTTTATCATTGCCAAGACAGGTATCAACAATTATCCGACGCGAACCGGTATCGACTATCAGTGCGTGAATACTCATAATAAGTTTGCCTTCGTCTGTCGCAAAGTGAGGGGTCAACCATTCAATTGGCTTAACGGCATCAGGCGTTGCTTGCGGCAAAATAAAGCGCGTTCCGCCAGTCGCTTGTATTTCAACTACGCGAGTTACTTTTACGTCCCCAATTTTCCAGACATTCATTTGTTCACCACCGATTTTTATTATAGTTTGATGCCACTCAGTATAACGCCGTCCTAATGCCATACAAGTCACGTAACACTTGGAGAAAAAAGTAATTATGGAATATGTTTTTGAACCCTCTCAGATCCCAACTGTTGCTGTAAAGGGAACCTCCAAACGTTTCCCGGTTCGCCGGATCTTTTGTGTTGGCCGCAACTATGCAGAACATACACGTGAAATGGGCGGAGATCCTGATCGGGAACCGCCTTTCTTTTTTACAAAACCAGCAGATGCCGTGGTTGATAGCGGGGCGAAAATACCATTTCCGCAAGCCACGAACAGCCTTCACCATGAAATGGAGCTTGTCGTTGCTATCAGCAAGGGCGGAGTCAACATTGCCCAGGAAACGGCTTCGGATCATATATTTGGATATGGCGCAGGAATTGATTTGACCAGGCGCGATCTTCAGCAGATTGCCAAGGACAAAAGACGCCCTTGGGACAGCGGCAAAGCGTTTGATCAATCCGCTCCTTGCGCAGCTCTCACAATTGCGACTGAGGTATCTGACATTACAAACTCTAAAATTTGGCTTACCGTCAATGGAGAAACACGACAGTCTGCCACGATTGCGGATTTGATCTGGTCTATCGAAGAAGTCATCGCGTTTTTATCTGCAGAGTTTGCATTAAAACCAGGTGATCTAATCTACACTGGCACGCCAGCTGGTGTCGGAGCCATCCAATCAGGTGACAAAATCGAAGGCTGCATTGAGGGACTTACGCCAATTGCGATCACATTAAAATGATTAAACGCATCAATTGATATTAAATTTCACTGTTCTATTTCAAAATCAAAGACCACGACTAAGCAATAAGAAAACATATTTTTCTTTATAGTAAAAAGATATGAAAGATACCCAAATGACACAAAATATTTCTAAATTCCTCGGGTTTTTAGTGTGTATCCCTTTCCTTTCTGGCTGTGCGGATTCTGATTACTTACCGGGCGGTATCGCTGCCTATGACGCAGAAGACTGCGCACCTGTGGTCGAACAGGAAATTGACAGATTGTCCATTGATCGCTCAAATATAACGAAAATAGAGTATATCAAATCCTATATTTCCATGGGGGAAATTGGTGAGCTATATGATTATGAAGGTTGGTTGAGCTTCAAAAACTGCAAGGGTAATTACGTGGTTAAAATGAACAGAAGTTGTCAAATTCAAGCCATTTACCCTAGGAACGAATGTCAGCTCGATAAAATAGTAAAAAACAGTTCGTCATAATTAAAATCAGTAAAATGTCATTTTCCAATGCCATTTTACTGATTCGTATTAACCATATCCATATGAAAACACCGCACATCTTCGGGTCATATTTTCATAAAAATGAGAGAAATTTCGTATATTCAAAAAGAATTATAGTTAACTTTATCCTCTCGTCGCGTACCATCTAAAAAATTAGATAAAATATTATGTAAATTAACCATAAATTCTGTTTTTTGAGTAGTTTCGGACCAAATTCCAACATAAACTAAGAGCAAATCTCGATGTCTTGCGTTTTTTCGATGTTGATTTCGCAGACAAATTTTCGACTATGGATCGGTAATTGCGCTTCAAATGAGTTTCGCTCGGCATAACCCTGGAAGATCGCTTTATGGCCATACTGATATCAGTTCAGTACGGGAACGGGAGTTATTGGCCGAAAATAATCTGCTTCGTGATAAGAACAGGCGCTTAAGCGATGCGATTTTAACCTTGGTGGATCACATTGAGACAAAGTTACCGTCCCTAGAGGCTCCGAAAAGTGTGGCGGATGAAAAGCCGAACAAAACGGAACGTACATTCAAAGATCAAAGGCCATTTCAAGAAGAGCCAAAATATAAAAAACATAAGCCGAAAAAAGTAGAAATACTTGAAACATTTCAGGAACCAATTGAATTTGCAGAGCCTGCACCCGAAATGCAATTTTCCAAGAGAAAAAAATGCTCTTCGAAAGCAGAAGCATCGAAGCCGTCTGATTATAAGGTATCGCCTGACCTGGCTCCGGAAGAAATCGATCTATTGAAGTCACCTACGCAAGAACGTTTTCGCGGATCAAAATTAAAACGTGAAACCGTCGATGTTGTTGATTTGGAACCGGGACGGGACGAGGCAACAGAGCATTCTGATTTTTATAAAGCCGGTAGTGTTTATTCTTCAGATGTACCAAATTTCGACTTCTCGGATGACGAGCCGGTCATTGACATTGAATTTAAGCGCAAGGAAACGTTACGGGCCGCGATGAGAAGGCGCGTAAACAGACTTCGCTGGTAATCATGCCTATTTTTCTTTATGAATAAGGCAGAATTATCGAATGTCAGATCAAGCCCTATGACCGAACCAAGCCTCCAAAACCAGATAACGACTTTACCTGTTTTATATAGCTTTCGTCGTTGCCCCTATGCAATTCGAAGCCGCATGACGCTGGTATATTCTGGCATCACGGTAGAACTTCGCGACATTCTCTTGAAAGATAAACCCGAAGACATGATCGCGGCCAGCCCGAAAGCAACGGTGCCTGTATTGAAGGTTTCAGATGGAACTGTGCTGGACGAGAGTTTCGACATTATGCTTTGGGCGCTTGATCAGAATGACCCTGATTGCTGGCTGCCCAACGAAGAAAAACAACGCCAGGCTATATTTGACCTCGTGACTGAAAATGACGGTCCTTTTAAAGATAATTTGGACCGGTATAAATATTTTGTCCGGCATCCCGACAATCCACGAGAAACCTATCGGTCCCAAGGCGAGGAATTTTTAAGAAAACTTGAAGATTTACTCTCCCGGCACAGATTTTTAACATCAGATAAAATGACCTTTGCCGATACAGCTATTTTCCCCTTTATCCGCCAGTTTGCCAACTCGGACAAGGATTGGTTTGATCAGTCGCCCTATCCCAAGCTTAAAAAATGGCTTGGCGATCAATTGAATACCGATGCCTTCAAATATGTGATGAAAAAACGGGAAATCTGGACAGAGGGAACCCTCGGTCTAACTTTTCCGGAAAACCATGGACGCTAGTTATTTTGCTCAATCCGGCGCCGAGTTTAGCGACTGCGAAACTTATCGCTATTGCCTTTGGCGACGATGGGGCAATGGTGCAAAAGTAACGTTCGTAATGCTAAATCCCTCTACAGCAGATGCAACCAGCAACGATCCAACGATTGAGCGCTGCCACCGGCGAGCCGTCGATATGGGGTTTGACGCCTTAGATGTCGTAAACATATTTGCTTATCGGGCAACCAATCCAAAAGACTTGAAAAAGTCCAAAAAACCTGTCGGCCCACTAAATGACATGAGATTGTTAAAAAGTGCGCAGGATGCTGATATGACCATATGCGCCTGGGGCGGGCATGGAAATCATAACCAGCGACATGATGAAATTGTTAGCCTTTTACGACAGCATGCTATTCCTCTATATGTCTTATCTCTAACGGCCAATGGGCTACCAGGCCATCCCCTTTATCTCCCCTACTCAAAGCAACCCTTCTTATGGTCAACCGGATGATACAGAAACCGACAAATGGCTAAACTTTATTTCAATTACTCAACTATGAATGCAGGAAAATCGACAACATTGCTGCAATCAAGTTTTAATTATCAAGAACGTGGAATGCACCCGCTCTTGTTTACAGCTGCGTTAGATGACAGATTTGGGAAGGGCAAAATTGCTTCTCGCATTGGTCTGGAGGCCGAAGCCTTACTTTTTGGCGATGATACTGATGTTCTAGAAATTGTTAGGAAAGAGCTGGAAAACCGATCTATCGATTGCGTCATGGTGGATGAAGCCCAGTTTCTGTCCCGTGATCAGGTGTATCAGCTTTCAGAGATTACGGACATGCTCCATATTCCCGTTCTTGCATATGGTCTTCGCACTGATTTTCAAGGAAATTTGTTCGAAGGAAGCAAGTATTTACTAGCTTGGGCTGACGAACTTCGAGAGCTGAAAACCATCTGCCACTGTGGGAAAAAGGCCACCATGGTTATCCGGGTTGACGATGCCGGAAATCCGGTTAGAGCTGGAGCACAAAAAGAAATTGGTGGAAATGATCGGTATGTCGCTTTATGCCGACTTCACTTCAAGGAGGCAACTTACGGATCTACATCCCTTAATAAAGGGAAAGGGTAAATCCCTTTCCCTCCAGTTAACCTGCCGAAGCTGACCGTTAGGCAGACAGCGCGGCAAACCGTTTAAAATGATAATCTGTGTTGCCAAACAGCATTTCAATGGTGGTCAATCGCTTGAAATAATGACCAATAGAATACTCATCTGTCATACCCATCCCGCCATGCAATTGAATGGATTGTTCTCCGACAAATTTCGCTGCCTGGCCGACTTGAGCCTTTACCGCAGAAACTGCCTTGCTCCGCTCGGCTGCGTCCTCAAGTTCTAGTTTCATTGCAACCATATCGGACATGGATTTAGATTGTTCAGCTTCCATAAACATATCCACCATACGATGCTGGAGGACCTGGAATTTACCGATGGGAATGCCGAATTGCTTACGCTGTTTCATATATTCGTTGGTAATGTCATTGGCCGTCTCCATCGCGCCAACAGCTTCCGCACACAGCGCTCCAATCGTGCGTTCAACAATTTTTTCAATAACAGGAAGAGCGGCACCTTCTTGGCCCAAAAGTGCAGATGCATCGACGGCAACATTCTCAAAGACGATATCAGCGGCGCGCTGCCCATCAATAGTCGCATAGTCACGCCTGCTCAAACCTTGTGCATTATTGTCAACGATGAACAGGGATATGCCGTCCTTATCTTTTGATGCACCGCTTGTCCGGGCGGAGACAATGATCTTATCCGCCGTAGTCCCATGATACACGACGGCTTTATGACCGTTCAGGATATAGCCGTCCCCTGATTTACTGGCCGATGTTTCAACATCGTTCAGATTAAATCGGGATTGTTTTTCAGCATATGCAAAAGCCAGCATCAAATTACCTTCGATTACCTCAGGTATAATATTTTCTATTTGCTCGGCACTGCCGCCTTCTGCGACCAATCCACCCCCCAAAATGACGGTGCTTAGAAATGGCTCCAGTACGAGACCGCGTCCCATACTTTCCATCATAATCATGGTTTCAACAGCGGTCCCGCCAAATCCACCGACTTCTTCCGAGAACGGCAATCCCAGCCATCCGAGTTCAGCCATTGTCTTCCAATGGTCACGGCTAAATCCCAGTTCGGTTTCTGTCAATTTTGCCCGCGCTTCAGGTGAGTAATTGTCCTTTACGAACCGCTCAACGCTGTCTTTCAGCAAATTTTGCTCATCCGAGAGTTCAAAATCCATTTTCTTTTATTCCTTATAATCCTAGAACCATCTTGGAGACGATATTTCGTTGAATTTCATTGCTGCCGCCATAGATTGTTGCGGCACGCAAGTATAGATGTTCTGCCATTGGCCCATTGGCGTAATCAGGCCCAACCGGTGTTTCATTTCGACCTTCATAGGCGCGCTCAGGTTCATATGGGGCTCCATACATCCCTAAAGATTCAACAAGCAATGATGTCAGCCGCTGCTGTATCTCCGTCCCCTTAATTTTCAACAGAGAGGGCTCGGCAGAGAGCTTCTTACCATTGCTAAGCATTGATAAATAGCGGAGCTCCGTATATTCAAGCGCCATAAGATCAACTTCCAGTCTCGCAAGTTTTCTCACGAAATCGGGATCCTCCAGGAGGTAACCCTCTTCGCATTTCTCTGCCCCGGCAATTTCACGCACCCGGGCGATTTGCCGCTTCGATCTGGCAACTCGTGCGATACCCGTTCTTTCGTTCCCCAGCAAAAACTTCGCGTAGGTCCAACCTTTGTTTTCTTCTCCGATACGGTTTTCAATGGGAACACGGACATCTTCAAAGAAGACTTCGTTAAGGCTGTTTTCCTTATCAAGACCGTAAATCGGTTTGACGGTTATGCCCGGCGTTTTCATATCTATCAGAAGAAAGGAGATTCCTTCCTGTGCCTTCACCGAACTGTCGGTTCTGACCAAACAAAATATCATATCTGCATGCTGTGCATATGACGTCCAGATTTTCTGACCATTAACGACATAATGATCCCCGTCACGAACCGCCTTGGTTTGCAATGAGGCAAGATCCGATCCGGATCCCGGCTCAGAATATCCCTGACACCACCAGTCCTCTGAATTCAAAATTCTTGGAAGATATTTGTCCTTTTGCTCCTGATTTCCGAAAGTATAGATAACCGGCCCAACCATGCTTACACCAAATGCCATTGGTTGCGGCGCCGCTACGGACCCCATTTCGTGAGCCACTATATATTTTTGCGTAATCGTCCAATCGGTACCGCCATATTCAACGGGCCAATTAGGCGCCATCCAGCCTTTTTCGTTTAGTATTTTTTGCCATCTAACCTGGCCTTCCTTTGTCGGATGCAAGCCGCGGTCAGCACGTTCCTTCACATCCTGCGGCAAAGAAGTTGCCAAAAATTCGCGTACCTCCTGTTGGAAGGCTACATCATCTTCATTGAATGAAAGATCCATCGGGGTTTTCTCCATTATTTATATGGGTTTCTTGTGTGCCCATTTAATCCATATGCTAGGCCGGGTTTTTGCCCAATGCAAGTACCTGTTTCAAATTGTAAATTCAACTGGATCTTTGCAGGGATTCCGTTGCGTCAATCAAGCCAATTATTACCATAAGAAGACCGTATCTTCTAATATTGACGGAATCGCACCAAACCATCACGCTCTACTTGCTCAAGTAATCCAACCTCCCAAGTCAGATAATCCTGCATGCGCCGCCGAATTTCTTCTGGATTGCCCGTATCGTAGGGTTTATACCAAACATCATCAACTTTGCTAAGCAGGCTTGTATCACCACTTTCAAGTTTTTGTCCGGAACTTTCCCATGCAGTTGTCCCTCCCTCCAAGACTCTGATGATTGCATCTGGACGAAGTCGTGCAATTTCAGGCGCGGCTAAATGAGCCAGCAGACTGTCTTCAGATGTCAATATGATCAGCCCCACCGGAGGAATAAATATGTGATCCGTTGAAAGTCTAGACCGAATTGCCCAATAAGCTCCGGGGATATGACCTTTCCGATAAGCAAGAGAGCTCGCCAAATCAATAACTGCAACAGCCTCCCGGGACGTCAGTACGGCATCCAGTTCAAGAACTGAAATATGCGGCTGCAAGGGGATTGACGGCATGGAATGGTATCCCTGCTCGCACTCCACGTCCAAAACACCTTGCAACACATAAACATCCTGCCAATCCATTTGCGTAAGCCAGGACGCCGTCATAACAGCCCGAGTTGCGTCATCATCCACAACCACAATCTTGGCATTTCGAACCGCCACATATTCATCAGTGGCTTGAACAAGCTGGCCACCAGGCGCATGGTAGGATCCCGGCAAATGTCCTTCCAAAAATTCTTCTTCCGTTCGAACATCTAGAACATAGAGTGTTCTTTCATCGTCATTTTGCCATGATTTTACGGTTTCCAGATTAGTAAATTTTACATCGAAGCGATCCGCCACAGCTAGGGCCGCTTTTTGGCTGCGAACAGCCGCCGATGAGCCAGGTGCGGGCGCAACCGCATCTTCCCGATGGGCAAGTTCAAGATTTGCCAGATACCAGCCCATTGTTCCGTCTTTAAGCGCGCAAATCGGATTTGACAATCCGGCGTTGATCAATGATTGAGCCCCGATAATACTTCGGGTACGCCCTGCACAATTAACAACGATTTGCGTCTCGTCATCCTCAACAGTTTCAAACACGCGGTGAACCAGTTCAGCGCCCGGCATATCGATACCGCCGGGAATGGACATTCGATGATATTCAGGAAAGGGCCGGCTATCAAGAACTGCTATTTTTTCTCCATTTTCTTGCCGTTTCGCCAAATTCTCCGCAGTTATGTGGGGTGTCTCATAGGCTTCCTCAACAAATTCGCCAAAAGCCTTGCTCGGTACATTCACACCAGAAAACAACTCCAGCCCAGCCTCGCGCCAGGCAAGGGTTCCACCCTCAACAATCGCAATATTGGTATAGCTACGTTCTATCAATAACTCCGCAGCACGTACCGCCAATTCCATTTCCGGCCCCTGATCAAGAAGATATATCGGAACAGATTTGCGGGGCAGCAACCTGTCGACATCCAGCTCAAACCTGCTGAGCGGCAAAGGGATCGCAAAAAACGGATGCCCTTCGGAATGCACGCCTTGTTCACGAACATCTATAAGCGCGTATTCCTCCTTCGATTTCATCACCTGACGTAGATCTATGGGTGATATGTGCATATAACTCATTTACGGGCCTCACGAATATCCGTATGGGCAGGAAATACTTCCCAAATTTCCTTTTTCTTATTCCAGAAATTTCGGCTATCCAATTGCTCTAGGCCACGGCCATACATATGGAAATTGAGAACTGGTGTGCCTGCCTCAATATGAATTGTATGAACGTCATCGGGCATCAAGGCAACCCCTGTTCCTTCTTCTACCATTTGCGCCCCAACTTGCTCGACACCTCTCTCAAGTCGCTTATAAAAACGATTTTCCTCCTGGCCATGAACGCCAACAATGACAGCCCAAGTCGTATGATCATGCGGAGGGGCGTTTACAAGGCCATCAGCTGAATTCAGATACAAAGCGAATCCATGATCATCGTCTTCCGATAATCTGTATAGGCAACTACGGCGCTTAAGTGACTTTTCTGGTGGCGGAAAATCCTGAAATGAGAAGAAATCTCTTTTTGCGGCCAATGCAAGCAATTCAGCTTTAATTTCCGCCAGGAGTTCCGCGGAAATTGTTTTCCCGCTGGTCAGTCGCCGAATATTGTCTACAGTCCGGGCAACGGCTTTGTTTCGTTCTGATTTATCTGCCATTTGTTGTCCTTTTTCTTACTATTGTAGTTAGATGGCGGCTCTGCGCAATAAAAGAAAATGAATGCCTGCTTGACCTCCCCACTTTGAGGGTTCTATTTTTTACACAAGTTGGAAATGAATGAATTCAGGGCGGCATTATAGATGATAAAAAGAATTCTCCTTGGGCTGATCGCAGTTATCATTGTGATCATCGGAATTGTCGCGTTTAACACTGTGACAAACAATGCAGAAATGACTGCTGAAGACCCTGTTTCCCTGTCACCAATAGATACTGCCGCTGCGGCACATAGACTATCTTCCGCCATAAAATTGAAAACGATTTCAACGTCGATATCCGACCCTCCCGCTGCAGATGAATTTGCCGCACTTCACGCCTTAATAAATCAATTTTTCCCTCTCGTAGCGGCTAATCTCAAACGTGAAGTCGTTGGTGACCATAGCCTCCTGTATACCTGGCAAGGCAGCGATCAAAGTTTGCTACCAGCCATGCTCCTTGCCCATATGGATGTCGTTCCTGTTGAGCCCGGCACGGAGGATGATTGGACTTATGAAGCATTTTCAGGTGCTATTGAAGAAAATGCAATCTGGGGGCGCGGGGCATTGGATGACAAATTTTCAGTGTTTGCAATTCTAGAGGCGGCAGAATTGCAGCTGGCGGCTGGCTTTAGCCCAAAACGCACATTGTATTTTGCTTTTGGCCATGATGAGGAACTGGGCGGCGGTAGGGGTGCAGCCAAAATTTCGGCGCTGCTTGAAAGTCGCGGCATCCAACTAGCCTTTACGCTGGACGAAGGTATGGTGATTGTCGACGGAATTATGCCCGGAGTTGAAGAACCAATTGCCTTTATCGCCTTAGCTGAAAAGGGATATTTAACCTTAAAATTAACGGCTAACGCAGAAGGCGGCCATTCCTCCTTGCCCCCAAGAAAAACGGCAATTGGTAAAATTGCCCGAGCAGTCAACCGCCTAGAGGAAAACAGATTTCCTGCGGCTCTTCAGAGCCCGGCATCTGATATGTTCGACACTCTTGCCCCTCATATGGCCCTACCTCTCAAGTCAATCATCTCAAATCGGTGGTTGCTGGATCCAATTCTCATCAGTGAACTGGGAAAAGGCGGTGCGACAAATGCCATGGTTCGGACAACAACAGCCGTTACAATCGTGGAAGGCGGAACGAAAGATAATGTTTTACCTACAGAAGCGATCGCTATCGTAAATTTCCGGCTTTTGCCCGGGACTACAATTGACGATGTCGTTCAGCATGTAAAATCGGTAATTGATGACCCCGATATTTCCATCGACATAAAACAAGGTAACGAACCTTCACCAATTTCCGACCCCTCTGCGGTAGGGTACAAGCTTATTGAGAAAACAATACAACAGGTTTTCCCGGACGTCTTGATATCACCGGGACTAATGCTTGCCGGCTCCGACAGCAAAAATTACGTAAATATTGCAGATAACAGCTATCGTTTTATTCCCCTTAGATTTGGAAAAGAGGATCTATCCCGCATCCATGGCACGAATGAGAGAATACTGATTGATAATTACGGTGAGGTCATTCAATTCTATCGGCAACTGATGACGAATGTAGGAGGGTAAAAAAGATCAGTGTTTTCGCGCTTGTACAATAATTGCGTTAATTTTGGAATCTCCCAGGGCCTTTAATGCTTCAATCCGGTGTAATCCCTCAATCAACACATACCGATCCTGACCGGTTCGAACCTGGATCGGCGTTTTTTGACCATTTTCCAAAATATCTTCCGCCAATTCATCCACACGCGAAGATTTAAGGTTTTTGCGTGTTTTGACCGGGGCATAAATTTTCTCAATATCGATGCTAATTACTTTCATAACGTCTTTCAGCCAAATACCATATTTCAGCGCTAATTAAATCTCGGTCACCTGAAACTTTTCTCTTCTCGATATAATCACAAAATCACAATACGCACGTCTTACCAACATATTTTATATATGGAGGCAAAGATGACAGAAAAAGGTACTAACGATAAGTGGGAATTCTATGAAGATCACAATCAGAAGCATTACAAATGGCGCTGGCGGCGAACCGCAAGCAACGGGCGGATCGTTGGCGCTTCGACACAGGGATATGCAGATAAGCACGAATGTATTGAAAATGCCGAACGGAATGGATTTGTACAGGAAGACCCTACTTGATTCGTTTGGAATTAGATAAGTCAGCTGAGCCATTTGAATTGTTCGCCACCCACTTGCACTGTTTTTAAGACATGTCATACTGAGTAATTATTACACATTGGACTTAGTATGACGCTTACTTCTATACCTGATGGTTACCGCCCGTTCGTGACCGAAGGTACTTTCACCGGGAAAATTGGTCCTCTTTATTTCAAGCGCGACGGCGACAACTATTCTTATGGCTTTCTAGCAGATGACAGCCACGCGAATTACCACGGCGTTATTCATGGCGGAATGCTCATGAGCTTTCTCGACGAAGCTTTAGGGCAAATTGTTTGGCGACTTGTCGGAAAAAAACGGTGCGCAACAATAAGCCTAAATTGTGATTTTGTAGCTGCGTCAAAGCCTGGCGACTGGATTGAGTTGAAAGCGGATTTGAGCCGAAAAGGACAGGCGGTTGTATTTATCAGAGGCGAGTTGTTAGTTGATGATACACGAATAATGACCGCCGACGGTATATGGAAAATAATAGGGGCATAATTGAAATGACGCCATTGCCGCTCTCTGTCTTTAAGACCGCTCAGCAGAATCTTACAGGTCGAATTCGTCGAACACCACAAATGGACATTGTTCTTGATTCCGGCCAAACCGTTACGGCCAAGCTTGAAAATCTTCAAATCTCCGGATCTTTTAAAATTCGTGGCGCGCTTAATACTGTCTTATCCTTGCAGCCTGAAGCATTGGCAAAAGGTTTGGTAACAGCATCTGGCGGCAACCATGGATTGGGTGTTGCAACAGCTGGGTCAATGACGGGGGCGTCGACCACCATCTATTTGCCCCGCAATACACCTGCTTCAAAAATTGCGAAACTCGAGAAAATTGCGACCAAAGTTATCGTTGTCGGTGATGTTTGGGACGATGCAAATAATCTCGCACTTGAAGACGCCCGAAAGACTGGTAAAACCTATGTGCATCCCTTTGCAGATGAAAGTGTTATTGCCGGTCAGGGCACTCTGGGCTTAGAGATCCTGCATGACAATCCCGAAATTGATGTCCTGTTAGTCGCAATTGGCGGTGGCGGACTAATTTCCGGTATTGCTTCAGCTGCAAAGCTGATCAAGCCCAATATAAAAGTTATTGGTGTTGAAGCTGTAGGGGCCCCAACCCTAAAAAATAGCCTCGACGCCGGCAAGCTCGTCGCATTGGATAAAATTGAAACGAAAGCCAATACACTTGCCCCTCGGCAGTCCGCTCAAATAAATTTTGACATAATCTCTGAATATGTAGACCAGATTGCCCTTGTTACGGATGAAGACATGCAGGCTTCAGCTGAATGGCTTTGGCAAAATTGCGGCTTGGGTCTGGAGCTGTCCGCAGCAGCAACAATTGCCGCCCTGCGGGCCGGGGTCTTCTCACCACGTGAAAATGAGAAAGTTTGCGCGATAATCTGTGGTAGCGGGCCTGACGGATACTGACCTTGTGGCGGCGACCCTTCATTGACGCAGCGGAATCCTTGAATTGAAGACTTTCGATTGGAGACAATACGGTTTCCGTTGACCCTTACAGCATTTGCAACGTAATCTTTCAATAAACTGGGAAAAAACAATCGCCAAAGGGAGAATCATGTCTGACTTTTTGTGGGAGAAATCTTACCCGCCTGGGGTAAAATGGGAAATCGATATCGCAGAAAAGCCGGTCTACGCGCTTTTAGATGAAGCCGTTAAAAAATGGCCAGATAATTATGCCATTGATTTTATGGACAAGCGAATTCGCTATGCAGAATTGGATGACATGATTAACCGGGCCGCTAAGGGATTTGTTGAACTTGGTGTTAAAAAGGGTGTCCATGTCGGTTTGTATTTGCCAAACACGCCTCATTACGTTGTCTGTTTTTTCGGAATCTTGAAGGCTGGTGGAACAGTCGTTAATTATTCACCGTTGGATGCGGAACGAGAGTTACGTCATAAAATCGAAGATAGTCATACCGACTTTATTGTCACTCTCGATCTTGAAGTACTTTATCCGAATATCGGCAAGATGCTCGAAAGCACACGCCTGAAGAAAGTCATTGTCGGTTGCTTGAAAGAAGTATTGCCGTTCCCAAAAAACCTGCTCTATCCGTTGGTAAAAAGCAAGGATATCGCCAAAATACCCAACGATGACCAGCATGTAACCTTTAAGCAATTGCTTGCCAACGACGGCCGGATCGATGTTGTTCCAGTGCCTGATCCTGCAGATACCATTGCGGTTTTGCAATATACAGGTGGCACGACGGGTTTGCCGAAAGGCGCCATGCTAACACATAAGAACCTCATCGCTGCATGTCAGCAGCTCAGAGCCATGCAGGAAAGCGATGACCCGATATTGACCGATGGCACGGAAAAAGTGTTAGCCGTTTTACCTCTATTCCATATCTATGCTCTTACTGTGATAATGAACTATGGCATCGCGGGAGGGGCGGAAATTATCCTTCATCCTAAATTCGATCTTGATGAAGTAATGAAGGATTTAAACAAGAAGAAGCCCACTATTTTTCCGGGCGTCCCTACCATGTATATGGCGATCGCCAACCATCCCGATATTGCCAACTATGACTTATCCTCCCTGAAGTTCTGTGCATCTGGCGGCGCGCCGCTCCCTGTAGAAGTTCAGGAGCAATTTCAGCGCGTAACCGGTTGTTTATTGTTGGAAGGATGGGGAATGACAGAAACTTCTCCGTCCGGCACCTCAACTCCGTTAACCGACAAAAGGGTACCTGGCGCCGCCGGCGTACCAGTCCCGGGTGTGGAAATTACTATTTTCGATGTCGACGATAAATCGAAAATCATGCCGACGGGTGAAATTGGCGAGATTGCCATAAAGGGCCCAAATGTCATGAAGGGCTATTGGAACAAGCCGGAGGCAACAGAAGAAAGTTTTATCGGCGACTTCTTCCTGACCGGCGATACCGGGTATCTCGATGAAGATGGCTATATGCATATCGTTGATCGCACCAAGGACATGATTACCTCCGGCGGATTTAACGTATATCCTCGAATTATTGAAGAAGCTGTGTTTGAACACCCCTTCGTTGAAGAAGTAACCGTTGTCGGCATCCCCGATGATTATCGCGGGGAAGCTGCGAAAGCCTTCATCAAGCTCACACCTGAAGGTAAGGAATTCGATCTGGATGAGCTCCGCGAGTTTTTAGCAGACAAACTTGGTAAGCACGAGCTTCCTGCTGCCGTTGAATTCCGTCCTGAGCTACCGAAAACACTCGTAGGAAAACTATCGAAAAAGGAATTGGTGGAAGAAGAAAAACTAAAATATGAAGAACGCAAGAAAGCCGAAGCCTCTTCATAAAACCAATACCTACTTTTGGAAAGCATCGCCTTATTCACGATGCTTTCCTCTAGGATATCTTCATGAGTTCTTTTCTTGCCATCGATTTTGAGACAGCGAACTATAACGCAGACAGTGCCTGTGCCATTGGTCTTGTTCGTGTGGAAAATGGAAAAATCAGGCAAGAAGAAGTTCATCTAATTAGGCCCCCCTCCCCGGAGTTCTATTTTACTCATATCCATGGTCTAACCTGGAACAGTGTAAAAGATTCCTGCGATTTCGGAGAGCTCTGGCCGAAAATTGCCCCTCTGTTTGAGAACCTTGATTTTCTAGCCGCCCATAATTCAAGCTTTGATTCAAAAGTGTTGAATAGCTGCTGCAAGACTTTCGACGTCTCTGTACCACCCCCTGAATTTACCTGCACCGTTCAGCTTGCACGGAAAATGTGGGAAGTCCGGCCGACGAAGCTCCCAAATGTTGCTCATTTTCTCGGCCTGGATCTGAATCATCATGACGCCTTATCCGATAGCCGCGCTTGCGCAAATATTGTCATCGCCGCCGAACGCGATGGCTGGGACTTTTATACCGGCTTCGAAAATGTAGGTGAACGTTACATCGCAATCGATCAACAATAGACTATATCACGCGGCCTCATAGAAGTTTTTGCGAATCATTCCTAATAACTATTGACGCCAGTCCGGCTTCTTGTTTTAATAATGATTATCATTTGCATAATGGAGCTAATCATTGATCCGAATAAGATTTCTTACACCGGGCTCTCTTGCTAACCTATTGGTTAAAACAGCCGAAGAACAAATGGCGTCTAGGCTGGTTTGCAAGCAATCCTACGACGCTTTTCGACAGCAGGAAAATGTACCCCACTTAAGAGAGCATAAAAAACGGCCGCACCGATAATTCGGTACGGCCGTACAAATTTGGACAGTCTATAAAGTTAAGCAGCTACACTCGTAGCAGCCTGAACTTTTTTCAAAAGCCGCCGGGCTGCATGACGACCATGTGCCTTGGCATTTACTTTGCGCGCTGCGCGTTGCTCGTTTGAACGGCTATTCTTTGTCAAACCGCTGCCGCTGCCGCCGCCGCCTTTTTTACGACTCTTGCCGCCTTGGTTGCGGCCATTTCGTGCTGATCTCGCTGTCATGTGACTAGCTCCACTCACTGATAACTTAAATTCGAAGCGCCCTTCATAAGGGCAGAATGACAAAAGGTACAGAAAAACTTTGCCTTTATAGGTTTTTTTGATCGGTTTTTTATTCTGAAAGCAAAAAGTCCTCTGTTAATACAGATAATATCTGCAAAACAGCTCAATGCAGTCTATTTTTGAAGGAACACTCCCTCTTAAAGAATAAAAGGCGGCTCAAAAGAACCGCCTTTTTAATAAATGTTAGAATCAGGAGATCAGGAAAATACACTCTGTAACTTCATTGCAATCCCCATGTTACCACCAATTTTCAGTTTACCCATCATGAAGGCCGTTGTCGGGTCAAGCTCTCCCGCTGCCAGAGCTTCAAAATTCTCCTGGGTGATCGTAATGGTACAATCCGCTTCGTTGTCCTCGTTTGAAACGACATTCGGGACAGAAGCGGCGTCAACGAACACAATTCCATCATCTCCAAAATCGAATTTTAACGTCGCGTCTAAACCGCAGTCTTCGCCGATACGTTCCCGCATGCCATCAGTGATTTCTTCAATCGTTGCCATTTCAATTCCTTTCCATTTAATCTCTTACAATAACATCCACTGTTTCTGATGAGATGCTGATTTGACGTTAACGTAAACGTCAAGAATAGATCTGTCAAACACTGTTCTGGAATCCCATCCAGGTCTGGGCTAAGCTCCTACCCCACGATAAAAAAAATAATAACGGTGGAAGGCTACAGAGATGAGTTATCGTTCAATTTTTCGTCCCGGATTGTTTGAAGGGCATTCCATCGTCATAACCGGTGGCGGTAGCGGAATTGGACGCTGTACAGCACATGAACTCATATCGCTCGGGGCAAAGGTTGCTCTCGTCGGTCGTGACTTGGAAAAATTGCAGTCGGTATCGGATGAAATTGCTGCAGAAGGCGGGACGGCTACTCTTCACACATGCGATATCCGCGATGAGGAGGCCGTCAAGCGCTGTGTCTCCGAGATTATAAAACAACAAGGTAAAATTACCGGGCTTGTAAACAATGCGGGAGGTCAATTTCCAGCTCCGTTAGAAGACATTACCCTTAAAGGATGGGATGCAGTTATTAAAACCAATCTGACAGGTGGATTTCTGTTCGCAAGAGAGTGCTACACCCAATGGATGAAAGAAAATGGCGGCGGACCAATCGTTAACATGATTGCCGACATGTGGAATTCAATGCCTGGAATGGCTCATTCAGGCGCCGCACGAAAGGGCATGCTCAGCCTCACAGAAACCGCGGCTCTGGAATGGGCCCCAGCCGGTGTTCGGGTCAACGCAATTGCCCCTGGAATGATCATTTCTTCCGGCATGGATACCTATCCAGACTGGTGGAAAGAGCGCGTCAAAATTCGTGTAAAATCAAATCCTGTAAAACGTATGGGGACGGAATCCGAAATATCAGCCGGTATTGTATTTCTACTTTCTGAGGCCGCTGCCTTTATTTCCGGAAGTTGTCTTCGGGTTGATGGTGCCGCACCAAACATCCGTATGAACTGGGACATGCCCGACCACAAAAACAATAAGGCGTATAACGGATTTCATTTGGCTGTAACGCCAAAACTGTTTCAAGAGGGAGAAGAAGATTGATTTACGGTCCCGAGCATCAAGAAATAATTCGATCATTAAGCAAATTTATTGATCAGGAAATAAATCCCTATGTCGATGAATGGGAGGCTGAAGGTCAGTTTCCCGCCCATGACCTGTTCAAAAAAATGGGAGCCCAAGGTTTCCTGGGCGTTTGCAAACCGGAGAAATTTGGCGGAATGGGGCTTGACTACTCCTACAGTTTAGCTGTGTCGGAGACTTTAGGACGCATCAATTGCGGTGCGGTTCCCATGGCGATTGGTGTTCAAACAGATATGGCCACGCCTGCCCTTGCGCTTCATGGATCAGATTACGTAAGAGAGAATTTTCTCAGCCCCGCGGTATCGGGCGACTATGTCGCCTGTATAGGCGTATCAGAACCTTCCGCCGGATCCGATGTCGCTGGCATCAAGAGTTCTGCGAAAAAGGAGGGGGATGACTATATCATTAATGGTCAAAAAATGTGGATCACCAACGGTATCCAGGCTGACATAATGATAATGCTGGTCAATACCAGTGATGGTTCCATGCATTCCAGCAAATCACTGATTGTTGTGCCAATGGATACACCTGGTATCACCGTCGCGCGAAAACTGGACAAACTTGGTATGCGGTCCTCCGACACGGCGCAGCTATATTTCGAGGATGTCCGCGTGCCACAGAAAAATCTTATTGGTGAAGAAGGTATGGGCTTCACTTATCAAATGCAGCAATTTCAAGAAGAGCGATTATGGGCGGCTGGAGCGGGATTATACCCTTTGGAAAAAACCATAAATGATACAATCGATTATACGCGAAGCCGCGAAGCCTTTGGCAAGTCGCTGCTCGATAATCAATATATTCATTTTCGTCTGGCCGAGCTAAAGACGGAAGTGGAACTCCTCAGATCACTTACCTATCGAGCCGTGGCGGAATATATGGAGGGCGGCGATGTGACCATGCTGGCCTCCATGGCCAAATTGAAAGTCGGCCGACTTGCCCGCGAGATCTCAGATGCGTGTTTACAATATTATGGTGGCATGGGATTTATGAATGAAACCCCGATTTCCCGTCAGTTCCGTGATGGCAGGCTCTGGTCCATTGGCGGGGGCGCAGACGAAGTTATGCTCGGTATCATTTGCAAGTATATGGAGACGCTTCCGCAGAAGCGCCGGGGATAGGACGAGCACAAAAAATGAGAAAGATATCAAAGCTGCTTATTGCCAACCGCGGCGAAATCGCTTGCCGTATTATGAAAACGGCCCATTCGATGGGTATTGATACCGTCGCCGTATATTCAGAAGCTGACGCCGATGCACCACATAGAAAAATGGCGACTGAGGCTGTAGCCCTAGGGCCATCGCCGGCATCGGAAAGCTATTTGGTTATCGAACGGATAATCACGGCAGCCGTCCAGACCAATGCCGATGCCGTGCATCCGGGCTATGGGTTTTTGTCTGAAAATGCCGCATTTGCCAAGGCTTGTGAAGAAGCAGGCTTAATATTCATCGGACCCTCCCCGCGCGCTATTTCACTGATGGGAAATAAAGCCGAAGCAAAACGCCAGATGGCCGCAGCTGGTGTCCCTTGCGTGCCCGGTTACGAAGGTGAAGATCAATCCGATGATAGATTTGTCTCAGCGTCAAATGAAATCGGATTTCCGGTTATGGTCAAGGCCTCTGCTGGCGGCGGCGGCCGTGGCATGCGCGTTGTCTCAAAACCCGAAAAGCTTCTAAAAGGATTGACGGCCGCGCGATCTGAAGGCGAACGTTCCTTTGGCTCCGCAGAACTCATCCTCGAAAAAGCAATAATCGAACCAAGGCATATTGAAATTCAGGTTTTTGCGGATAACCATGGAAATGTTGTCCATATGGGGGAGCGGGATTGTTCCATCCAGCGCCGTCACCAGAAAGTCATCGAAGAAGCGCCCTCGCCGGCAGTCTCGCCAGAATTACGTGAAAAAATGGGGGCAACAGCAGTTGCTGCCACGAAGGCCATCAATTATTCCGGTGCCGGAACGTTCGAGTTTCTTTTGGATCAGGACAAAAACTACTATTTTCTGGAAATGAACACGAGATTGCAGGTTGAGCATCCTGTGACAGAATGCGTCACTGGTCTTGATCTGGTGGAATGGCAAATCAGAATTGCTTCTGGAGAGCCATTACCGTTGTCACAGAAGGATATTAGCGTTCGAGGACATGCAATCGAAGCTCGGCTGTATTCCGAGGATCCTTATAAAAGTTTCTTGCCGAAAGTTGGTATTTTGTCTGAATGGTTTGCCGCCGAAGGAGAAGGAATTCGAACGGATCACGGCTTGGAAACAGGGTTTGAAATCACTCCTTTTTATGATGGCATGATAGCCAAAATAGTTGGCTACGGTGCGAACCGCGAAACAGCGCGGGCAAACCTCCAAGAAGGGTTGAGGAGGACCATTGACAAAGGGCTAACAACAAACAGACTATTTTTGTTGAGTTGCATCGCACACAAAGAATTTATTGCTGGATCCGCAACAACAGGATTTATCGAAACCTATTTCCCAAAGAAAAAGTTGGCGGAAGGACCTGATCTAAATTCCAAATAAGGACAAAAATCGACGGCCCGCCATGTCGCTAAGTAATGACGGACCGTGCATCTGCGGCGGCAATTCATCGTCGCAGTAAACGGACATTCTAGCCAGAATGCTTTTTACCCATTTTCGGCGCGAGGTTTGTAACTTCTTCGATTGTCAGGAAGCCGGCACCTTTGCTATCTGCTGCATCAAACCGTTCCATAACGATAGCCTGATACTCCTCTCGTGAAATTTTTCCGTCTTTGTTTGTATCAAACCGCTCCATCAAACGAGAAGCACGGCGTTCTTGCTTCATCTCACGCTTCTTTTCCTTGAATGCCTTAGCTTCTTCCTGGCTTATGGTTCCGCTACCATCCGTATCGAGCTTATTAAAAAACTCCTTTTGACGTACTGACATTTCATCAACACTAATAGTACCGCTTCCATCTTTATCCAATTTTTGGAACTTCTCTGTCGTCCGCGACGTCATTTCCTCCAAGCTCACCTCACCATCTTTGTTCGCATCAAGCTGTTCGAACATGTTTTTGGAATGATGACCTTTTCTATCTCCGTCCTTGGCTGCAAGAACAGCTGTGGGCAGGGCAAGTGCGGCAATCATGCTGCCAATAATCAATTTACGTTTCATTTACTCAGATCTCCTTGTTTATGTTACTCAGTCTTTCAACGGGCCGGCTTCTTCATTCCGTCGAAAAAAATAATCTAATTATTTATTGAACAATGTTCATATTTTTATATATTGTTCATATTTCATGATAAGAATGATGGAAAATGCAAGAACGATTAATGCGGCAACAGGAATTAAAAGAATTCAAACGGCAGAAAATTCTATCTGCCGCCAAGACCTGTATTTCAGACAACGGACTGGCGGGCACGTCCATGAGAGCAATTGCACAGGGCTCAGGCTACTCCCTTGGCGCTGCCTATGCATATTTTACGTCTAAAGAAGATATATTTGCGGCGCTACTCTCATTTTCCTTTACCGATTTGCTTCGATTATTACGGTCGGAACTACTGCAGTCTGGCCCGGGCCAGCAGAAAATAAGCCTGACCTTCAAAGCATTTCTTCAATACTTCCTCTCCTCAAAAGAGGATCGATATTTACTACTGGCCTTTTATTCTAGTATGGCCGACGGCAAGCAAGGTCTCTCAGAAGATACCTTCCGGCACCTTAATAACCGCTTCCTCTCAGTGTTAGGCATGCTGGCAAATACTGTACATGAGTATGGAGATCTTTCAGCAGAAGATGCTCAGTCAGAAACGTTGCAGGCCATGACGTTTTTGTTAGGTATCTTAATGATGAGTACTTCGGGGCAGTTACAACTTATGGGTCAAACGCCGCAAGAAATGGTCGACCAGTACCTCGATCAAATGCTATTAAGATGTAACCGGTAAAAATAAAAAAAAGAAATCGTGCAGATCAGGAGTATTCCATCCATGAGTGGATATGTTGAAAGCTATCGAGGGCAGGTCCTCGCCAGCGAATGTGACCTATTGAGCCACATGAATATACAGTTTTATATTTCTCGCTTGAGCCATGCCACGTGGAACATGTGTTATTTCCTGGGAATGACACCAGAGGAAATTAAGGAAGGGAAACGCGCGCTAGCAACGGTACAGCAGGATAGCACCTATTTGTCTGAATTGATGGCAGGGGATATAGTTCACATGGAATCCGGCGTCCTTCGATCATCGAACAAAACAATCACTCTGCGCCACCGACTATTTAACAGTTCAACAGGAAATCCAACATTCAATAACGTTTCAACAGTTGCTTATATGGATCTTGATTTACGAAAAGCTGTCCCGCTTACTGATGTGATGCGCGAAAAGATTACCAGTTTGATGGTCGATGAGGAGGAGGCAAAATGAGTAAGCTTATTCCGTGTTACCGGGGCGCTGTAGACGCTTGGGAATGTGATCAAATGGGCCATATGAATGTCCAATTTTATGCATCAAAGGCAGCACAAGCCTTTGGTCACTTACAGAATTCTCTCGGATTGACCCCGGCATATATCCGCCTGGAAAAGAAGGGATTGCGTTTCAAGGATATCCGCATCCAGTACAAAGCTGAAGTCCACGCTGGATCCGTTCTTCATGGATTGGCGGGTGTTCGCCGGATCGAAGGTGAGAATATCAAAGGTTTTATTCAGCTATTTGATACTGCATTTAATCGACTTTCCGCAGCCTACGAATTTACGGCCACTTTTATGGACCTAGAAGAGCACCTCCCTCTTGCTCTACCAGCGTTTCTACGAGAAGCATCTGAAAATATTGCAGATAGTCATTCTGATATGTATGAACCTTCGCCATTTGACGGCAGTATGATGCCGGCGAAACATTTGGAAAATATGTTCGAAAGCGCACGTTCCTCAGTTGACGTATGGGAATGTGATATTTTCGACCATGTTGAATTGCAGCATGTTATTGGCTATTTCTCCGATGCAGCAACACATATACTTGGCGCCGTGGGCTTAACCCGCGAAGCTGTGCGAAATCGTAACCTTGGGTCTGCCGCTTTAGACTACTATTCCGAATTTCACGCACCCATTCGCATGTCTTCGCCGATAGCATTAAGAAGCGGATTAATGGGTGCGGAGGGGAAGATATTCCGTTTTGGCCATAATCTGATCGACCTCGATACAAATGAAATTGCGGTAACGACAACAGTACTCGGTTGTTACTTCGATATGACGCTACGCAAATCTGTTGCGCTCCCCCCAGAATTTACGAGCTTTCCAAAGGACAAACTCCTCAAATGCGATATCTAGTTGAGTGCCGGTTTGGTCGAGAACTGATAAGGAATTCGAATTAAAGCTTCAATAGCATCGCTTGTACCGGACACCTTCGCGGATCTTTCAGCGACCTATATCAAGCTATCTTTGAGCAGCTAAGACAAAATCACTGAGTAGACAATCTAATTATGATTTTCGAGCCAGTCGCCGAACAAGGTCCGCACTCGCGCCGGGCCCAGCCTGTGAAACTACATCCTCCGGCTCAAGCAAAACATTATCGGTCTTACGATAATATCCAAGGCCGGCCGGTGCATTAGAATGGCGGTCTTTCAATTCAATTCTAGCGCCTCCCTCCCCAGGAGACCAGCGGTCACCCCAGCCAGCCAAAGCCGAGAGTGTTATCCGCAAATCCCGGCATTTTTCCGTCGGCTTATAAGCATATCGTCTCGAACCCGTTATAATTTCCCGCGTCAGCAATCCGCTTTCAACCATATCTTTCAACCGGATCGTCAACAGATTTCGAGAAATACCAAGGCTCTTTTGAAATCCTTCAAATCGATCAATGCCTTGTAACACGTCCCGAACAATCAACAACGTCCATTGATCCCCAAAAACACTCAGGGATTTTGCAACAGGGCATTTTTGACGTTTGTAGTTTTCTTTCGACATCCCAGATCTTGTTCCAGTAACGATGGCAACATATCGCTCATAGCATATTAAGTTGACTTTTTGAACTTATTTTACGATTATGCTTATTAAGTTCAAAAAGGATACTAATAATGAACACGCTTGCTCTCCTCTCCGCGCCAATAATTCCCGCTATTTTGAGGCTTGCAGCGCCAAACATGCTGGCAATGACCGTTATGTTGGCAACATCTGCGGCAGAAGCTTGGTATGTCGGCCAATTAGGAACAACGGCTTTAGCCGGGTTAGCATTGGCCTTCCCGATGTTCATGCTAATGACTATGATGTCCGCTGGGGCCATGGGCGGGGCAGTTGCGGGTGCTATCGCACAGGCTCTTGGCGCTGAAGACCGTGGCCATGCTGAACGGCTCCTCATACATTCCATACTTATTGCTTTTGTAGCCGGGGGGGTTTTCTCGTTAATCTTTCTAAGCCTAGGACCGTCAATTTATAGCGTACTTGGAGGGTCCGATCAGGTCCTTCAGGAGGCATTGGCTTTTTCAAACATTTTATTTGCCGGTTGCATCAGTATCTGGCTCCTAAATTTTTTGTCCAGTGTTGTGCGAGGCTGCGGTCATATGCGTACCGCCGCGGTAATTATGATCATAACCTCCTTTTCCCAAATTGGATTGGGCGCATTATTGGTTTTTGGATGGGGCCCGATTCCTGGACTTGGTATTTCAGGTGCCGCTTTGGCGGCTGTTCTCGGTGCGAGTTTTGGCAGCTTGCTCTTAATTCTGTTCCTGATGAGCGGCACCGCAGCCGTTCGACTACATCTAAAAGAAATTTCGTTCCGCCGAGCAGACTTTGCCCACTTATTGCGACCCGGCCTTCTTGCTTGCGTGTCACCCTTATCCTCTGTTGGTAGTGCCATTGTCATAACAGCGCTCGTCGCCCGCCTTGGCCCGGAAACGCTAGCCGGATATGGTATTGGTGTTCGGTTGGAATTTCTTCTTATTCCCATAATCTTTGGCATTGGCGCGGCCTTGATCACCATGGTCGGTGTTCATTTCGGCGCGGGCGAAGTTGACCGCGGACATAAGATTGCGTGGATCGGCGCATTTGGCGCAGCGTTGGTAACGGGGTTTATCGGTGGCCTCCTTGCCCTGTTTCCGGATCTTTGGGCAAATCTCTTCACTGATGTTGAAGCCGTTCGGGAGGCTTGTCGGTTATATTTGCGAATTGCCGGTCCAACATATGGCTTTTTTGGGCTCGGATTATCTTTGTATTTTGCCTCTCAAGGAGCACGGCGGCTTTTTTGGCCCGTCGCCGCCGGGGCCTTCCGCCTGATTATCGTCAGCGTTGGCGGTTTAATTCTGATATACTATTGGAGCCCAACGATTGAAAATGTATTCGCCTTGGTCGCTCTGGGTATGATAACCCTTGGGATAACAATTGCCACAGCCATAAAACTAGGAGCTTGGCGGTAAGTATCGTCAAAATCTGTTCGCAAAGAAATCAATAAAAACCCGCACTTTTGCGGAAAGATGCAACCTGCTTGGATATACGGCATAGACACCCAATGGCGGCATCTCATATTCCGCAAACAATTCCATCAGACGGCCATCCTGTAATTCTCGCTCACACATGTAATGAGGCATCCGCGCTATGCCGGTACCTGCGAGTGCGAAAGAAAGCTCAAGCTCAGCGCTGTTACATAAAACACGTGGATCAACTTTTTGCCCAAACAGTTTTTGTTCTGCCGTGTTAAACTCCCAGTAATTAGGCGTTTTGGTGTAAGCATAGCTGATACAATCGTGATGGATTAGCTCTGAAGGATGCTGAGGTTTACCCCGCGCCATTATATAGTCAGGCGAGGCAACAATTACTCCCCTTGACGCCATAATAATGCGGCTAATCAAGCCTGAATCAGCCATTCGGCCAACCCGTATCACGAGGTCAAACCCCTCCGCCACGACATCCACAAAGCGATCGTTTAACTCTATATCCAGATTTACATCCGGAAATTTTTCCATGAAAACCGGCAGTTCATCCCGCAGGTAACCAAGCCCAAAACTGACGGGAGCGCTTACTTTCAAGGTACCACGAGGTTCGTCCGTGAGCTGATGAATGCTCTTCTCCGCAGCGTCCGCATCATCCAATATCTGCTTACATTTTTGAAAATACTGCGCACCAATATCGGTTAGGCTGATTTTTCGTGTCGTCCGATTGAGAAGACGGCCACCAAGCCGATCTTCAAGACGTGTGATCTGTTTACTGACAAAGGAAGGGGAACTTCCGAAAACCTGGGCGGCTGCAGAAAACCCGCCGCTTTCCACAACCTGAACAAACACGGCCATACCATCCAGGGCTTGCTTATTACCACTCATTTGGAAACAATCATAATCTAAATCTCTTATTATATCTTCATTAGGAATAATATAATTTGAATGGGTCCCTGTCAAATGAGCGGATGACGACCAATTACCGGAGGAAAGACCTTGTTAAGTATTTTAAAGATTGACCATATCGGCATTCGAATCCGAGAAAAACAAAGATCCATTTCATTCTACGAACTATTGGGATTTAAGCTTGTTATCGATACAGGCTTTGAAAACGGACATCCGATAATGATGGAGCATCCCTCTGGTATTGTTCTTAATCTTCTGGGGCCCAGTACGTCGCAGGGCGAAGACAATATCCTCATGGATATATCGGAGAAGCATTCTGGTTACACCCATATGGCCCTCAAGATATCTTCATTGCCCGACGCCGAAAGTTTTCTGAATGAAAACACCATTGAAATAACAGGCCGGTTTTCCTTTAAGGATATGAACGCTGTATTTATTCGGGACCCGGACAGAAACGTCATTGAACTGGATGAATATCCAGGAGATAGCCCCGCCTCTCGATTGTCCAATCCGCAGGACGAATTGCCAGGCTACGAAGAACATCCATAAAAATAAGAGAGCACCGGTCTCGGTGCTCTCCTACCAGAATCCGTAATTACAAAATTATGGTTCTTTCGTCTTGTTCGTAATATGCGGCGCAGTTTCCGGCATGAACAAGGCAAAAATTATCAGGCCTATAAGCCCAACTGCAGCCAGCATTAAAAAACCTGTCGTGTAATTTGTAAATCCAACAACTTCTTCCGCAATGAGGTTACTCAGGGAAGCGCCAACTCCGACTAAGGTTGCCAAAGCACCCTGAGACAAATTAAAACGCCCGGTCCCTGCCGTTATGTCCGCCAGTATCAGCAAGAACAACATGGCAAAGATGCCATTTGCGACACCGTCCAATGCCTGGATTGCAATAAGATATACTGCTTCATCTCCAAGCGTGAACAAGACACCGCGAATTGGAAGCACGGCAAAAGCTAAAAGAAAAAGCGGTTTTCTTCCCCATACATCAGCTTTCCATCCGCAAAACAAAGCCATCAAAATCATAACCAGCTGGGCCGCAATAATGCAGGCTGACGTAAAGGCTATTCCATGTTCCGCGTCACTATTTTCAGATAATTTTTGGCTGACAAGAGGTAACATCGCCGCATTGGCGAAATGAAACAGCACAACACTGATGGCAAAAATACGCAATCGTCGATCATTGATAAGCGTTGCAAAACCAGACGGCTGCTTTTCAACGATGCCTTCAAGTGTTTCTCCTCCTCGCGCAACATCGTGATCGATTGAATCGGCCTTGATCATCCAGATACATACAACCATACCGACAGTCATCATGGCGATGAGCCAAAAAACTCCGAGCACGGAAATCCACAAAGCAATCCCGGCGGCTAATCCAGCGGCAATCATATTTCCAGCATGATTCCAAGCCTGGTTTGCACTTGTCTGTGCCGTAAATTTTTCAGGCCCGACAAGCCCGAGGGTAATAGCTGCAATCGCTGGGCCGACGAAAGCCAGCGCGACACCAATAGCCATTTGCGCGGCGTAAATTGCAAAAGATGAGTGAAAAAATGTAATGGCAACCGCGCTGACAGCTATTGTCATAGCGCAAACCGCCAACAAGCCCCGTTTCCAGCGTACCGTATCCACGATACCCCCCGCCGGCGTTTGAACAATAACCGTACAGATTGTGGAAAGAGCTAGCGCAATGCCGATGGATCCAGGCGCCCATTTTAAAACAGACAAAAGATAGATAGCCAAATATGGGCCCAATCCCGCGAGTACATCTCCTGCAAAAAAATTTACACCGAGAAGAGGTTTATTTAGGGTCATCACTGGCTCCGGTAAAAAAGCAATACAATGCTTTTCTACAATACTATTATTTACACTACCCGAAATTGCAGGAAAAAGATTTAGAAATTCTTATGGGTTATGTTGTTTAACATAACGATAGTATGATTGTGTAAATCAATCTTCTAGAATTCCGAAAAATGACCACATGTTTGATCAGTTCGAAAGTGTAAAGAGAAGTATAAGATGACCATCAGCCTTGCCGTTGCTATTGCCATTTTTTTCTTTATCTCAATAAGGCAATGGCTTCCCGATCGAATTCGAATTTGGCAAATCATGCTGGCAGGCGCAATTATTTTACTGCTGATTGGTGAAATTTCGCCGTCCAAAGCACTGTCAGTGATTGACTGGAACGTTATTGCATACCTCTTTGGCGTTTTCTCAATCGCCCATGCGCTATATGATTGTGGATTACCCCATCGGATCAGCAATTTTCTCTGCAAAGGCGAGATTAAAACCTCGCGCATGCTGATTTATTTTATGGCGCTTGTCGCTATCGGGTCCGCCGCATTGACCAATGATGCGGCCGCGGTAATTGGGACACCCATTGCGCTGACTATTGCTGCCAGTCTCGGAATTCGTCCGGCTATTCCCCTGATTGCCTTATGTGTTGCTGTAACAGTTGGCAGCATGATGTCACCCGTCGGTAATCCTCAGAATATTCTGATTGTTGCCGATGGCCATTTTTCTAACCCCATCGGAACGTTCCTGTATTGGCTTGCCATTCCGACAGTCCTTTCAATGATATTTGCATATTTCTGGTACAAATTTTGTCTCGACCGTGAGGCGCCGACGGATACGAAACCTGTCGATTTGCCGGAGCCCACCGCAACCAAATCCTGGCCGGCCTATCTCAGCACGATTTTGCTCGCGGTTCTCGTGATCGGAGATAGTGTCTTACAGGAAAGCTTCCCAAATCTTGATATCCCGCTGGGCTGGTTAAGTCTCATTGCCTGTCTTCCTGTTTATTTATTCTCTGCGCAACGCATTACCGTCGCGCGGGAAGTAGATTGGGCGACGCTTGTTTTCTTTGTCGCCATGTTTGTTGTGACCGGATCGGTCCTTGAATCAGGTGCATTGCAGTCCATCCTGGGACCTTGGCATACCCGATTGAATGAACCAGCCGTTGTTACCAACATTGCCTTCTGGGCCAGTCAACTTTTTTCAAATGTGCCGGTCGTCGAAATTTATCTCAACTTATTGACGACATCGGATGAGGCAACATTAATGCTTCTTGCAAGCATGAGTACGCTTGCCGGCAATCTATTTATCATTAGCGCTGCCAGCAATGTCATTGTTGTCCAACAAGCGGAGAAATTCGGAGCTCAGCCCTTTAATTTTTGGGAATTTTCGCGACTGGTTCTCCCCGTGACTATTTTTTCCATCGCCGTCAGCTATGCCTGGATTGTATATGTCATGATAGAATTGGTCGGCGCAGGATCTGGATGAAGAGAAATCTGAAGCGAGTGAGGTGACAAGATGCAAAAACAATTGAATTGCCGGATATCTGAGAGCATCTGGAATGCCTTGCAAAAAGAAAGGGATCGGACAGGGGACAGCATGTCCCATACCCTGGAGAATATAATATCCTCGGCCCTGGGACTGGATCATCATTCCATATTTCAAGTATCGACCAGCGGTGCTCTCGTGCAAGGAGTGTTTCAAGGATGCACCCGTGTCAGTGACTTAAAATCACACGGTGATTTTGGCCTCGGGACTTTCGACAATCTGGACGGAGAGATGGTGATGTTGGACGGTCACTGCTATCAAGCAGGGGTGAACGGTATCACGCGGGAGGCAAATGACGAGTGGACAACTCCTTTCGCAACGGTAACCCGTTTCCAAGCAGACCAAACAAAACAGATACCCATTGTGGGTAACATAGGCGAGTTGGAACAGCAGCTCGATTCCGCGCGCCCTTCTGAAAATATTTTTATTGGTGTTCGCCTTGAAGGGTTTTTCGAAAAAATCGATCTGCGGGCCGCCTGCAAAGCGAATTCAGGTGAAGACCTTGTCGCCGCTACAGCACATCAAAGTGAGTTCAGCTTTGAAAATATTGAAGGCACTCTGGTTGGTTTCTGGTCTCCCGAATATGCGAAAACATTAAATGTCCCCGGATACCATCTTCACTTTATTTCAAGAGATCTCTCAAAGGGCGGTCATTTGTTGAATGTAAGGGCTAGAGACCTATCTGCAATGCTGCATTTCGAAACCGACCTGCATATTGCTATTCCGGAAACAGAAGCATTCCTCCATGCGGATCTGAATACAGATCCGACAGACGCATTGAACATCGCGGAAAAAGCGTCATCGGAAAATCGCAAATAGGATTCTAGGCTGTAACCTGTATCTTTGGTGCTTGTTTGGCACCCCGAACCAGGCGTCCGGGCCGTGCTTCGGTTGGATGGCCATTTCTGCTGATGACTTCTCCGGCGACAATCGTTGCAACATATCCCGACGCAGTCTGGATCAATCGACGACCACCGGCAGGAAGATCATAGGCTACATCAGGTTTATGCAAGGTCAAATTCTCATAATCAATGATATTTACATCAGCGCGATACCCCGGTTTCAGCAAACCACGATCCATCAGTCCAACCGCTTCCGCCGTATCAAAAGACTGTCGTTTGACAATCCATTCCAATGAAAATTTGGGGCCACGCGTCCGATCTCGTGTCCAATGAGTGAGCATGCTGGTGGGAAATGATCCATCGCATATGGTCCCGACATGAGCGCCGCCATCAGACAGGCCAGGTATTGTATTGGGATGCTTTAGCATCTCATAGGATGGATCCAGATTAGATCCAGCATAATTCAAAAACGGCAGATACAACATCCCTTTGCCATCATCTTCAAGCATGAGATCCAGGGCAAGCTCCTGCGGAGAAATTCCACGCATCCGAGCCATATAAGCAAGCGTAAATTCTTCTGACGGTTCGTAATCCGGCGCATCATTTAAGACAAAGATTTTTCCGAAATTTCGAAGCATGTTGGTCACAAACGGGTTCTTGGATTCCGGCATACTGCCGAGCAGGCGCGCCCGAAATTCAGGTTCCCTGAGTCTCGCCACCCGTTCCTCAAAAGGCTGCTTCGCTATTTCCTTGTAAACATCATGTCCGGAAAACGGATTGAGTGTTAGCTCCAGTCCCAATAATACACCAACAGGACGGCCGCACACTTGCGCCCGCATAATCAGGCCGTCCGCCGCTGCTTGCTCCATGGTTCTAAGTGTATGACGCCACCCTTCCGGCGCGACATCAGATTGTGCGAGAGAGACAGACAATGGCCGGCCGGAACGCTCGACGATACGGCGCAACATCGCCGTCTCCTTCTTTGGCTCATCGAAATCAGAAACAAATTGCAAAACACCTTTACCAGCGCCTTCCAGCGCCATGGCAATGCCCGTCAATTCAGCTTCACTTGCAGTCAATGTTGGTGTGGGCTGTCCATCAGATGTGCGATGATTGAGCGTTCGGGAAGTGGAAAAACCGAGAGCGCCCGCTTCAACAGCGTCTCGCGCTATGGCTGCCATCTGCGCGATATCATCTTCTGTTGCGTCTTCTCTATTTGCACCACGCTCCCCCATAACGAAAACACGTAATGCGGCATGCGGAAGCTGTGTTGCGACATCAATATCAAATCGCCGGGTATCAAGAGCGGTAAGATAATCCTCAAAGCTTTCCCAATTCCAGGGCAAGCCTTCGGTCAATACCGGAAAGGGAATGTCCTCAACGCCTTCCATTAACCGGATAAGACGATCATGATCTTCAGCTTTACAGGGCGCAAAGCCAACACCGCAATTCCCCATAACAACAGTGGTAACGCCATGTTGTGACGAAGGTGTCAGCCGGTCATCCCAGGTTGCCTGACCATCATAATGGGTGTGAATATCGACAAAGCCCGGCGTGACGATTAAGCCACGCGCATCAATCTCCTCGCGGCCTTTTTCGGGGACGGCACCAATCTTGAAAATTTTCCCGGCATCTATTGCAACATCAGCGGAATAAGGTTCACCGCCCGTCCCATCAACAATTAGCCCGTCTCTAATGACAAGATCATATGCGTCCACGTGCCTCTCCTTTTTTAGTAAGAGGTAGCATTAAAATGATTGCAAGTCGAGCAAGCTAGTAACTGCCGGTCATCACAGGGTACGGCTGATAAGCTCCTTCATAATTTCATTTGTGCCGCCGTAAATACGCTGGACACGGGCATCTGCATAGGCGCGCGCTACCCTATATTCCCACATAAATCCGTAGCCGCCGTGTAACTGCAGGCATTCATCGATGATTTTATTTTCAAGATCCGAGCACCAGTATTTGGCCATGGCGGCTGTTGCTACTTCCAGCTCACCCTTTAACAGCTCTTCGATACATTTATCGACAAACACGCGGGCAATCTGAACCTCAGTTTTGACTTCTGCCAGCTTGAATCTGGAGTTTTGGAATTCAATGATATTCTTACCAAACGCGCTGCGGTTCTTCGTATATTCGATTGTGTCATCCAATATGGCTTCCATCGTCGCCGTAGCGCCAATGGCGATTTGCAACCGTTCCCAAGCCAGTTCCTGCATCAAGCAAAAAAATCCTTTCCCCTCGCCCCCCAGCATATTCGTGGCAGGCACACGAACATCGTCAAAGAATAACTCCGCCGTATCCTGAGCCTTCAGTCCCAATTTTTCCAGATTTCTGCCTTTGTCAAATCCTTTCCGATCCGCTTCTACGAGAAACAACGAGGTCCCCTTTGCGCCCGCCTCCGGATCAGTTTTCGTAACAACAATGACGACATCGGACATAAAGCCATTGGTAATGAATGTTTTGGATCCGTTGATAATGTAGTCATCCCCATCCTTCACTGCCCGGGTTTTAACGCCTTGCAAATCAGAACCGGTTCCAGGTTCGGTCATGGCGATAGCGCCAATTATTTCTCCGCGCGCCATTTTCGGCAGGAACTCTTTTTTCTGCTCTTCCGTACCATAATTCAGGATATACGGCGCCACGATTTCGGAATGCAATCCAAAGCCCGGCCCTGTCGCGCCTGCACGTGCCTGCTCTTCCATCATGATGATGCTGTAAAGCTTGTCGGCGCCAGCTCCGCCATATTCTTCAGGAATAGGCATACAAAGCAATCCTTGCTTGCCAGCTTCCAGCCATGCTTCCCGGCTTACCTGTCCGTCTTTTTCCCATTGACTGTGATGCGGCATGATATGCTCTTCATAGAACCGGCGGACTGTCCCTCGAAAGATATTATGTTCTTCACTAAAAATGGACCGTTCAATCATCTTCGTCACCTCGATTTATTATATTTTTGCGGCTTTTCCCGTAAATGACAATTTGTCAATTTCTTGCTTTATTCTATCGAACACTTCGCGCAGACACCAATCAAAAAGGCCCACAGGGCAAAAAATCACATTGAATTAGAAAAAGGCGGGATTAGACCCGCCTTTTCCGATCAACTCCTGTGAAATTTAAAATGCTTCGGCGTCAAGTTCCATCATGGTATTTGATCCAGCACTCATTTTCACCAAAAGGGAAGAGACATCCGGAATCATGCGCTCAAAGAAGAAGCGAGCGGTGACAAGTTTTGTTTCGAAGAATTGCGGATCGTCTGTGCCCTCCGCCAATTTTTGCTTAGCTATCTTGGCCATTTGCGCCCACATAAAACCAAGGGCGACCAACCCGAACATCCGAAGATATTCAGTTGACGCCGCCCCAGCTTCATCAGGGTTTTTCATCCCCTTTTCACCCAGCAAAGCCGTCCCCTGCTGAAGCTTGGCAAAAGCTTTTGCCAATGGCATGACGTAGTCCTTCATCTCAGGGTCCATCATGTTTTCCTGAATAAAGGCGTCAACAGGATGAAAGAACTGACGCAGATTACGCCCAAGATTCTGAGGTAATTTCCGGCCGACTAGATCCAGTGCCTGCACACCATTGGCGCCTTCATAAATCTGCGTAATCCGGGCATCACGAACGAACTGTTCCATGCCCCATTCATGAATATACCCATGACCGCCAAAGCATTGCATTGCAGTTGCAGCTAAATCAAAACCCATATCTGTAAAGTAGGCTTTGATCACAGGTGTCAAAAGACCAAGAGCTTCATCAGCCGCTTTACGGCCATCCGCCTCGGGATGTTTTTCGACCATATCCACCTGTAAGCCCGCCCAAAGACCCAATGCTCGCGCCCCTTCCGTAAAGGCCCGGATCATCATCAGATTACGACGGATATCCGGGTGAACAATAATTGGATCCGCGGCTTTCTCCGGCGCTTTCACACCGGAAATCGAGCGACCCTGAAGACGGTCTTTTGCATAGACAACTGCGTTCTGATAGGCGACTTCCGCCTGACTCAGCCCCTGAATTCCTACGCCTAAGCGTGCCGCATTCATCATGGTGAACATCGCCCGCATCCCTTTATGGGCATCCCCTAAAAGATACCCTGTCGCGTCGTCATAATTCATGACACAGGTCGAATTTCCGTGGATTCCCATTTTATGTTCAATGGAACCACAAGCAACACCATTGCGGTCACCGGGATTACCGTCAGCATCCAGAATGAATTTAGGCACAATAAACAGAGACACGCCTTTAATTCCCTCTGGGCCGCCAGGGATTTTTGCCAGAACAAGATGGACAATATTATCGGACATATCATGCTCACCGGCCGAGATGAATATCTTCGTACCAGAGACTTTATAGCTACCATCTTCTTGCGGGACAGCTTTCGTCCTCATTAAACCCAGGTCCGTACCACAATGAGGCTCCGTCAGGTTCATGGTACCTGTCCAGTCCCCGGTTACCATTTTAGGCAACCATGTTTGCTTCTGTTCATCCGTCCCATGACGGTGAATGGACGCATAGGCACCATGGGTCAGTCCCGGATACATGCCAAATGCCATGTTTGCCGAGCTCATCATTTCTGCAAACGCAATTCCGATTACATGAGGCAGGCCCTGTCCACCATAGTCGGGGTCCGCATCTAGCCCCATCCAGCCCGCTTGACGATACTCGTCATAAGCTTCCTTGAAACCAGTGGGCGTCTTAACGTCCCCATCGTTCCAGGTACATCCTTCTGAATCTCCAACCTGATTGAGCGGTTGGATTACTTCGCTCATCAATTTGGCGCCTTCTGTCAGAATAGCATCCACCATGTCCGGCGTCGCATCTTCAAAACCAGGCATATTGGTCATTTTGTCAACACCGAGAAGGTCGTTGAGTACAAATTTGATGTCCTTTACAGGGGCATTGTAAATTGGCATTTCAGAAATCCCTTCTAGTTACGAAGTGGCTTGCCGGTCATGAGCATATGCTCGATGCGGTCAAGAGTTTTATGATTGCGAATGAGGGTCATGAAGCCATCACGTTCCAGTTGCAGCATTTTCTTTTCGCTGACTGGCTCTGTGATATCCGTATCACCACCCGTGACGACATGGGCCACCTGACCACCAACAACTGCATCATAAGCCGTCGCACGTCCCATGGTAACAAACCCTCCAACTGCCATATCAAAAGCGGCGGCAGCCGTCGGTCCTGGCAGGTTCACCTCAATGGCCTCTGGCGCTTCATACCCATCGACCATTGAAAGGGCTTTTGCTTTCGCATCCGCAAGAACCCGTTTACGGTTCATGGTAACGGAATCTCCCTCGCGAAGGATCAGCATATCCCGGGCTTCTGCCGCACTGGTCGCGACTTTCGCCGTGGAAATTGCTTCAAAAACCCCTGACAAGGCAGGCATTGCACCCCCGGGCCGCTTCTTGTTTGTCATGGCTCGCATTACAAGCTCTTTACAACCACCGAAGCCGGGAAGAACGCCAACGCCGACTTCTACCAAGCCCATGTAGCTTTCAGCGTGGGCCTGCACAGCGCTGGCCGCAAGAACAATTTCGCACCCTCCACCAAGAGCCATGCCCGCAGGCGCGGCGACAACAGGGAAAGGCGCATATTTCAATTTCATCAGCGCGTTCTGTCCTTCGCTGATGGAATTCTCGATCACTGGCCACATAGCGGCATTGGCGGCAAACAAGGCTAGACCCACATTGGCACCGACAGAGAAATTATCTGCATCGTTACCAATAATCAGGGCTTTAAATCCTTTTTTGTCAATTTTGCCCGCTTCAGTCAGCATGGCAACGACATCCTGATCGATGGAATTCATTTTCGTGTGCAATTCAAGGCAGGCAACACCGTCTCCGAGATCCCAAAGGCTGGCGCCCTTGTTTGCCTTGATAGGCTCATTCCCGCGTTTGATATCGGACAACATCCAGGCACCGTCAACCACAGGTACAACGGCATATTCACCTTCAGCCGTCATATAGTAAGCATCTGTACCTTCTTCTTTGAAAAGAGGACGATCACCTACCTTTTTCAAAAACTCCGGCACACGAAGACCTTCAGCTGTCAAGCGATCAACGAAATACTGATTGCCAAGCTGATCAAGTTGTTCGAACGGGCCATATTTCCACGCATACCCTGTTTTCATGGCCAAATCGATTGCGATGATATCGTCGGCAATTTCACCGACCAATGACGCGGCATAAGTAATAACCTTGGACAGGATCGTCCAGGCATATTCAGCGCCTTTATCGTCAAATTCCACCAGCGCCTGCAACCCCTTTTTGGCCGCCTTGACCGAACCCAATTGAGGCTTTGCGGCCTTGGCATATTCTCCAGTTTGAAGATTACGGGCTTCTTTGGTCTTTTTCCCGCCTTCTTTATTGATACGGTAAAACCCGCCTTTGCCTTTACGGCCCGTGTACCCATCCGCAATCATTGTGGAAATCATGGCATTCATTGGGTGGTTTTCATCATACTCTTGCGGGAACGGATCACTTTTTGGGAGTTCCGCAAGCATTGAAGCCGTCACTTTTGGTCCCAGGTCGATTCCCGTCAAATCACCAAGACCGAAAATACCGGTGGAGGGAATTCCCATGGGCTTGCCGCAAACGGCATCAGCCTCTTCAACGGTCAAGCCAAGATCATAAGCCGCTCGAATAGCAACGGATGACCAATAGATACCGACGCGATTACCGATAAAACCGGGCGTATCGTAACAATCAACGACTTCTTTGCCTAAAGCCACGTCCGCGAACTGACGGAGATCGTCAAGCACTTCTTTGCGAGTATGTTGGCCGCCCACCAGCTCAAACAACCGCATATAACGCGGTGGATTGAAAAAATGTGTAATTGCAAAATCCTGCTGGATACTTTCCGGCAATCCGTCCATCAATGTTTTCAATGGAATGGTAGATGTATTCGACGACACTATGGAACCAGCTTTACGGACAGTTTCCAGGCGTTTGTACAGGTCCTGCTTCAATCCCGGATGCTCGATGATCGCTTCAACGATCCAATCACAATCGGCAACCATGTCGAGATTGTCTTCAAGATTACCCGTTGCCACCAGGCGAGCGTTTTTCTTGTGCATAAAGGGCGCAGGCTTGGTTTTCAACATGGTAGCCACAGCGCCTTCGGCCAGCATGTTCCTGTTCTTAGCGCCCTCTGGAACGATATCCAGAAGAACAACGGGATATCCTGCATTGGTGACATGAGCGGCAATCGCTGCACCCATAACACCGGCGCCAATGACAGCTACTTTTTCAATAGCCATGATTAGCAAGCCTCCAGAACTGTTGCGATCCCCTGACCGCCACCAATACACTGGGTCGCAAGACCCAGAGATTTTCCTTCGCGCTGCAACAGGCTTGCGACCTTACCGGTGATCCGAGCGCCCGTTGCTCCCATCGGGTGACCCAACGCAATTGCACCCCCATCAAGGTTTGTATTGTCATAACTCATGCCAGCTTCTTTCAGAACAGCAAGAGACTGGGCTGCAAATGCTTCGTTCAGCTCGATGATGTCAATATCCTTGAGCGTTAATCCAGCGCGCGATAAAGCTTTTTCAGTTGCCGGAACCGGGCCAATACCCATGACTTCAGGGGCGCAGCCCGCGACTGCAATGGATTTGATCCGGGCCATTTTTGTCAGGCCGTTGGCGTCCGCATATTCTTCTGAACAAACCAGTGTCGACGACGCGCCATCGGTAAGTGGAGAAGATGTCGCTGCTGTTACCGTGCCTTCCGCATCAAAGGCTGGCTTCAAGCCTGCCAGGGTTTCCATTGTCGTTTCAGGCCGAATACAGCCATCCTGTTCAACCCGAATATTCCCGTCAACAATCGGAATTATTTCATCGTCGAATTTCCCCGCCTCACGTGCCGCGGCAGCGCGTGCATGGCTTTCGACTGCCATTTCCTCTTGCTCCTGGCGGGAAATCTTATACTGATTTGCCAGGTTCTCTGCTGTAATACCCATAGACACATAGGCTTCGGGATATTCTTTATAAAGACGTGGATGCGGGGCCGGGTTAAATCCGCCCATCGGAACACGTGTCATGCTTTCAATGCCGCCGCATATAAAGACGTCGCCAGCCCCCATCTGGATAGCACCTGCAGCCATATGAATGGATTGCATGGAGGAACCGCAGAAGCGATTTACCGTCGTGGCCGCCGCTGATTTTGGAATTCCGGCTAGAAAACTAATCATCCGGGCAACGTTCAAACCCTGTTCCGCTTCGGGAAACGCGCTTCCGAAAATGACGTCCTCGATGTCTTCTACATTCACGCCTGTTTTCTCGATAAGGCCCCGAACAACTTGCGCAGACATTTCATCAGGCCGAATTTTGACCATCTCACCCTTATTGGCAAGCGTGAAGGGGGAACGAGCGTACCCAGCTATTACCACGTTCTTCATTATCAGTGTTTCCTTTCAGACTGTCATATAATGCGACGGGCCATTCAAGACCGGGTCGCTGTTGTTCCATCAATCCTCAAATCGATCGAGGATGCATTTTTATGAATTCGCCTAACCTTGGCGCTAATCCTTAAGCTATTTTTTTACTAGTTTTTTTGCCGGCAACATTACCCGACGAAAGATGCTCTTCGAGATCTCGAATACCTTCTTCAAGTTCCGAAATTGCTTCATTTATGTCTTCACGCTGGCTGACGAGCTTAGATAGCTGATCTTTGCATTTCTTAAGAGTGTAGTTTAGCTGGTCGGTAGCTTCTCCTTCCGGAGAATACATATCCAGCATCTTTTTGATTTCCTGCAGACTAAAGCCAAGTCGTCGACCGCGAAGGATAATTTTAAGCCGTCCGCGGTCACTGCGAGAGTAGATGCGGGTTAATCCGTCTCGTTCAGGGCTGACAAGTCCTTTATCTTCATAAAACCGGATAGTTCGAGACGTCACACCGAATTCTTCAGCGAGATCTGCGATCGAATAACGGGCTTCATCCTCGACGTTGATTTTTGTATTTGCGTTCATATCAAATCCATCATTGTTATTGACAATGAGTATAGTTGACGTTTACGTAAACGTCAACATTGCCAAGTATAATTTTTACATGATCGATCTATGTCACCTATTGCACTCGTGGCTGGAATCAAGAAATAATAGAGCATGCAAAACAGAATACAGACATATTCCGAGTTTTGGCCCTATTATTTAAAGGAACACTCCTCTGCGCTTTGTCGCCGGCTACATTTTTTGGGCACTACCCTTGCACTTATTGGATTTGCAATTTTCCTGATTACTTTCAATCCAATTCTCTTATTGGCCTGCGCCGTCGGTGGATATGGCCCTGCCTGGATTGCGCATTTCTTTGTGGAAAAAAACCGTCCCGCAACTTTCACATATCCGATTTGGTCGCTTTACAGTGATTTTCGAATGTTTTTCTTGTGGTTATCAGGTCGCTTGCCCGATGAATTGAAAAAAGCCGGTGTTCCATAAATCAAGCTGAATACAAATCAGTCGGCCACTGATAGTCTTCGCTCAGTTTTTCTCGAAATGTAACTTCAGTTATATACTTCGTTACCAGTGTTTCATTGAATATTTCATGGCCACGACGCCATCCATTTCGGGCTATTTCGCGCGCTTCATCATCATGCAGGTTATAGTAGCCGATTAACTTAATCAGTTCATCAAAGTCATCATAGAACGCTAACTCATCATCTTTAAAAATCTGATCATATCCGGTCCTGCGATGGACAAGGGTCATCAACCCATTCCCGACATATTGTGACATTCTGTCAGAACTATAAAGCGGGAAGACTTCCCCGCGACTAAGATTTAAGCCCATTCGCGAATCTCCAATAGCGCGATGGTAGGAAATTCCAGACAAAGGCGGTTTACCGCGCATACCGAGGATCTCCATGGACTCATCGGGAAAAGCATCCAAAATCTTCGTGCCTATTTGGAACCGCTCACTATCCGGTTTGGCGTTCCCCATACCGTAGAATAACCGATGTTTCGGAGATGGGTTTTCAAATGCGCGAACACTATCAATACTTTTATCCAAAACATTTGGGAAAAAGCTCACTACGTTATTGTTACGTGCAAATTTTTGTAACTCTGGCCCTGCGGTCGTAATAAATGTCGCATCCGCGAGTTCAACATGCTTCATCGTTCTTTGAACCGTCTGATCCTGCCAAATTGCATCAAAATCGTAAAGAGCAATCTTAATATGCGGAACAGCCCGACGGATCTGCTTAAGAGTTCTCGCAAAAATTGGACCTGCATGCCCTATGAACAACAAGTCAGGCATAATATTTTTTGCGGTTTCAAGCAGGCGAATGTTAGCTGGAACCACACCAAATTTCCTGGATCGAAACACTGTCGACGCACGGGCAATATCTCGATCACTGAACTGGTAGACCTGATGACCATTTCTGACAAAACCGTTGGCTAGCTTTCTATTGGAATCGTAAAATGCAGTTCCATCGTGTTTTTCGTTAAAATTTCCGACATAGAGAACACGCATTCCACAACTATCCTTTTTCCAAACGAACTTCTGGTTAGCTTACGAACAGCAAGGTAACCTTTGAATTTCATTTAATTTAGCTAGATTACTGCCCAAAGTTAAATGATTTAATGGCTAATTACACAGCTATCAGGTCAAAAAAAAATCAGCAAGTGATTACAATTGCGTTGTTTTTATAGTATAGCGGGGAGAATCGTTAGAATGATCCCCATCTACTCCATGTAAAGGCCTCTTTTGCCGTATGTCAGTTTATCTGCCCATTGCTGAAATATCCGTCAATTTGTTTTTGATATTGGGTATGGGTGGGGCAGTCGGACTGTTATCTGGAATGTTTGGAGTTGGCGGTGGTTTTCTTATGACTCCCTTGCTGATTTTTATTGGTATTCCGCCGGCCGTAGCCGTCGCGACAGAAGCCAATCAAATTACTGCAGCTAGCGTCTCCGGAGTTCTCGCCCATTGGCGGCGCGGCAACGTTGATTTCAAAATGGGGGGCGTTTTGCTGGCCGGGGGTATCCTGGGATCCGGCTTGGGGACCTGGGTATTTACCGTTCTTAAAAACATGGGCCAGGTCGACCTGCTAATCTCTCTTTCTTACGTCATATTTCTGGGTGTCATCGGCAGCTTAATGTTCGTGGAAAGCATTAACGCATTGATCAAAACCAAAAAGGGAACAACGCGCCGAAAGAAATTACATCAGCATTATTGGATTCACGGGCTACCCTTCAAGATGCGGTTTCGTAAATCAAAGCTTTATATCAGCGCACTCATGCCCCTTGGTATTGGCACTCTTGTTGGTATTTTATCGGCAATCATGGGTGTCGGTGGCGGCTTTGTTATGGTTCCTGCCATGATTTACCTTCTTGGAATGCCCACAACTGTTGTTATCGGAACATCTTTATTTCAGATCATTTTCGTCACGGCCAATGTAACGCTGTTACATTCAATTAATACTCAAACTGTCGACGTCATGCTGGCAATGCTGTTGATGAGCAGCGCAGTTGTCGGCGCCCAAATCGGAACAAGAGTTGGCACCAAGATGAAGGGGGAACAGCTTCGTAGTCTCCTTGCACTAATGGTTCTGATTGTTTGCGCTAAATTAGCCTTCGACCTGATTGTAACACCGGATGATCTATATTCGCTTGGTGTGGCTGGGGGGCATTGAGAATAATGAAAAATTTCATATTGTTCTTATTTGTACTTGCCACGCTCAGCATGACAACTCCGCATCAATCGCCGGCCAGTACTCCGTTGGTAACAGATATCTCTTCTCATCTGATTTCTGTTACGTCTGACTTTACGGGCACAGAGCTATTATTGTTCGGCGCGACAGAAACAGGTGCGGATCTCAATTATTCAGAACATGGCGATGTCATCATCGTGGTTCGCGGACCGGAAGAAAAAGTGGTGGTACGCCGCAAAGACAGGGTCGCCGGTATCTGGGTTAATGCGGTATCCATCGAGTTCACCGGAGTCCCCAGTTTTTATGCAATAGTAAGCACAAAGCCCGTCGCTGACATTACTTCTGCAAATGTATTGAATAGGCTTAAAATTGGCCCGACCCGGTTAAGCTTTAAATCATCTGAAGCAGCGAAGGAAAGCCATCCTTTCCAGCAGGCCATAATTCGCAAGAAAACTGAAGAAAACCTCTATTCCGATCAGGAAACGGATATCCATTTCCTCGGGAATACCCTGTTCAGGACTAATATTGAATTTCCTGCGAATGTGCCTGTCGGCAATTATGTTGCAGAATTTTATCTATTCAGGGGCGGAGATCTCATTAGTGCTCAGACCTCTCCCCTCTTCATTAAAAAATCTGGCCTCGGTCGTACAATATTCGACTTTGCCCAAGATTATCCCGCCCTATATGGTATTGCGGCAATTCTCGTTGCCTTATTCGCCGGGTGGCTAGCGTCAGCAATCTTCCGCAAAGATTAACGCAATGAATATATCAATCCTTGAAATAATCTGGTAGTTTCGAGGAACATTCCCTTGCTGAGGATACGACACAGGTATTCCATAAATGCAACCTCATCTGCTCAAACAAGAAGAATAAAACCGGAGCGAGGCTTTTGAACACTACGAAACCGTCAGAATTTACGGCGATTGCGATGGGCATCCTTGCCCTTTGCTTTCTGATCGGCATGATTGGTCGTTTCTCCTTTGAGAATTTTCCGAATTTAGTATCGCCTCTCAGCAATGAATTTGGCTGGCCCCGTGGAACCATTGCCTCAATTTATTCTCTTGGCGCCCTCGTTACCGGTCTGACGGGGCCAATCGCAGGTATCCTATTTGACCGGCTTGGGCCAAGGAACGTGTACGGTATCGGTATCGTGTCTGGTGGCTCCGGCCTCATGCTGGCGGGCATGGCAGATAGTATCTGGTTCTTTTATCTGAGCATAAGCATACTTGTCGGTTTCTCAGCGGCCTGTTGCGGCAACGTCACCAATTCAGCTCTGGCCAGCCGATGGTTTCGGGAAAAATTGCCCCTGGCATTGGCCATAATCTACTCTGCGCTCGGTGCGGGAACTCTTCTGGGCCTGAGTTTGTCTCAAATTTTTATTTCTAGTTTTGGCTGGCGCCAGGCCGAATATCTACTCGGCTTGTGTGTTTTGGCCATACTTCCAATAATTTTGTTTCTACCCTGGAGAAAACTTGCCGCAGGGCGCAAAAGCCCTGTAACCGCGCTTCCTCATGCCGAAGCAACTTCGCCGATCCAATGGACGATGACAAAAGCATTAAGAACAATTCCGTTTTGGGGACTTTCTGCTGTTTTCTGCTTTACCGGCAGCGCCATGTTTTCTGTCATAATTCAGGCTGTTACCTATTTGATTGATGTGGGGTTGCCGCCGATTGAAGCGTCAGTCAGTTTTGGCATAACCGGATTATTCATTCCTGTCGGCATGATTGGATCGGGATACCTGATCCGGCGTATCGGTTTGCTGACAACAGCGATGGGAAGCTATGTCGTAACCTTTGCAGCTATTCTCTTTCTATGGTCCTTCGAACGCCCTGATCAGACTTGGGCTCTATACGGCTTTATATTCTGCTTTGGTCTCTCAATGGGATCTCGCGGCCCCATGATCGGAACCATTGCATCGCACCTATTCAGAGGGAAGAATTTTGGAACCATATATGGTAGCATTTCAGTCGGCAGCGGTATTGGCATGGCCAGTGGATCGTATTTTTCCGGCCTGCTATACGACCTGACCGGTACCTATGATGCAGTCTTTCTATATTCCGGTATATCCTTACTAATCGGCGCGGCGCCGTTTATCCTTGTCAGAGAGATGAGAAAGCAACCATAATGGCGGCGGGCAAATTAACAGGAAATAAGAAGCAAATGTCCTTATCAAATACGATAGTTGCGATTGATGAACTGGTTGATGCGATTTCAGATGGCGCAAAACTAGCTATTCCCGCCGATTACGCCGGTGTATCTATGGCGGCGACGCGAGCTATAATTCGCAAAGGAATCAAGAATTTGCATTTGGTCGGTGCGCCAACGACGGGGCTCCAGGCAGAGTTGTTAATTGGTGCTGGATGTGTCGAAACGCTGGAAAGCTCAGCCCTTACTTTAGGTGAATATGGCCCTGCGCCACGTTTTACTAAATCTGTGCGAGACGGGAGTGTGAAACTTGTCGACGCGACTTGCCCCGCCATTCATGCCGGACTGCAAGCGTCCCAAAAAGGAATCCCTTTTATGCCATTACGCGGCATCATAGGAAGTCATATTCTCGATCATCATCCGGATTGGATAACGCTGCAAAATCCGTTCGTCGAGTCAGAGGATCCTATAGTAGCTATTCCAGCAATTAATCCGGACTTTGCCCTGTTTCATGCTCCCTTTGCCGATAAAGAAGGAAATGTTTGGGTTGGCCGCAAACGTGAACTTATCAATATGTCCCATGCCTCCAAGTCAACACTCGTAACGGTCGATGAAGTTATCGATGGGAATTTGTTTGACGACGAAAAAATGGCCGCAGGTGTATTGCCGGCCCTCTACGTCACCAAGGTTTCTGAAGTCGCCGGAGGAAACTGGCCTCTACCTTTCTGGTTTACCGGTGGCGGAGATGACGAGCATTTGAAGATGTATATGCAAATGGCCGGATCTGATGACGGATTTGCTGAGTATCTTCAGCGTTATGTATTTGATGAAAGTGTTGGGGCATGAGCTTAAGTGACGATAAAAAAGCCCTGATTTGCTTGATTGCCGGCTTATTGAAGGATTGCAATCATGTCGCGGTCGGTGCCGCCTCACCCATACCAGGGGCAGGAGCCCTTTTGGCGAAAGCTGCTTGGGGAACTCCACAGCATGTAAATATCCTGGGGTCCGTTTCCAATAATTTCTTCACAGGCGGCGGGGGCGAGCTTTTCGATTGCGCCGCGCAAGGCCGCATAGATGCGTTTTTCCTAGGCGGTGGACAAATCGATGGAGAGGCAAATATTAACTTAATGGGACGTGGTGAGTATCCGCTTTCACAGCCGAGATGGCCGGGAACTTTTGGATCTGCTTACCTTTATTTTCTGGTGCCGAAAGTAATCTTATTTCGAGAAGAGCATTCGCGCCGAACGCTTGTCGATAAGGTTGACTTCATCAGTGCCCCCGGAACATCGGAAGATCATGTTTATAGAAAAGGTGGACCTTTCGGTTTATTAACCAGCAAGGGCTTTTTCCATTTCAACAAGGCCCAGAAACGCTTTTCCTTAATGTCCGTTCATCCAAGCAGTTCTTTGGAAGATATTCTTGATAATACGGGCTTCGATTTTGACTATTCCGCCGATGTTCCAACAACAGAATCTCCGGACCCCGCTCTTCTTCAGCTTTTGGAGCTGAAAGTACGAACCAAGATTGCCGAGGTTTATCCAAACTTCACTGAGACCATATTTGCAAAAGCAGGCTGAAGCACATAAATAGATATGGGTCTTGCCAATATACTCATCAACTGAAAGAAAAAAGGATTGTTATGTCAAGTAAAGGTGCCTTAACCGGATTGAAAGTGGTCGACCTCTCCCGCGTACTGGGCGGCCCTTTCTGCACGCAGATTCTTGGCGATCATGGCGCAGAAGTCATTAAGATTGAGCCACCTCAAGGCGATGAGACCCGCGGCTGGGGGCCTCCCTTTGATGAAAATGGACTGTCTGCTTACTTTTCAGGAACCAATCGCAATAAACGGTCAATTTCTCTGGATATCAGGCAAGATGAGGGCAAGGAAATATTGCTCAAGCTTCTTGCTGAAGCCGACGTGATGCTAGAGAACTTCAAGACAGGCAGTCTTGAGAAATGGGGATTGGGATACGAAGATTTTTTATCCAAGGAATTTCCACGCCTCATTCATTGTCGCGTGACCGGATTTGGCGCCGACGGTCCTTTCGGCGGTTTTCCAGGATACGATGCCGTTATCCAAGCCTGGGCGGGCCTCATCAGTATTAATGGCTCCCCTGAATCAGGGCAAGTTCGCCTCGGCATTCCTTTGGTGGATTTAGGCACGGGGATGAATGCGGTGATCGGGATCTTGATGGCAGTCAACGAACGACATACATCAGGCAAAGGTCAATCTGTTGAAGCATCCCTGTATGATACGGGCATTCAACTTCAGCACCCGCATGCACCAAATTATCTAATGTCTGGAAACCCTCCAAAACTTACAGGTAATTCTCACCCGAATATCGCACCTTATGATTTATACGAGACAAGCACGGTTCCGGTTTTTCTGGGAGTTGGAAATCATGGACAATTCACTAAGTTATGTGCGTCGTTAGGGGAGCCGGAATTGGCAAATGATCCCCGTTTTGCCGATAATGTTCTGCGGGTAAAAAACCGCGCGGATCTAAATGACGCGCTCAATCAATTGTTTAAGGGCAAGGACGGCGTCGCTGTTGCAACACAGTTGCTTGCCGCCGGTGTTCCGGCGGGTGCCGCAATGACAGTACCCGAAGCTTTGAACCATCCTCACACACGGCACCGTAATATGGTTGTCGAAAAAGATGGATATTCCGGCACCGGTGTCGCAGTAAAGATGAGCAGAACTCCCGGGTCCGTCAAGTCTGTACCACCCGCATTTGGGGCTCATGGAAGAGAAATCCTGGAAGAACTTGGCTTTGCCAAAGAAGAAATTAGCGATTTAATCGATAGTGGAATCGTCTGGGAACAACCAAAATAACAAGATCTGAAAAGCAGTTCTTGTTGTTATCAATGTTTGGCCTGATAGTATCTCTAACAAGATGTGATCGGCTAGATCATCACGCAATAATAAGTGGATCAAAAGAATGGTGAAATTCGGTGTAAATCAGTCTGTCGCTCGTGTCGAAGATATCCGCCTGGTAACAGGGGCCGGTGAATATACGGACGACATCAATATAGATGGCCAATTGCATGGCTTCATGCTGCGGTCGCCGGTTGCACATGCCCATATAAAATCCATAGATACTGATGAGGCAAAAGCATCGCCCGGTGTTGTAGACATAATCCTCGGCGCGGAAATGGCGGTAGATAATGCAAACGAGCTCCCCTGTATGATCCCGTTGAAAAACCAGGATGATAGTGATCGTGCAGATCCAGGGCACCCGACCTTAGCTGTAGACAAAGTCCGCTATGTCGGAGACAACATAGCGTTTGTTGTCGCGACAACCCTTGATCAGGCAAAGGATGCAGCAGAACTTATCGTTATCGATTTCGAAGAGCTGGATGTTGTAACTGAAACGAAAACTGCCAATCAAAATGGAAATCCTTTGGTCCATGACAAGGTAGAAAATAATGTGGCCTTTGACTGGGCGCAAGGGGAGGAAGACAATACGGACAGCGCCTTCGAAACGGCAGCACATGTTTGCTCGCTGGAGCTGATAAATAGCCGGGTCATTGTCAATTCCATGGAGCCACGCGGGGTTATTGCTGATTGGGACACCGACACTGAACGGATGACTTTATATTCCGGAACGCAGGGCGGCTGGATATTGAAATCCCTTCTGGCCAATGCTGTTCTGCATATTCCAGAGGAACAGGTGCGGGTTGTCACTCCGGATGTTGGCGGCGCTTTTGGTATGAAGATCTTCTTCTATTCCGAATGTGCAACTGCCGCCTGGGCCTCGCGCAAACTTGGCAAACCGATTAAATGGATGGGAGAACGGTCAGACGCGTTTCTTTCTGATACCCAGGGCCGAGACCATTACACGTACGCAAAACTGGCGTTCGATGAAAATCACAAAATTACGGGCATGAAAGTCACGTCAAATGCCAATCTAGGGGCCTATTTATCAACTTTTGGACCGCTCATCCCGACAGTAGCGACCGTGAAGGTGATGCCAGGTGTGTATGACATCCCAAATTTCTTCTATCGGTGCATCGGGGTGTTCACCAACACCGTTCCCGTGGATGCCTATCGCGGTGCCGGCCGGCCGGAAGCGATCTACATAATTGAACGGCTGATGGATTCGGCCGCAAAGGACCTGGGTGTACCGCCTGAGGAATTGAGGCGGAAAAACTTTATTCCTGCAGCGGCAATTCCCTTCACCACCTCAACAGGGTGTGTTTATGACAGTGGAGATTTTGAACGCATCATGAACCGGGCACTGGAAAAAGCCGATTGGAACGGCTTCGATGGCCGGAAATCCCAATCCGCTGCCAAAGGGTTGCGTCGCGGCATAGGCATGTGCTTTTACGTCGAAGCGACAGCGGGAAATCCGACGGAATCAGCCTTTATTCGATTTGAAGAAAACGACATCGTCTCTGTCTCCGTCGGCACTCAATCCTCGGGACAAGGCCATTCAACGGCTTATTCGCAAATTGTCGCAGAGCGGCTAGGTGTCCCGTTCGAAAATATTCGGATCGTTCAGGGCGATACGGATAAAATAAAAACCGGTGGTGGCACAGGCGGGTCCAGATCTCTTACGGTTCAGGGTCCCGCGATACATAAAGCCAGTGATGAAGTCATCGAAAAGGGCAAAGAACTTGCAGGTCATTTCCTGGAAGCGGCCGCGATCGATATTGAGTTTTCCGCCGAAGAGGGGGAATTTTCAATCGCCGGTACAGACCGGAAAATCAGTATTCTTGAAGTTGCCGCTCGTGCCAGAGGGCTCGGGCAGTTGCCGGAAAACCTGGCTGAAGGACTGGATTCAGAAGCAAGTATTACCCTGGAAGCATTCACATATCCAAATGGCTGCCACATTGCCGAGGTCGAGATTGATGAACATACGGGCACAACAGATGTCGTGCGCTATGTTATTGTCGACGATTTTGGTACCATCGTGAACCCGGCGTTGGTCCGGCATCAAGTGATCGGTGGGGTTGGCCAGGGAATTGGGCAGGCCCTAACCGAAAACACCGTTTATAGCGAAGATGGACAGCTTCTTACGGGTTCTTACATGGATTATGGCATGCCACGCGCCGATAATATTCCCCTGGACCTTACTTACGAGACCATTGAAATTCCCTGCACCATGAACCCCATGGGTGTCAAAGGATGTGGTGAGGCGGGCTGTATTGCAGCCCCGCCGGCTATCATCAATGCTGCATTGAATGGCTTAGAGGAACTTGGCGTTGATCATCTCGATATGCCAGCCACACCCCAAAAAGTGTGGGACGCCATTCAGCAAGCACGCTAGTCTCCTGACGTGATCAGTACCCAAAAGCCAGCGCTTGCCATCGCCTTAATGGTGCTCGCAATGCTTTTGGTGCCGGTCATGGATGGAACGGCAAAATTGCTTATGCAAGATTTTGACGTGGTCCAGGTTGTTTGGGCCCGTTATGCTTTTCATTTTCTGACGCTCATCCCCTTGCTGGCAATGAGTGGCCAGATCAAATTATCCATACCGACAAATATTAGGCTGCAGCTGGTCCGGGCTGCATTCCTGCTGGGCGATACCTTTTTATTCTTTGCAGCTCTCGCCTTAATCCCCCTTGCAAACGGGAAGGCCGTATTCTTCGTAGCGCCTCTGGTTATGACAGCCCTGTCACCGCTAATTCTAAAGGAAAAAGTAGGGCGCCGGAGATGGACAGCGGTTGCTATCGGATTTTTAGGCGCGCTTGTTATTTTACGCCCCGATGTTCAGGGCATCAGTTGGGGTTACGCTCTGGCTCTGGCTTCAGCGGTCCTTTATGCCCTTTACTTGCTGTATACGCGCAAATTGGCCAAATCGAGCCCTCCCATGGTTACGCTGCTTGTAACTGCGATCTTTGGAACGGTAATAATGTCCGTAGCTGTCCCTTTTTACTGGACTGCACCCGATTTGACTGGCTGGTTGCTGATGTTGGCGATGGGGGCCTTGGGGACCGTTAGTCACTATTTGATTATCAAAGCTTTTGAATGGGGCGAAATGCCTATGCTTGCCCCTTTCACTTATGCGGAAATTGTCAGTGCGAGTCTCTTCGGTCTTATGGTTTTCGGGCAATTTCCGGATCTCTGGACCTGGATCGGAATTACCATCGTGATTGTAAGCGGCATCTACATTTCCAGGCGAGAGTTCAAAAGAAACTAGATCAAAGGATCACACATACATTTTCTTCAGATATAGTAAGTCCAATAACTGCAATCTCAGGAATTGGACAGTGCTTGAAAGCTCGAAGCGGGTTTCGATCTTTTCGAGAGTATTCATTCGTACAAAAAGGAGAGCCCATATGGCACTAATAATCGAAAATGAGGGCCCGATAACGATCGTTAAGCTAAACCGGCCGCAAGCGCGCAACGCTGTCGACCCTGATACGGCGATGGAGCTGAGAGCTGCTTTTAAGGCATTTGACGAAGACAATACTCAGTCTGTTGCCATCTTGACGGGGGCAAACGGCATTTTTTGCGCGGGCTTCGATTTAAAAGTGGCGGCAAATGAAGGTCCGGATATCGGTCATGATCCAGATAGTGAGGGACCGATGGGGCCAACGCGTATGTTATTATCAAAACCGGTTATTGCGGCTGTTGAAGGATACGCGGTTGCTGGCGGACTGGAACTGGCATTGTGGTGTGATCTGCGCGTGGCCTCGCAAACCGCTGTCTTCGGCGTCTTTTGTCGCCGTTGGGGGGTTCCGCTTATCGATGGCGGCACGGTCCGTCTTCCCCGTCTCATTGGCCAGAGCAGGGCCATGGATATGGTTTTGACAGGCAGACCCGTCGAAATCGAAGAAGCCTATGAATTTGGTTTGGCCAACCGGAAAGTTGCCGCAGGACAGGCACTGGCCGAATCCCTCAAGCTTGCTCATGAAATCGCAAAATTCCCACAGCTTTGCCTGCGAGCCGACCGGATGTCAGCGCATCAACAATGGAACATGGATTTCCCGGACGCTTTGGTAAATGAAGCGAAAGGCGGGCTGAAACCCCTCAAAGAAGAAACGCAGGCCGGGGCGGCGCGATTTGCAGCAGGAAAAGGCCGGGGCGGAGATTTCAATAACCTTTAAAAGAGGTATCGCTAGAAATCCCCAGCCTCAACGGGATCAATTCCTTACCCCATGGTTTCACCGTCATCACGCGAAATGCCGATAATTGTTGATCTGGGAACGGAATCTCCCCCGTCGGGATAATGACTATTGCCTTTTTCACCGGGATGCTGGATGCCGACAAACATGGTTTTACGATCTTCGCTCCAGGTCAAACCTGTCACTTCGCATTCATTTGGGCCAACCATAAACCGCCGGATCTCACCTGTTTCAGGATCACCTACCAGCATCTGGTTATTTCCCATTCCGGCGAAATCGCCCTTGTCAGAATATTTACCATCTGTCTGGATCCATAGAAGTCCGGTCGAATCAAACTTTAAACCATCCGGTGAATTGAACATATTGTCTGCATTGACATTTTCCGACCCTGCATAGGCGTCCCGGTGAATTGCAGGATTGCCGGCAACCACGAATAGATCCCATTCAAATGCGTTCGACAGATGGTCACCATTTTTGGGTCGCCAACGGACGATTTGTCCGTAATTGTTCTCGGCACGAGGGTTTGGGCCACCTACGGGTGTTTCATCACCACCCTTATTGGGCTTTTTTCCTCTGTTTTTATTGTTTGTAAGGGCAACATAAATTTCGGCTTTTGACGGATGTGCTGCCACCCATTCCGGCCGGTCCATAGTGGTTGCGCCTACTGCAGAAGCCGCAAGACGCGTTAGAATGCTTATCTCTGCTTGCGATCTCATACCCGTTGTTTCAGGTGTCAAAGGCAGCCATTCACCCTGCATTTCATCGGTAAACTTCGCTGCATACAGAGTACCCTCTTCAAGAAGATCTGCGTTATCCCCACCTTCCTTGAACTGATCTTTACTGACAAATTTATACAGAAACTCGCCTCGCTCATCGTCTCCGAGATAGACAACGACCTGACCGTTTTTCGCCAGAACCAGCTCGGCATTCTCATGCTTAAACCGCCCAAGTGCAGTTCGTTTCTTGGGTGTGGAAGTTGGATCAAGAGGATCAATTTCAACTACATAGCCAAACCGATTTGGTTCTGTTGGATGCTTGCTGATATCAAATCGTTCGTCCTCAGTCGCCCAGGCATATCCCCAATCCTTGTTTCCGACGCCATAGCGTTTCATTTCTGCAGATGGAATAATTGACTCAATACTACTTGAAAAATACCCGTTGAAATTTTCTTCACAAGCAAGGTACGTGCCCCACGGTGTACGACCGTTCCCACAATTGTTCCACGTACCTTTAGCGAGAATACCTTGAGGGTCCTTCGCCGTTTTCATCAGGTCATGCCCGCGGGCCGGACCTGTTATTTCCATGGGGGTGTCCGCGGTGATCCGGCGGTTGTAGGGGCTGTCCTTGGCGATTTTCCATTTGCCGTCATCAACAACTATTTCGGCAACCGTTACACCATGCCCGGCTTTACCCTTATTGACATCATCGTTATTTTCGGGACGTTTGCTGTCGCGATTTCCATAAATAATACGTCTGTTTACATATTCATTATTGAAAACCAGAATACTTCTGCCGCCCTCTGGAAATAACGCCATTCCGTCGTTGTTATCACCAACAGCTTTTAATTGGCTTGCCGCAGTACCACGGCTTACCGAATCAAATTCAGTACCATCGGACCAAAGCGGATCTCCCCACTTTGTTACCACATGCCATCTATACCCATCAGGTACGGTAACTGTATCCTGCGCATTTGCCGGCACCTGTTTAAATTTAAACCGGCTTTCTGCTCGTGCTGAAAGGGGTGTAAGGGCCGTTGATCCTAAAACCAATGCACTGGCACCAAACGCAACTCCATGCCTCAAGAACCGACGCCTGGACAGCACCGTCTCGGTAATAGCCTCAAAGGCCGTTTCTACCGGCGGCGGGTTGTTGATTTCATCAAAATCGTCAAAAGATATTTCATCAGACACTGGCGTTGGCATTCTGCGCTCCTGCAAAATTAAACTCTGAGGACTTGGGGTTGCTTCCTTACTTGCGAACTATATAAAGAGGGCAGATTACCGTTTTATGTCAATAAAGAACAATTTGCGGCAGGTGATTATTCATGCGGCAGGTCCGGTGTATTTAAAATAACACTTTCCGGGAAGAAATGGCGCACCAAGGGGGATGAAGGTGGGCACTGGATTGAAGTTGATATCGCCGAATAGAAGACATTTTTGATGACTTGCAATTTACCGCCCATAGCTCGTCAGGAATGGAAGGTCCAATTTCTAAGAAGCTCATTGGTTCAAACCTTGAAGCAATTCTCTCGGTGCCATTTCAGGAAGCTTGGATGTGGTTGGTTGACTGGAAGCCCAGGGACAATGGCTTTTCCACTTCTGTTGATTAGGCTCTCGACGCTATCAGGATTGTTGACGTGGCGCGAAATCATGATTTCATGATCATCAGTCAAACCAATTAGCCCTCGATCAAACATCCAATGGGCGGTGCCAGATAGAGCGATCCCGTTGCTCAGGATGTCAGGACCATTGGCTTCAACGGGCTTGATATGGGCGGCATCAACTTCTGCCCGGCCACCTCCATTGATAAGCTGCAGGCCGGTAATTGCGCATCTCTTATCATAGGCTTTGAGAACAAGTCGGCGGAACAGTCGGTCTCGAACCACACGCGAGGTCATTTGGTTGACGCGGACACGAGGTTGTTCAAAAACATACGGTGCCTGATCTTCAGCCATACCAGGAAATGGTTGATCCTCTTTGATGTCTCCGATACGTGGTAATTCCGGCTGCTGTTCATCAAAGCCGAGCTCTAAAATTCTGTCGAAATCTTCTGGCAGGATTGGCCGCACGGCGGACTGAGCTCGGCCAGACAACTTACCTTTCTCATTGAGAAGCCCTCTTTCGACGATATTTGTGCCATCATTGAAAGGGACGGGATTAATGAAATCCAAGTAGCTGCCTTGCTCTATCAATGCCAGGTACATGTTTTCCATAGTCGGATCAGGGACCACCTTCTCTACCTTGGCTATGGCAAAGTATCCACGCGTATTTTGGACCTTGCTCGGTTCCAGATATACGATCCAGTTCTGGACACAGGCTTGAACACGGGTCAAGTAGTTGCCCGGAAACTGATATCGCTCAGCCGGGGTGTCATCATATCGCGAATCTGACCGGTGAATAAAAACGCCAAGTCCCATGCTTGAGATCTATCACGGTTCAACCACCGGATCCAGAGTGTCTGTAAAACTCGATTTAGTTGATAACAAATTCATGTTGTTATTGTGAGTTGGTCAAGTTCCTTCAACATTGTGAACAAGCCAACTTAATTCTTGATGCCTGTAATGTCGGTATGAAGCACAAGATTTGGCAGTAGCAGCGAAAGTCTGTTTCCTGCCCTTTTTTGGGCTTAGCGTTAAGTTGTGTGTTGATCAATTTGTCTGCCCATTTGGCTTTAACGCGAACCAGTGTTGCACGTTAGAAACGCAACTTAACTCGCTCCAAGATATCGATCGTAAGTACTGAATTACCTCGAAGCTTATTAAATTGTACTGATTGAGAATGGCGCGCCCGTTCGAACATAGTTCGAACTCTTGTTTAAAAAGAAGGTTGGCCATATCCGGGAAGAAATGGCGCACCGGGGAAGATTCGAACTCCCGACCCCTAGATTCGTAGTCTAGTGCTCTATCCAGCTGAGCTACCGGTGCGCAAAGCAGGCTTTTTAGCCTGACAAGTGAGGATGCAGCAATTGCCGCACCTCCGAGGATCGGGAAATTAATCAAAAGGGTTGGGCATTGCAAGCGATTAAACGAAAAAAGTGGAAATAGTTGCTGGAAAATCGGTTCTTGTCGCCAAGCCCGACATTGGCTAGTATCTGGCACTCGATTTATTTAATCGGGATATATGGAAGCGAGACTTCGCGACCCCGTCGCGGGTGCTTGCGAGCATAGAAACAAAGAGTGTTTTACAACTATGAAATTCAACATTACCCGACCCCTTACGGTTAGCGCTATTTTGCTGCTTGCCAGCTGTTCATTTGTCGATGACAAGTTACTACCACCGCTAACGGGCGATGAGGCTCCGGCAACATCAACAGATGCTGTCGCGATCGCTCCATCCAAGGCTGAGGGTAATCCTGATCCTACTCTAACAACAACGGCCGCTGCACCGGTTATGGCGGACAAGGTCAGCCGCTATCAGTTGCCGGCAATCACACCAGCTCCCAGCACAGGAACAGTCGTCGGCGAACGTGTTGAAGGTCTCCGCGGTGAATTGGCTGGCCTGCAGCAGCGGATCAACCAGCACAGTGCACAATTTGAACAGCTTCAAGCAGCAACAACATCAAATTCCCAGCAATATCACGGGACGATGGCGGCTATAAATGCCCGCCTGCAAATCGGCACGACCAAGGGAAACCCGATTCTGATAAATCAGTGGAATGATGCGCAAAAAGGCCTCGAGAAAATTGCCGATGATGTCTCGCAAATGAATAGCCTGGCGAACACTGTTTCAGCGGACGCCAATGAAGCCGGATATTTACTTGAGTCAACAAAATCCACCTTCGAGCTCAGCGGCGCAATTGAAGAGGATCACCGGCAATTGACGGTTCTGGAAGATGAAGCCAGCAGAACCTCGGTGATTGCAAACCGTCTGCTAAGCCGGCTTTCAGGGGATATTGCTCGGCAAACCTCTTATGTGGGTGCGGAGCGGGCGAATCTGACAAATCTTTCTGACGCCATAAAAAATGGTGGCTTCCTGGGCAGCGCCGGCACCAGAGACTACTTAAAGACGACCTCGGCATCTGATCCGCTAACAGGCGGCACAAACGCCCTGGTTATCATTCGGTTCGACCGCGAAGATGTGGCCTATGAGCAGGCGCTGTTCGAAGCGGTCAGCCAGACAATGCAGCAACGGCCGCAATCCAGCTTCGATGTCGTTTCCATCTCACCCTTGCAAGGAGATGTTGGTGCAAATCAGGCGCAGTCAGCCCGCAATGCGGAAAAGGTATTTCGTTCTTTGACAAATATGGGATTGCCGCCGTCTCGCGTAAACCTGTCCGCAACTTCGAACACACAAGTTGCGTCAAATGAAGTTCATATATTCGTACGGTAGACGCATATTCGTACGATACTCACCTTTAAAATTGCATGCAGCGGCTGATAATCAGCCGCTTTTTTTATGACTGAAAGCCTGTTGTTCGTTTATTTGCAAATACTTTTTAATAATTCTAAAAAGTATTTGCAAATCTGATCCCTTCTCCTTATATACTGCGCAGAGACAAATTACAGCGTTCGGAGACATTAAATGCTTGAAAATATCGAAGGTCATCAGATACCAACCGTAAATTTTAAAACACGAAGCGGTGACGCCTGGAAAGACGTTACCACCGACGATCTCTTCGCTGGTAAGAAGGTTGTTCTTTTTGCCCTTCCCGGCGCGTTTACCCCCACATGTTCATCTTCACATTTGCCAAGGTACAATGAATTGGTGTCTACTTTTAAGGGCTGCGGGGTAGATGATGTCATTTGCCTTTCCGTCAACGACACCTTTGTCATGAATGAATGGAAAAAGACGCAGAAAGCCGAAAACATCACTTTTTTACCTGATGGTACAGGCGCCTTTACAAAAGGCATGGGCATGCTGGTAGACAAAGATGATCTCGGCTTCGGCAAGCGATCCTGGCGTTATTCCATGATCGTCAATGACGGCAAGATAGAAAAAATGTTTATCGAGCCGGATGTTGCAGGAGATCCTTTTGAGGTATCCGACGCAGACACCATGCTTCAGTATCTCAATCCGCAAGCCATCAAACCGAAAGCCATCACTGTTTTCTCCAAACCCGGTTGCGGACATTGCGCTCGGGCCAAATCCGCCTTGAGAAATGCAGGCTTGAATTTTGAGGAAATCATTTTGGGAACCGACGCAACCAGCAGATCATTGCGCGCAGTTTCTGGAGAATTAACAACCCCCCAGATATTTATCGATGGCGTGAAAATCGGCGGTGCTGATCAATTGGACGATTATTTAAGCACGAACCAGTCCGCTGCTGCCTGACAATCCAGAGCTTCCCGCGAAGAGAGGGGTTTGTTCAGATACCTTTCTCTTCAAAAAAAACCCGCTGGTTTCCCACCAGCGGGTTTTTCATTTAGGCCAATCGGCGACTAGTTATCCCAAGACATGCGCGCGACGTCTGTCGAAAATAAATGTAAATCCTTCCAAACGCCATTCAGGCCTTTTCGAACCACAACGACCCGTGGCAACTGGAAGAGATATCCATTGACGGCCTCCTCCGCCAAGATTGTCTGGGCTTGTTGAAGTAATTCCGTCCGTTGGGCCGGTGATTGAGCTGAGTCGGCCTGGCGGATGATATCGTTAAATTTCTCGTTCTTGTAGTTAAAGTAATATCCGTCACGAGCATAGATCCCGATATCCATCGGCTCTACATGGCTAACGATGGAAAGGTCGTAATTTTTCTTTTTATAGACCTCATCCAGCCATTTCGGCCAATCAACATTCTCAATGGTGATTTTAAATCCGGCCTTTTCAAGCTGTGACGCAACGATCTGCCCACCCTTGCGTGCATAATCATCCACAGGCGGCAATTTCAGTGAAAGGGCCAATCCATCCGGATATCCTGCTTCCGCGAGTAGTTGCTTGGATTTCTCCGGGTCATACGGATATGTATTGGTTAAATCAATATAATCCGGATGATGAGGCGCAAAATGGGACCCAATGGGTGTACCATAGCCAAACATGGCGCCATCAATAATATCTTCACGCTTTAGCGCATGAGCAATCGCCTGACGGACCTTCAGTTTCGATAATGCTTCATTGGCATTATTCGTACTCAAGATTGTTTCGCCATTTGTATTGCCGTCGATAATGACAAAATTATCATTTAACGCATTACTGGACAGAAGCTCATTTGGTATTGCCGCAAAATCAACGTCGCCCGCCAACAAGGATGCCAGGCGTGCCGTCCCGTCACCGATAAACCGGAAAGATACCTTTTGAATGGGGACATTTGCAGCATCCCGATAGGTTTCCGCGGCGGAAAGTTTAACGCTATCCCCCTTGATCCAGCTATCAAATTTATAAGGACCGGTTCCAATTGGCGTGGTCGCGTTGCCGGAAACTGAGCCCGGATCGACGATGACGGCAGTTGATTCACCAAGTTGCGCCAGCAGATCGGGACGCGGCTCTTTTAGCGTAATGACGACCGTATTGGCATCAGGTGTGGTGATGCTTTCCATATTTGTGAAACGTTCTTTGCGCTTTATCTTGCTATCTTCAGCGGCATTCGCCTCAAAGGTATATTTGACATCCGAGCTGTCAAAATCTGCACCATCATGAAATTTGGCGCCTTCAACAAGCTTAAAAGTATATGTCTTGCCATCATCGCTAACTGTCCAGCTTTCCGCGAGATTTGGTTGAACATTTCCAGAGGCGTCAATGCGCGTCAGGCCTTCAAACACGTTATAAAGCGTGATAGTTGAAATAGCCGCTGCCGCGCCCGAACGTGGGTCCAACCCGGGCGGTTCCAACCGCATTGCGAAATTAGCACTGTCATTTGCTGATTGCGCCGAGAGCGGCGTTAGCACCGCACTGGCAACAGCAGCCGCAATAAATAATTTTCTCATTACCTTCTCCCTAAGTATTAATCCTTGAACAATTCTGACTTGAATCCGGGGACACCTGCTAAACTCTCCGCATTGTAAACGCCTCTGGCTATGGCACGCGCAACACAATCGGCTGCCATCGCTCCTATTCTTGCCAGCCCAATCGACCGAGGCTCTTCTAGTTCTTGCTTTTCAGTCGACAATGTAAAAATACTATCCCCGTCAAACGGGGTATGTACAGGCCTAATTGCACGAGCAATTCCATCATGCGCCATGACGGCCACCCGCCTGGCTTCCGATTTAGTCAAAGCAACATTCGTTGCAACGACACAAATTGTCGTATTTTCCGCGAGACTGGAGCCCGCAGGCAAGTCAAGGGGCATGTCTTCAACAAAGGCCGGTGGCCCAATATCCCCAAATTCGCCATTTTGCTCAAACGCCCAGGCCCAGAATGATTTGGTACCTGGTATAAGGACACTGCCAACCGGGTTGGCGGCAGCAATTGCGCCGACTTGTACCCCGTTATCCGTAACCAAAGAAGCGCTGCCCAGCCCCCCTTTATACCGCGCCTCTGTCGCGCCGTACCCAGCGCCGACATTTCCAAGTTGAAATTCCTTGACCAGATTCCTGGTTGCCTCAATACCCAATTGGCGATAGGGAGGTATTTCTCCCCAGCTTTTATCACCACCATTTAACATATCAAACAAGATTGCCGACGGAACAATGGGGACGATAATACCCTTGTGATTGAAGCCCTTTCCTTGCCGGGCCAACTCAGCGACGGTTCCAGAAGCTGCTTCCAGGCCATAAACGGATCCACCGCTCAAGACGACGCCGTCCACCCGTTCAACCAGACAATCGGGATTGAGGGCTTCAGTCTCCCGGGTTCCAGGTCCTCCCCCTCTCACATCAACTGCACCAATTGCGGCAGTATCGGGGATAATCGCTGTGACGCCCGTCACGACTTTAGCATCTTCGGCATTGCCTATTTTTATGCCATCCACATCTGTGATAAGATTTAACGGACCAGTCTTAATCATGCTCTGCTTCTTAAATTTTCTTTCAGAGCAAGGAGGTTAGCCTTGCGCACTGTATCGGTCAACACTTCTTCGCAACTGCACAATTAAATCTATAGGAACTTTTTTTCCATGAGCCAATCGGCATTTTTTCGTCGCGCCAGCATAAAAACACTTGTTTTAACTGCAGCCATTTTAGCCAGCCTAACCAGCATTTCATCTGCACAAGAATTTAGTAGATATATGATTTCCGCAGCCAATCCCCACGCTGCCAAAGCTGGACGGAATATACTGGAAAAGGGCGGAAGCGCAGTTGATGCCGCGATTGCAACGCAAATGGTCCTGACATTAGTGGAGCCACAATCTTCCGGCATAGGCGGGGGCGCATTTATGCTCTATTTCGACGGAGAAAATCAGGCGATTGAAACATATGACGGTCGTGAAATGGCGCCTGCAGCAGTTGAAGAAGATCATTTTCTCACCTCTGACGGAACCCGGAAAAAATTCTACGACGCGGTTGTAGGCGGCGGTTCGGTCGGCGTGCCTGGTGTCGTAGCGATGATGGAACTCGCCTATCAGGATCACGGAATTCTTCCCTGGAAGATGCTGTTTCAACCGGCGATAAAACTGGCGCGTGAAGGATTTCCTGTTTCTGAACGGCTGTATTTCCTCCTGGAGCGGGACAAATTTTTAAAAACCAAAGCCACCGCTGCGAAATATTTCTATTTACCTGATGGCACGGCCAAACCGGTCGGCACCATCCTCAAAAACCCGGAGTTAGCGGATACGCTCGAACGCATTGCACAAAATGGCAGCAAAGCCTTCTATCACGGTAAGATCGCCACGGACATTGTTACGGCCGTGCAATCAGACCTCCAAAATCCAGGCTTGCTGACAGAGGCAGATTTGGCAAATTATCATGCCGTTATGCGAGAGCCCGTGTGCGCCGATTATCGGGAGAATACGGTCTGCGGCATGGGTCCTCCAACGTCCGGCGGGATTACAGTCCTGCAAATTCTCAAGATTTTGGAAAACTGGGATATGTCCACGACAACTCCTGGTAGCCCCGAGGCAATCCATTTGATTTCCCAGGCAAGTGCGCTGGCTTTTGCTGACCGTAACAAATATCTGGGCGATGCTGATTATGTCGATATCCCGGCATCGGAAATGTTATCCGAAACCTATATTTCCAGCCAGGCAAAACGGGTGGCGCCTGCAGTTTCGCAAATTCCCTTTACAGCCGGCCGGCCATCAGAAAAACAAGGCAGTTTGAGCATCGACAATGCCATTGAGCTCCCCTCCACCAGTCATTTCAGTATCATCGATCAGGAAGGGAATGCCGTTTCAATGACGACTTCCGTCGAAAATGTATTTGGCTCCCGCTTGATGGTGGACGGATTTATCCTCAACAACCAGCTTACCGATTTCTCTTTCAATCCCGCCGGAGAAAATGGCCCTGTCAATAATCGAATTCAACCTGGCAAACGCCCGCGAAGCTCCATGTCACCGACCATGGTTTTAGATGACGGTGGCAATCTGCAGATGGTGATTGGATCCCCTGGTGGCAGCCGGATCATTGGCTACGTCGCCTCTACGGTCATCGCGGTTTTGGATTGGGACATGGACATGCAGTCCGCCATAGAGATGCCCCATCATATAAATCGCAATGGGACCCTGGATTTGGAAAAAGACACCTCTCTGGCCTCACACCAGTCCGATCTGGAAAAAATGGGGTACAAAGTGAAACTGAGATCCCTTAACAGCGGTCTTCACGGCATATTGGTAACAAAGGAAGGCTTGCAAGGCGGTGCCGATCCGCGTCGTGAAGGCATCGTCCTTGACCGATAATTTTGGTTTTTAATCTTCGTCGGTTTGGACGACGATAAATAATCGTGAGAAGGGGAAAAGGGTCGAGCCGTCACGCCTTTGCGGATAAGCTTCAAGCAGTCGCTCCGCATATTCGGCTTCGAAGGTATCGACACTCTTCTCGTCAAGGGTTTGTAAAAAGGGGCGCAGGGCCGTGCTTCGCGTCCATTCCAAAACCGCGTTTTTACCTTCCAGCACCTGAAAATATGTCGTCTCCCATATGTTGATCCGGCGGGCCAAAGGGGATAGCAAGTCAAAATACCAATTGATATTATGAACAGGCGCTGGACGGACTAATCCGCCTAACTTGTCAATCCATTTGGGGGTTTGCGCCAGTTCATAGATATTCTGATGCGATGGTGCATTGAAGTTATTCGGCATTTGAACCGCAAGAACACCCCCTGGGCGTAAATTCGATAACAGCATTGGAAACAGCGTTTCGTGATCATCCAGCCAATGCAATGCGGCATTACTGAAAATCAGATTGCCTTTGCTGGTCGGGTTGAAATTTGAAATATCGCCCTGTTTCCATTCAATGGAAGGGTGGTCGCCACGGGCTTTCGCCAGCATTTCTTCAGAACTGTCGATACCAACAACAACGGCATCATTCCAATGTTGAGAAATTATCGAGGTTACATTTCCCGTGCCGCAACCCAGGTCATAAATTACCGACGGTGGATTTATGGGAACCTGCGCCAACAAGTCCAAAGCCGGTCGTAAACGGTGATCAGAAAAGAGTGTGTATTGTTCTGGATTCCAAGCCATAGTCTCTCTGATCTCCCAATGAATGTTATTAGGTAACGTAGCATTTTTACGCACATAATAAAGAGGAGATAGAGAATATTTCGTGAAATCTGAGGCCCGTTTTTCTGGACAGATACAATTCTATTCAGCCGGTTTGCTGCTGGATTTTGTTTTTTCGGCCATGATTTGCCGCAGTTCAAATTCTTCTGCAGTCATGACTTCAGCACCATAAGATCCCAAGGATAGTGTTTGCCGGACTCTTTCGGATTTTTCGGTGTGATAGGGATTTGGCTGCCGATAACAATCAACCCCTCCCATGGTTTTATAGCAATATACGGATGCCTGCACAAAACTCTGCTTTGGGGATTGGCAGTAATCTTCTCCAACGGATAGATTGGTTGCTGAACAGTTTATTCCCGCATATTCAGAAATCTGTTTATCGATGGATTTGACGATATCTGTCGTACAGGCCGCCAGAAAAACGACGCTGCCCATCACGCATCCTATTTTACACAGCCCAAACATAACCGATCGCAAACCCCGCAACGTAACATTAATAGTATTTCACGGGGATAACCGTATCATTTAGCGGTTTAAATTAGGTTAATCCGGAACCTTCACTCTGAAAACCGTTCCGGATTCATCTGTTCGCTCCAGCGTGATATCCCCGCCATGCGCGGTGATCAATTCATGGGCAATTGACAAACCCAGCCCTGTTCCTTCCGCCCGCGCGGAGCCTGAGAAAGGTTCGAACAGATGTTCCTTTGCTTTTGCCGGCAGGCCAGGCCCGCTATCACTGATCCGCAAGATCGTTCGACTATTTGCACGCCGCGCCTCAATTTCGATCAATCCTTCCGAGCCCATCGCCTGGATTGCATTTTTACTAAGGTTTAGGAGTACGCGGTACAATTGGTCTCGGTCAGCGTTCAGCATCAAGCCACTTGGAATATCGTTCTTCCAGACAATATCCGTACCAGCTGACATCCCAACAGAAGTTTTTACTTCGTTTACCAGCGGCTCCAGTAAAAACCGTTCCCGTTTCGGCTCTCGTTCTTCGGCCTTGCCATATTTCAATGTCTGCGAGCAAAGCTCTATTGCCCGATCGATGCTTGTCATTAGCCTGGGAACAATTTTTTGTACCTTGGGATCATCAATCTGTGCGAGGCTGTCGCTGACAATTTGCGAAGTTGAAAGGATATTTCGAAGATCATGACTGATCTTGGTCACAGCGGTTCCCAATGCGGCCAGGTGCTGCTTTTGCTTTAGCGCTGTCCTCAGCCTTGTCTGCATTATCTTCAGTTCCCGTTCCGCCACGCCAATCTCATCTTGCCGACCTGTTGCAATCAGACCGGTTGTTGGATCTTCGGGCGCCCGACGAAAACTAATCATATTCTCACTCAACCGCCGCATCGGGCGTACCATCAACCAATGCAGGGATAAATAAACCAGGATTGCGGTCAGCAAAGAGATGATTAATGACAACCAGAAAATATTCCACGCGTAATCATACATAGCGTCGATGAGAGGGCTTTCATCAATGACAACTTCCAAAGACGAATTGGGTTCGTTTTCTATGGGCGTAATTATACGAATGATACGGTCCGGCCCTACCATCAGGCTCATAAACGCATCCTCAATCAATGCGCGCGGACTGCTGTTGGCAAGATTGAACTCGGCGTCGATACCAGGCGGCATATTTTCACTTAAAATAAGAAGCCGTGAATTTGCCCCATGTAAAACAACGCTGCGCGCGCCCACTCTAAATAACAACTCCTCCTTCAATTCTTCGGACACCATATTGTCCGGTGACGCCAGGAGAGACAATGTTGCCAAATGGGCAAATTCGGTCTTTTTTGCTAAATAGTTAAGTCGAAAGAAAGCGACGGAGGGTACGAAAATAAGTACCTCTGCCAACATGACAAATAAAAGTGTCATCAATAGCAGTCTTGCAGAAAGGCTCTTAAAGACGCGGGCAATTTTCTTAATATAGATCATGCGATAGAATAGACCAAAAAAAAGGGCTGGCATCAATAAATTGATGCCAGCCCTCGATTATAGAGCGAGCCGCTCAAAAACGGCTTAGCCATTAGACATTAGTCTTTTTTCTTAGCTGCACACGGGTTGCATGGGCTGCATTTTTTTGCTGCTTTGCAAGGATTGCAGGCGCCACAAGCTTTTTTAGCAGCACATGGGTTGCAAGCACCACAGGCTTTTTTAGCACCGCAAGCACCGCAGGCTTTGCATACTTTTGCAGCTGAACAGCTGGCAACTGCAGCAGGAACAATTGCGGATGAAGCCATTGTTGCGATCGCCGCGGCGGTTAGAACTTCCTTGAACATAGACGTCTCCTGTCTCTTCATAAATTGTTTAACTAAGATCAAATCCTTAGACGTCAAACATGGCAATTTTACAGGGAAAAGCCGAATCAACTGAGATAACGAAAGCGTTATCGGTAAAAGATCAGCCAAATAAGGACAAAAATTTCACTATTTTCCGGGTTTTCTCACTAAATAAGCTAGGAGTGTAGTAGCTTCCCGCAGCGCGCTTGCTCACTTCGCCTAATGTCGGGTAAGGCGCGATATAGCTTGCCATGGTCCCGATTTTGAGTTTTGCAGTAATAGCCACACCCCAGGGATGGATAAGTTCACCGGCATGGGCACCGGCGATTCCCGCGCCGAGAATCTTTCCTTTATCTGTCGTTATGGCCTTGATCAGGCCGGACGTCTTCCTCTCCGCTCTGGCCCGATCAATATCGGCAAAGGGAAATTCCAGAACTTTGATCCGATCCCCATATTGCTTTCGCGCCTCAGCTTCTGACAATCCTACATTGGCTAATTCGGGATCTGTATACGTAACCCATGGAACAGCAGAATAATCCACTTTTGCCGGTAGCCGAAACAGGGCATTTCTGATGACAATGCCAGCGTGATAACCGGCTACATGGGTAAACTGATACCCTCCGGCGACGTCACCAATGGCAAAAACCTTTTTGTTGGTAGAGCGTAAACGTGCATCGACTTCGATTCCTTTCGGGGAGTATTCTATCCCAGCGGCTTCCAGATTCAGATTTTCGACATTCGCTTTTCGCCCCGCGGCAACGAGCAAATGCGAGCCTGACAGGGTTTCCAGCGCCTCTCCCTCACCCAGCATTACGTTATAAACACCATCAGATCCTTTTGAGATTTTTACGATATTTACACCTTCTCGAATATCAATCCCATCTTCTTTCAAATGCTCTAAAACAACAGAGCTCAAATCCGGGTCATCTCGGCCAAACGCTTTAAAAGCCTCAAGAACGGTCACTTTTGACCCCAAACGAACATGAGCCTGGGCCATTTCAAGTCCGATGGGCCCGCCCCCGATAATGATAAGATGTTCCGGCTTTACCCGGTTTTCAAAAATTGTTTCATTGGTGAGATATCCCGCCTCTTCCAGCCCTTCAATCGGTGGCGCTGTTGCCGTCGAGCCGGTGGACACAACGAAACGACGGGCTCTGACCCTGTTATTTCCCACTTCAATCTCATTTGGCCCGGTGAATTTGCCGTACCCCTGCAATACCTGGACGCCAAGACCTTCAAATCTCTCAACTGAATCATGCGGCTCTATGGAGGCGATAACGCCGGCCACATGATCCATAACTTTTGAAAAATCCACATCCGGGTCCGGGCCAGACACACCGAAAATTTCTGCGCCTTTCAAGGCTGCTGCCTTTTTTGCTGCCGCAATCAGGGCCTTTGAAGGTACACAGCCATAATTTAGGCAATCGCCCCCCATTTTACCGCCTTCAACGAGCACTGTTTTTGCGCCCATTTGACTGGCCCCCGCAGCAACCGACAGGCCGCCTGAACCGCCACCGATAACGCAAATATCAGCTTTAATAAGTGTTGTCATAATCGGCCATCCTATTTATGTGGCTTTGCCTTTGCGCAGTTTTTTAAGAACAATCGGCAACAGGGAAACAACGCCAAGTGCAACAAATGACAGTATGATTTCAGTAGTGATGAGAGAGGATATCTGAAAATCAAGCGTACAACCGGTCTGACCAGAAGCCATACAGGCGTCATATTTACTTTTTTGTTCGACTATGATGCTGTCAAGCCCAACACCTAAGAAGGCAAAAACGAAAGTGCCTGGAATGATGCCAATTAAAGTTCCAATGATATAAGTCCTGAGCTTCACACCAAGAAAAGCCGGGGCAATGTTGACCAGCCAAAACGGAAAAGCTGGAACCAAGCGAAGGAACAATAGATAACTAAGGGCATTTTCCGCAAAACCGCTTTCCAGTTTCTTCAGCCAGGGCCCTGCTTTTTTTCGAAGCGGCTCGCCAAGAGAGGTGGCGGCAACAAGAAAGAGAATCGTTGCGCCAATCGTTGCTGCAATGACCGTCGCTGCACCCCCAACAATCCAGCCAAACAAAAACCCGCCGGTAACTGTCATCAGCAAACCGCCTGGAAACGAGCAAGCAACAGCCACAATATAGAGCGCCATGTAAAGCAGGATTGCCGCAAGATAATTTTCACCGACGAAATTTAGCAAACCATCGCGATTCTCGCTCAATGCCCGAAACGTAAGATATTTATCCAGTCCAAACAAAAAGAACGAGGCGAAAAGCAAAACAATGATAATCAACGGTGCAAGTTTTTTAAAGGAGAAGCCGCCCCCTTTACTCCCGTTTTGGCTGGTGGATTTATCCATGTTCGATTCGTTCCTTAACTAACGTTAGGAGGCCCCATTTCGGCAGACTAGCACATACAGGAATTTGAAAACATAATTTCACTCTAATCTGCACGGTCGATCTGTGTTTGCCGAGAACCTCTAAGTCCTCAGAACATATTATGCGCAGGCGTTTCCGAAAGCCCTGCTCACCCAAACGTGAGACGAGTTGAACCTGGCGCAAAAATGAATTTCGCATTTTTCATCTCGTGCATTGACTTCGCATGGCAGAAACCTTATACAGCGGGGCTTGTTTTCTCTCTACGCCCTGAGGCGTGGATGATCGACGGAGAAGTTTCTTGAAACGTACATATCAACCGAGCAAATTGGTGCGCGCACGTCGCCACGGTTTTCGTGCCCGCCGGGCAACTGTAGGTGGTCGCCGGGTCCTTGCCAATCGCCGCTCAAAAGGCCGTAAGAGCCTTTCAGCTTAAATCATGCCAATCGGCGTCGAACGATTAAAGAAGCGCGCGGACTTTCTCCGTGTCGCCTCTGTTCGTCGCAAATGGGCTGCCCCTGGCCTCGTTTTGCAGGCCGCATGTGATACTGCCGAGCAAAATACCGGCAGAGTACGTGTCGGCTTTACTGTGACTAAAAAGGTTGGAAATTCAGTAATCCGTAATCGCGTGAAGCGGCGTCTGCGTGCTGTTGCACAGGACGTAATTCCCGGACATGCAATTCCGGGATGGGATTACGTCCTGATCGGTCGACAAATGACCATAAATCGTGATTTCAGGGATTTGCAAACAGACTTGCGAACCGCCCTCAAAAAAGTCACGTCACCCCAAAACAAAAAAATTCGGGGACAATCGTGATAAATCCGATAACAGTGGTTTTAAAGGGCTTGGTAAAGGTATATCAATATGCCATCTCGCCTTACTTACCTGCGAGTTGTCGGTATTACCCAACCTGTTCAAGCTATGCTTTGCAAGCGCTTGATAAACATGGACCAGTAAAAGGTTTGTTTTTGACGTTGGGTCGATTGGGTAGATGTCATCCTTTTGGTGGTCAAGGCTATGATCCTGTCCCTGAAAAGAAAAACGAATGTCAACATTGCGGGGCGGAACCTTCCAGCCACGTCAGCATTGAGTAAAAATTAGGGTTTAAATAATGTCAGATCAGAAAAACCTGGTCATCGCGATCGTCCTTTGTTTCCTGATAATCTTCGGGTTTCAATATTTTGTTGAAGGGCCGCAAGTCGATGCAGAGCAGCAAAAACAAGCTGCAACAAATGCGGCAGATGGCACATCTGGCCAAGCGCCGACAGTTGGCGCTGATGCCTCATCACCAAGCATTCCAGGCTCCGCGATCCCAAATGCAGTAACCCGGGAAGAAAGCCTTCAAAAATCAGAACGTGTAAAAATCAACACGCCGTCGCTGCATGGTTCCATTTCACTTTTGGGAGCACGTCTGGACGATCTGACTTTGGTGAAGTATCACGAGACGGTTGATCCGACGAGCCCAGAGATCAAACTCTTATCACCGGCAGGCGGCCCGAACCCTTATTATGCAGAATTTGGCTGGAGCCCCTCCCCGGAATCCTCTGTAGCTTTACCAAATGCAAACACTCTCTGGTCGACCACATCAGATGAATTGTCGCCGGAGAAACCCCTCAAACTAACCTGGGATAACGGCGCTGGACTGATTTTTCACAGAACGATCTCGATTGACGAAAACTATCTGTTTACCGTTGAGCAAATGGTTGAGAATAAAACCTCATCGGATGTAACGCTCTACCCATACGGTTTGATTTCGCGACACGGAACACCAGAAACCACGAATTTCTATATTTTGCACGAAGGGCCAATTGGCGTCCTGAATGAAACTCTGGAAGAAGTAGACTATGATGATTTGTCAGAGGGTGCTGACGAATCTTATAATTCTACTGGCGGATGGATCGGAATTACGGATAAGTTCTGGTTAACCGCTCTCATTCCCGATCAGCAAACAAAAATCAAGGCGCGCTTCACCCATTCAAGCCAGGGAGATCGCTTCCAAACAGATTTCCTTGATCAACAGGGCATAAATGTTCCCGTAGGATCGACAGTTGGCGTTACCAATCATCTATTTGCCGGGGCGAAGGTTGTTTCTGTCATTGATACATATGAGCAGGAATACGGTATTGCGAAATTCGACCTCGCCATTGATTGGGGATGGTTTTACTTCCTGACGAAACCAATTTACTTCGCACTTGAGTTTTTCAATGGATTAATTGGCAATCTTGGCCTCGCCATCATGGCATTGACAGTTGTTATCAAAATCATTCTTCTACCACTTGCTCATAAATCCTATGTTTCCATGAGTAAAATGAAGAAACTTCAACCGGAAATGGTCAAACTGCGTGAGCAATATGGTGACGATAAACAAAAGCTCAATCAGGAAATGATGGCGCTGTATAAAAAGGAAAAAGCTAATCCCGCAGCTGGCTGTTTGCCAATTGCCATGCAAATTCCGATTTTCTTCGCCCTTTATAAAGTTCTGTTCGTGACGCTTCTGATGCGCCACCAACCATTTTACGGTTGGATCAAGGATCTTGCAGCACCGGATCCCACGACAATATTTAATCTTTTCGGCCTTATTCCTTGGGATCCACCGCAATTCCTAATGATTGGCGTGCTACCGCTTCTCATGGGTGTCAGCATGTATTTGCAACAAAAGCTCAACCCGCAACCGGCGGATCCGATACAGGCAAAAATCTTCCTGTTCATGCCAATTTTCTTCACATATCTGTTGGCAAGTTTCCCGGCTGGCCTGGTGATTTACTGGACCTGGAACAATATTCTCAGCATGGCACAACAATGGCTCATTATGAAACGTATGGGTGTTTCCGTGTCGGGCGAAAAAACCTGAAGGAAGAAACATAATGACGGATAACATGGATCCGGATGGAAAAAAGGCGGCCCGCATTGACGCGGGCCGTTTACTTTTTGCCCAAGAGTGTCAATTCGTTGCAGGCGCGGCGACGCTGGATATGCTGCCAGAACTACCGTTAAATGAAGTTGCTTTTTCCGGCCGGTCTAATGTCGGCAAATCAAGCCTTATAAACGCTTTGACAAACCGCAATACATTGGCACGAACGTCCAATACACCCGGCCGCACTCAGCAAATAAATTTTTTTGACCTCGGGGGCCGCCTGTATCTAGTCGATTTGCCCGGTCACGGTTATGCGAAAGCATCGAAGGAAAAAATCAGCGCCTGGACGGATCTCGTTAATACCTATTTGAAAGGACGGGCAAAACTTCGTCGCGTTTGCCTTTTGGTAGATGCACGACACGGATTGAAGGTAACCGACCGTGAAGTGATGGACATGCTCGATGTGAATGCTGTCAATTATCAGATTATCCTCACAAAGGTTGACAAGACCAATCAAAGTGACTTGAAATCCGTGTTGAAGAAAATTGAACAGGAGCTTGCGAAGCGACCTGCGGCGCATCCGGAAGTGTTTATGACCAGCTCCGCCAAAGGTATCGGAATTGAAGCGCTTCGCGCAGAGCTCGCGTCGCTTGCGGAAGAATGAGTAAGAATTATGAGTGATACGGAATTAACAGTGGAAGAACAATTGAGGAAAGCACAAACCCTCTCTGAAGCCCTTCCCTATATGCATCTTTTCGCAGGCCAGACGTTCGTCATAAAATATGGCGGACATGCCATGGGGGATGAAAATCTTGCCCATGATTTTGCCCGTGACGTTGCGCTCCTCAAACAAGTGGGCATCAACCCGATTATCGTCCATGGCGGTGGGCCGCAAATTGGCGCCATGCTTGAGAGATTGAAAATTCAAAGTTCTTTCGTTGACGGTTTACGGGTAACGGACAAGGAAACCGTCGAGATCGCTGAAATGGTTCTCTCGGGATCTCTCAACAAGAAAATAGTATCGTCCATCAATTCTGCGGGCGGACTGGCAGTAGGGCTTTCCGGCAAAGATGGAAACTTGATCGAGGCCCAGAAACTAACACGCACGAAGCGGGATCCGGACAGCAACATTGAACGGATCCTTGACCTTGGTTTTGTCGGGGAACCGCGGCGGATAAATCCGGAAATTCTTGAAAATTTTGAAGAGAATAACGCGATTCCGGTGATTGCACCAATTGGTATTGGCCCAAAAGGGCAGACTTACAACATCAACGCAGATACCGCAGCTGGACATATTGCGGCAGCAATCGGGGCCACAAAATTAATCATGATGACCGACGTCGAAGGCGTTCTGGACAAAGACAAAAACCTCATTTCCAGACTAAGCCCTGCCGACGTCAAGAGGCTGCAGAAAGATGGAACAATAGCCGGCGGCATGATTCCCAAACTGGAAACCTGCCTCTTTGCTCTTGAGGAAGGTGTCGATGCCGCGACCATATTAGATGGGCGTATTCCTCACGTATTACTGTTGGAGATATTTACAGAGCACGGTATCGGTACCATGGTCACTGATCATATAAATTAGTCTTCCGTGTAAAAAGAAAGCTGCCAGTTCATTTCCTCTTCGGTAAACGGAAATTCTATTCCATTCCGGGCATTGACTATTTCCTGCCTTGGAACATGGGCTATTTTTGTCTGGATTTTAAAGGCGAGTCTCATGGAAAGGCCGGCCTTCCAGCATAAAGACGTCACTATTTTGCCATTCCGGGCTTCCATCATTGTCTGGATTTTCTCTTGGCTAAACCCGGTCATCAGAGAGAGCGATGTTGCGACAAAAGAATGATCCTTTTCCTTGATGGCGTCCGTCAGGCGTTCTTCATCGAGCGTGCCTGTCGCCCATAAAGCCTCTGCGGTTAACGCAGAACCTGGCTCCTGTAATGCAGAAATTTCTTCTGCCTTATCGATGCGGGATCGCACAATTTGTTTTAAGTCAGCCTCTACATCCGGCGAGAGGTTTCGTTTTCGAGCCAGTTTCTCTACCAGAGATGCCCCGACAAAACCGGCAATCCGGCGAACAGCACGAAGCGAAAGATCGAGCCGCATTGCCAAAGGCTCATGCAAATCCGCAACGGTCTCAGCCTGGTCAATTATTTCATCGAGGGTCTCTTCGCGCACCTTGGCAGATGGATTAGCCAGGAGCGCAGCCACCGCCGGAATTTCAAGACTGGCAGCAACCGCAGCAGAAACATCCTCACCAATTGCTTCGCGCCGTGCGATCGCCGGCAATGCTTCTACAGCAACGCCACTTGCAATAATTTCAATTAAATCGTCGTCACTTAGCAATGGTGAATATTCCAGAATAGGCCCGGCAACGATTTCTTCAAGGTCCCGGGCCAATGCCAAAACGATATGGCGCGGAGCTTCCATCGTATCCTTTAAGGCCTCTGACACGATCGCGCGCACAGTTGTGGCTTGATCCTCCGCCAGCATTTCCAGAACTTCAATTGTCTTTTCCTGAAGGGCCGCGGCATCCTGCCCGGACAAATCCGGAAGGATCTTGCATATCTTTCTCGCGAGATCCTGCCGGACTTCATCTTCCTCATCTTTGGCGAGCAACGCATTTGCCTGAACCGGCGTTGCTGGATTTTGTGCCAGGCTTCTTCGAACATTTAAGTCGGTATCATCTGCAAGATAATAGAGAATTTCTGGTTCAGTTTCGCTTGCAAGAGCAACTTCTACGCGCACATCTGTTTCATTGCTATGGGCCCGCAGTTTGTTTTCTTCGTAAGAAAACACCGTCATTTTGCTATTTGCGTTGCTGGTACGGCCCATTACATACGAATCCGGTCAAACTAAGAACAAAAACTCAGAAGTTTTTATGAAATCTCAATGCGCGCAAGACTAGAGGAAATATCTTAATAGCCTCTTAAACCTCCTTAATTCCAAGGGCCGTTTTTGCCGCAAATTGCTTTATTAGGCCTTGTCCTATCCCGTAATCAGAGCCACAATCAATGTTATGAAACTTATACCTAAATGGGCCGACTTCGAGCATATCGATACTTGGATTTTTGACCTGGATAACACCCTTTATCCGGCGCATTCGAACCTGTTTGCAAAAATAGACAAGAAAATGGGAGAGTTTGTCTCGGATTTTCTGGGAGTCGGGTTATCCGAAGCAAAAACCGTTCAGAAAAAATATTTTCACGAGCATGGAACGACATTGAACGGATTGATGCAAAATCACGGAATGGATCCCAAGGAGTTTCTTGATTATGTCCACGACATTGATGTCACAGATCTAGCGACTGCACCCCAGCTTAGCACCGCGCTAGAAGAGCTTCAGGGTCGAAAAATTATCTTCACCAATGGCTCACATTATCATGCAACCAATGTGGCATCACAATTGGGTATAGATCATCATTTCGATCATATTTTCGATATCGTAGCTGCGGACTATCGCCCTAAACCGGATATGAGTGTTTACGAAAAACTCGTCCAGGAGCTCGAAATCAATCCGAAAAAAGCTGTTCTATTCGAAGATATGGCGAAGAATCTAGCTCCTGCCAGGGAAATGGGTATGACAACGGTTTGGTTACCCAATGAGGAACACTGGTCTCATGAAACCGCAGAAGAAGGTCATATTCAACATTCTACCGATAACTTGGCCCAATGGTTGCGGAGCCTGCTGAATGATAGGGCTGTCAGTCAAGTCTGATCCTCATCTCAAAGGCTTATGTTGACATCCTATCGGGGCAGTTTATGTTTTCGAAAAATACTCAGTCACTTGCTTAAGGAATTACTATGACATTAGCAGATTTGCAGCCTGTCGTCGACGCGGCCTGGGAAAATAGAGACGCCATCTCGCCCGCCACCAAAGGTGCAGAGCGGGATGCTGTTGAAGCAACATTGGAAGCTCTGGATAGCGGATCCGCCCGTGTCGCCGAAAAAACCGATAATGGCTGGATCGTCAATCAATGGCTGAAAAAAGCTGTTCTTTTGTCCTTTCGCCTCAATGATATGGAGATCATCAACGGCGGCCCTGGCCAGAACTCAAACTGGTACGACAAAGTTCCCAGCAAGTTCGAAGGCTGGACCGAAGAGAAATTTAAAGGCGCCGGGTTTCGCGCTGTGCCAAATTGTGTTGTCAGGCGAAGTGCCTATGTTGCCCCAGGTGCGGTATTAATGCCGAGCTTCGTCAATTTAGGCGCCTATGTAGATAGTGGCACCATGGTCGATACATGGGTAACCGTCGGATCATGCGCTCAAATCGGCAAGGATGTTCATTTATCGGGCGGTGTCGGTATTGGTGGTGTGTTGGAGCCGTTGCAGGCAGACCCTGTTATCATTGAGGACAACTGCTTTATTGGCGCACGTTCGGAAGTCGTGGAAGGTGTGATTGTTGAGCAAGGCTCTGTATTATCCATGGGCGTTTTCATTAGCGCATCCACGAAGATTATCAATCGGGATACCGGAGAAATTCATATTGGGCGGGTTCCAGCCTATTCAGTCGTTGTTCCAGGAAGCTTGCCTGGCAAGCCGCTACCCGATGGTACGCCGGGGCCAAGCTTGTATTGCGCGGTCATTGTAAAAACCGTCGATGAGCAGACACGTTCAAAGACTTCAATTAATGATCTGCTTCGCGATTAAAATTATAAATTCAGGATGGAGCTAGCTCCATCCTAACGCTTTAAGCGATTCTCCCGATATACAAGATACAGACCACTGGCGCCGATCACGGCAACACCGGTCCAGACATGCGCTGCCGGAATTTCGGCAAATACCAGGTAGCCCAACGTCACAGCCCAAAACAAGCCCGTATATTCGAAGGGTGTAATCACCCCCACTTCACCTACCCTGAAGGACTTAATCAGACATATATTCCCGGTCAAAGACAGAACCGCCATCGCTGCGATTAATCCAACATCTTCAAGCGGGATAGGCTGCCAGACAAAAATCGAAGCAAACCCTGTAATCGTTGCTGTTCCCAATGTCATATAAAAGATGATTGTAAAGGTTGATTCTGTCGTTCCAAGCCAGCGCCCGATCAACATAATCGCGCAATAACTCAAACTAGCCCCTAAAACCATAAAAGCTTCCAGTTCCAAAAGTCCGCTCGTCGGCTGCATGACAATCAATACACCGGCGAACCCTACGAAAATGGCGCCCCAACGATGCGGCCCAACTTTTTCTTTAAAAATCGGGACTGATAGGGCCGTCATGATAAAAGGAGATACAAAAAATATGACCGTAGCTTCCGCCAATGGCAAATGCTTGAGCGACATGAAAAAAAGCAAAGGCGCTAAAAGGCCGAAAATTATTCTTAACCCGTGACCTTTATACTGTTTGGTTTTCACCGAGCCAAATCCGCCATGGGTAACCATCCATCCCAGCAAAATGGTCAGGTTAAACATGCCACGAATTGCCAGAATTTGAATGACAGAGTAATCTGCCTGTACTAAAAATTTGCCCACGGCATCCATTGATGACATCAAAAAGACGCCAATCAGCATAAAGGCAATACCTTGTATATTCTTCGATTTGATCGGCATAAGGGCTGTCATGGGGGTTTCTTTCGCGTGGGAGATTTAGTCTTATCTTGATCAGATCGAATTAGCAATATTGTTTGATGTCAATTCATTACTTTGGCAACCTTCGCCATTGACGGACAGCCCAAGCGGACGGTAAAGGAAACTATGAACAAAAATAATACCATAGACGTCGTTCCCCTGACGCAGGAACTGATGAATTGCCCCAGCATAACACCTGCCGACGCAGGCGCGCTCGATGTGCTGCAAAAAGCGCTGGAAAAGATTGGCTTCACCTGCCAAAGACTTGTGTTTTCGGACGAGAATACACCAGATGTCGACAACTTATATGCTCGATTTGGTTCCGAAGCTCCAAATTTCTGTTTTGCCGGCCATACGGACGTCGTACCGGTAGGTGATGAGGCAGCTTGGAAGACCGGCCCCTTTGAAAGCGTCATCAAGAACGGAATTCTCTACGGTCGCGGTGCTGCAGACATGAAAGCGGCAGTAGCATGTTTTGCCGCCTCTTCCGCGCGGTTTATTGAAAATTCTGGCGGGAATTTTAAAGGGTCCATCAGTCTCTTGATTACCGGTGATGAGGAAGGTCCCGCTATCAATGGTACCCGAAAAGTGCTGGAATGGATGGCGGAAAATGGGGAAAGAATTGATCACTGTGTCGTCGGTGAGCCAACTAATCCAACTAAAATGGGGGAAATGGTCAAAATCGGTCGTCGCGGCTCTTTTACAGGTTTCTTAAATGTAATTGGTAGCGAAGGACATGTCGCCTATCCTCATTTGGCAGACAATCCGATACCGCATTTGACAGCATTGGTAACCGCTTTAAGCAATCTCGAACTTGATAACGGGAGCGAGCATTTTCAGGCCAGTAATCTTGAGTTCACAACCATGGATGTGGGAAATACGGCAACTAACGTGATTCCAAGAACGGCAACGGCAACGTTCAACATTCGTTTCAATACTCACCATAGCCTGGATAGCCTTGAAGCGACAATTCGTGCATGCCTCGATCAGGCCGCCGAGAAAAACGGGACCGTCTACGAATTACGAGCCTTAAAAAATTCGGAACCATTTCTCACTGAAAAAGGCGATTTCAGTACTCTCGTCGCAAACGCCATCGGACAGCGGCTTGGTCAGGAGCCTGAATTATCAACCACTGGCGGTACCTCCGACGCAAGATATATTAAAAATTATTGCCCTGTAGTAGAGTTTGGGCTTGTAGGCCAAACCATGCACAAGGTCGATGAATGCGCCAATATCGCTGATATAGAAGCACTGGCAGATATCTATACAGATATTTTGGAAAGGTACTTTGCGTAACCCCAATGGTAAGTATCAAGGAAATAACTTCATCACTGTACGGTGCTTACAGACTTGCCCGCATGGACCCCGATGCCTTGCAGTATTTCAATATCTCAGCATCCGGATTCTACCGATCGTTTGCGGCAGTATTTTTGGCATTGCCCTTTTTCTTGATCGAAAATGCCATCGATTATAAAAAACTGGAAACGGCAACCTCGTTCGTACCATTTTTAATTCTGCTTGGGATTGCCTTGGCTGTCAGCTGGATGAGTTACTTGATTGCCGCAGGTTTTTTCGCCCGGCTATTGGATTTTTTCCAACAATTTACTGTTTTCGTGATTGTCTATAACTGGTCCCAACTAGCTATAGTTATTGTTTGGCTGCCACTCTCGGTGCTATCCACGGGATTTTTGAACATCGGCCTGTCCTCAATTATCAGTCTGTTATTTATTGCTGCCACATACGTATATTTATGGCGAATTTTGAGGATAACATTGGGCATTTCAGGCTTGCTTGCGGTTGGATTTGCTTTCCTGGAGTTTATGATCGCGATCTTAACGCAGGTTCTTTTTTCAGATTTCCTCATTACAACCGCGGCTTGACGCGCGGCCTAACATTCGTAATCAACAGCGACCAAGTATAATCCATAAGGCGGCGCATTAGGTCCGGCAGCTTGACGATTTTTTGCTTCAAGCGCCTTTTGCATATCCTGCATTCGCCATTGCCCCGTCCCCACAAGTGACAAACTCCCGACCATCGATCGAACCTGGTTATGCAAAAAGGACCGGGCCGAGGTTCGGATCTGAATTTCATCACCGACGCGCGTAACCGTTAAACTTTCCAGTGTTCGAACCGGCGATTTGGCCTGGCATGCAACGGCACGAAAACTCGTAAAATCATGACGGCCAACGAGGAGCTGTGCAGCCTCCTGCATCGCCTCATGCTCGAGCGGGCGTTTAAACTGCCAAGCCAAGCCATAATCCACGGTAAGCGGTGCCCGGCGGTTAATGATCCGATACAGGTAATGGCGTCCGGTCGCTGAAAACCGTGCATTAAACTCTGGTTCGGCTTCTTCACAAGACAAGATCACTACTGAGTTTGGCTTCAGATGGTAGTTAATGGCGTTCATGACCACATGGGGCTTGCGAGACGATTGAAGTGAAAAATTTGCAACCTGGCCCAAAGCATGAACACCGGCATCTGTACGTCCGGCGCTTTGAATTCGGATCTCTTCACCGCAAAATTTAAATATCGCCTCTTCTATACTTTGCTGTACAGACACGCCTTTTTTCTGGCGCTGCCAGCCGACCATGCCTCTGCCATCATACTCAATAACAACCCTGTAATCCGGCATCAGGCCAACACCTCGCCTATATTTATGGGATGTCCGTTTAAGAAAACTCTAGTGGGCATCGGAGACTTTCCAGCCCGTTGTAGCAGAACAAGTTTGAGGGCGTTTTTTCCGCACGCGATTGTCAGATCATTGTCCAATACCTGACCTGGCTGACCTGTCCCCTTTACCGCCGTCGCCCCGAGCACTTTAATTCGCGTGTCATTATGTGTGCAATATGCTCCGGGAAAGGGACTCAAGCCATGAATATGACGGCAAAGCTCCTCGGCAGGACGTGCCCAGTCAATGGCGGCTTCCGATTTGGAAATTTTTTCTGCATATGTCACACCGTCATCGGATTGTGCAACAGCCACCAAATTGTCATCCTTCAAGCGTGAAACTGTTTCTTCCATTAAAATTGCCCCGGCCTCCGCCAACTGATCATGCAGGCTGCCTGCTGTTGTCTGATCAGAAATCGGAATTCTTGTTTCCTCCAGGACATCACCGGTATCCAGCCCTTCGGCCATCTGCATTACTGCGACGCCGGTTTCAGTGTCACCTGCCATAATTGCCCGCTGGATAGGCGCCGCACCGCGCCATCTGGGAAGCAAGGACGCATGAAGGTTCAGGCATCCGAACCTCGGAGCTGCCAAGACAGCAGCCGGTAAAATTAGGCCATAGGCAACTACAACAGCAACATCCAGGTTTAAGTCTGCAAAATCGGATTGCACTTCCTCGGATTTTAAAGAAGTTGGCGTTCTTACTTCAATATTATGGGCTTCTGCCAGAGAATGAACAGGAGACGCTCTCAGCTTTTTCCCCCGTCCCGCCGGTCGAGGTGGCTGAGAGTAGACACAAACAATGTCATGGCCCGCATCAATGAGCGCCGTTAACACATGAGTGGAGAAATCCGGCGTTCCCATAAACGCAATCCGCAGTCCTCCCATCGCCTGTTCCTTTAGCTGGCCATTTTCTTCAATTTTAGAAGCTTGCGTAAAATCATGTTGCGCTTCAACGCCGAAATATGATCGACAAACAAGATCCCGTCCAGATGATCCATCTCATGCTGGATACAAGTCGCCAGCAATCCCTCTGCCTTCATTTTTTGCGGGTTGCCGTCCGGGTCCAAATATTTAACCTCGATTTCCGCAGGGCGCACAACATCGGCATAATGTTCAGGAAGCGATAAACAGCCTTCTTCATAAGTTGCATCATGATCTGAAACCCAGGTAATTTCCGGGTTAATCATGGCGATGGGCTGAGCGGGTTCGTCTTGTTGCCTGCCAATCACATCAACGACCAGCAGCCGTTTCTGAATGCCGACTTGAATGGCTGCCAATCCTATGCCTGGCGCGTCATACATTGTTTCAAACATATTATCGATCAGCAACCGTGTCTCATCCGTTACTTCCGTAACAGGTGTCGAGATAGTTTTTAATAGCGGGTCTGGCGCTGTATATATCGGCAAAATGGCCATGGTATTCCGATGTCGTTCAAGTTACGATAACCCAAAGTCTGGATCTAGGGTCTACGTATTACGCCAACTTGCTTTCGTCAAGGCAATTGGCGCCATTGAAGGCCATCATGTTGGAGTATTTTATGGAATTCGCCCTCATTGCAGTTATTGGCATTCTGGTTGCCGTGACGGTATTTTTACTTATACGCATGAGGAATGCAGAAAAACTGATTTCGATGGCCTCCACCAATAGTGAACATTTAGCCCGATTATCTGAAAGCCTCCTCTCACAGCAATCCCAACTTGAGGGCCAGCTGAAACAAATGTCGGCTGATGGTGCAGCCAGCCGAACTGAAATCAATAAAACACTGGCCGAACGTCTGGATACCGTGTCCAAAAGGCTGGGAGACAGCATAACCCAATCGACGGAGAAAACCGGGAAAAGCCTGACCGACTTGCAAACCCGGTTAGCCGTCATTGATAAAGCGCAGGACAATTTAACGGATCTATCCAATCAAGTGGTTGGCTTGCAGGATATTCTGGCAAACAAACAGGCGCGCGGTGCCTTTGGTGAATTACAGCTGAATGATCTGGTAAAATCAGCCTTGCCGCCTTCCGCTTACGAGTTTCAAGTGACATTAAGCAACAGCCGGCGGGCAGACTGCCTGATTAAGCTGCCAAATCCGCCGGGCTCTATTGTTGTTGACGCAAAGTTTCCTTTGGAAAGTTTCCATCAGCTGCGGCAAGCGGAAACGGACAGCGATAAAACAGTCGCCTCCCGCGCCTTTACATCCGCTATGCAGAAACATATCGGCGACATCAGCAACAAATATATTGTCGACGGAGAAACCGCAGAATCTGCCTTACTCTTCCTTCCTTCTGAAGCGGTTTACGCAGAACTGCATGCAAACTTCCCGGCAATTTTGGAAAAATCCTATCAGGCGCGGGTTTGGATTGTTTCACCAACAACCTTAATGGCAACCTTGAATACGGTTCGGGCGGTACTCAAAGATAGCCAGATGAGGGAGCAAGCTGGCGTTATCCAAAAAGAGGTCGGCGTTCTTCTCAAAGATGTTACCAGACTGGAAAGTCGTGTGGATAGTTTGGGACGGCATTTCGCTCAAGCATCGAAGGATATTGAAGGCATAGAAACATCCAGTCGGAAAATAAGCAGCCGCGGCGAAAAAATCGAAGACCTGCAATTGGGCGAAGAGAGATCGGAAGATCTAATTTCGCCGCCCGCAGACTTACTTAGGCAGAGAGATTAAACAGATTAGTCGCCCCTTAATGAGCGCCGTGACTTCAGGGCAGCCGACAAAGTGCCGTCATCCAGGTAGTCAAGCTCACCGCCCACCGGAACACCATGGGCCAATCGACTGATTTTGACATCTGAAGCGTCCAGCCTGTCTGATATATAATGAGAAGTCGTTTGCCCGTCGACAGTTGCATTCAAGGCAAGGATTACTTCTGTAATCTGGGGTTCTCGCACGCGTGACACCAACCCTTCAATATTCAATTCGTCAGGTCCAATACCGTCCAGCGCAGACAATGTTCCTCCAAGAATATGATACCTTCCGCGAAATGCATCAGATCTTTCCAGAGCCCATAAATCGGCAATATCTTCAACAACACAAATTATCGATTGATCCCGTTTTGGGTTTGAACAGATTGCGCAGGGATCAACGGTATCCAGATTACCGCAAGTTCGGCAAATTTTTACATTCTCTGCGGCAAGTGCCATCGCTTTACTTAAAGGAGCCAGAAGACTTTCCCGCCGACCAATCAGATAAAGCGTCGCCCGCCGCGCAGATCGCGGGCCCAGGCCCGGTAACTTCGATAACAGCTGTATTAGGTGATCAATTTCAGAATTACTCATCCGACTACAATTTCCGCCCAGCCTAAAACGGCATTTGCATTCCAGGTGGCAATTCCAGCCCACCCGTCATTTCCTTCATTTTGTCGGCGGAATATGCTTCTACTTTGGATTTCGCATCCGCATGGGCAGCGACAATAAGGTCTTCCATGACTTCTCCATCCTCCGGGTCGATCAAGGACGTGTCGACACTTAAGCGACGCATATCCCCTTTACCGTTCAGTGTAACTTTCACCATACCTGCACCGGATTCACCCGTCACTTCATGATTTTCCAAAGACTGCTGCATCTCGGCCATTTTGGACTGCATTTCTTTGGCCTGCTTCATAAGATTGCCCAGGTTCTTCATTCGAGATATTCTCCATTTCTCGCAAATTAGTCGAATTCATCTTCTTCGGATATGATATGTACGTCAGAGCTGTCAAGGGTTGGACCGAGATTGCGGACTTCACGGATTGTGGCACCTGGAAAGACTGTTTGAATATTGCGTACCATCGGGTGGTTTTCCAGTGCGCTAATTTCCTCAGCTTTGTCATGCCGCCGTTTTTCTGCAATTGTGGGCGCACCCTCTGCGGCCGCCGACATTTTGACAACCCACTTACCGTCTGTAATTTCACGTAGCCGAAGCCCAAGTTTTGCCGCAAGATCTGGTGACGCACCTGTCGTCGGGCTAAATTCTATGAGGCCTTCCTCAAATTTTACGAGCCGCATGAAATTGGCAACCTCAGCTTTAAGCTTGATGTCCTGACGTTCAGAAAGAAGATCAATAATATCTTCAAGTGATTGCGGGTCTGTGACTTTAATCTTCTCTGTGACCGGTTCCGGAATCCTCTCAACAGGCAGTATATCCAGCGCCGGATCAGTCTTTGCGACAATCGATAGATGGGCCCTCGGGCTTTTATCAGGAACCGCTACAGGAGCGACCGTTTGTGGCACAGCCGAGGCCCCTGTAGACGCCACCATTACCGGAGCTGGGCCCGACGATGGGCTTGATTTTCCAGCGGCAGCAGGTGCTGGGGACGCATCGTTTCGCTGGTCAAGCTGTTTTGCCAGTTCTTCAGGAGACGGCAAATCACTGACATAGGCGATACGAACCAGGACCATTTCCGCCGCCGCCAACGACATCGGCGCTTTTCTCACTTCATCAAGGCCTTTGAGCAGCATTTGCCATGTGCGCGCCAGCACCGGCATAGACAATCCTGCTGATAATTCCTGGCCACGAGCAGCATCACCGCCGGACATTGCAACATTATTTGCCGCCTCTGGTGTCACTTTCAGCGCCGTAAGCCAATGTGTCAGTTCCAATAAATCTTGAATAATGATGATTGGATCCGCCCCGCTATCATATTGAGACCGCAGAAGACCTAGTGCTTTCTGGATTTCGCCGGACATTAGCAGTCCTAGAAGATCGAGAATTTGTGTTCGGTCCGCCAGGCCCAGCATATCCCGAACCTGAAGTGCAGAAACCGCACCGTCGCCATGCGCGATCGCCTGATCAAGCAATGATAAACCGTCACGAACAGATCCTTCCGCAGAGCGCGCGATCAGGGCAAGCGCATCGGGTTCAATCTCCGCCTTTTCTTTCTCGGCAATTGTCGCAAAATAGGAAGAAAGGGTTTCCCCATCAACGTGCTTCAAATCAAACCGCTGACAGCGCGACAAAACGGTAACCGGTATTTTTCGAATTTCAGTTGTGGCAAAAATGAACTTTACATGCTCGGGCGGCTCTTCCAGCGTTTTTAGAAGTGCATTAAAAGCATTCTTTGAAAGCATATGAACTTCGTCGATGATATAAATCTTAAATCGTGCAGCGACTGGTAAATATCTGACCCCATCGATTAACTCTCGAATATCATCAACGCCGGTTCGGCTTGCAGCGTCCATCTCCAGAACATCCTGATGCCTGTCTTCCGCTATTGCGACACAATTTGTACAAACCCCGCAAGGTGCAATCGTCGGGCCGCCAGTCCCCTCCTCACCGATACAGTTCAAGCCGCGTGCAATTATGCGCGCCGTTGTTGTCTTGCCAATACCACGCGTTCCTGTAAGCACAAACGCATGTGCAAGGCGCCCCGAATCCAGCGCATTGGACAGAGTTTTTACCATAGCTTCATGGCCGATCAACTCGTCAAAAGTCGAGGGCCTGTATTTGCGAGCAAGAACACGATAGGGAGTGCTGGAATTTTCATCTGACATAGGATGATCTTACCAGAGACCGGGCGACAATATCAAAGCATTAACGGGATTGACCGAACAAATAATCCAATTGACGATCTTGAAGAAGGAGTAAAATAAGAAGACTGACAACGACCCGCGCCGAAACTCGTTGCGGCTGCTTCCTTCCGGATCTGACCGGGTTCGCGAGGAGCACGCCCATCGCCAGCCTTCCACCGCTTATATCATTCAGTTTATGCGGATTAGCAAGCCCTTTTTCTTAGAAAACGACTTATTATCAGAACAATTGTTCAAAATGTTATCTTGCTAATTGCGATCTATGAAAACATATGACACTCTGCCGGCCATGACAAAACCTATTGTATTTACAGGCAGCCGGCTGGACCGGGCTGCACATCATCGTTCTGATCCTGAATGGCTTGCCAAAAAACTCAGCGACCCGAGCAGCCGGTTTTTACCTCTACACGGCTTAAAAGCCCTAATCGACTTGCAAGGACCGGCCTGCATTGATTGGCGCGGCATCAGTGACGTTCGAGAGTTTATTGACGCTGGCGCGCCTTTTATTTTTCTTGGAATTGCCGATTTTTCCTGTCATTTCGCCATCGATGTATCGTCGATTGAAAATCCAAAACAGCCCCCTATATCTGACTGGGGTAAATTTATTGATGTACGGTCTGTCGCAGCCCAGGTGCGACCAGGAGATGCCGCCGCGCTCGCGCAAGCAAGATCGATGATTGATTGGCATAACCGGCACGGATTTTGTGCAGTATGCGGCGCCAAGACGCATCCGCAAGAACTTGGGTATTCCCGTATCTGTTCTGATTCGTCTTGCAACTCCGTGCATTTCCCGCGAACGGACCCGGTCGCCATTATGATGGTCACCAAAGAGGATAAATGCTTATTGGGGCAAGGCATAAATTTCCCCTCGGATTTTTTCTCTTGCTTGGCAGGTTTTATTGAGCCTGGCGAAACCATCGAGCAAGGCGTCCGACGGGAGGTGTTCGAAGAATCAGGTATCAAAGTAGCAGATGTCCGATATCATGCGTCACAGCCTTGGCCATATCCATCATCCTTAATGATTGGATGTTTTGCCGACGCTATCAGCGAGGATATTACGGTGGACACGAGTGAACTTGGTGATGCGCGTTGGTTCACCCGTGACCAGGTTCGAGAAATGCTGGCGAGCAGTACAAATCCCACCGGCCTTCGAATGTCACCGGAAATGTCTCTCGCCCATCAATTGGCGAAGGCATGGCTTGCCTAAAGCGCGTTTCATCATCAGCCTGTTGTTAATAATACCATCCCGAGCATAATTAATAGCGCCCATGCAATTCGTTGCCGGAAATTACCCTCTCCGAGTAATAAGGTTCCAAGCATGACAGTAATTAATACACTTACTTCACGTGCAGGTGCCGCGTAGACCAGTGGTGTAAATGTCAACGCGATCAGAAAGAGGATAAAGGCCAGAGAATTGAAAACGGCCACACAAAGCACGGCGATCTTATGATTTCGCCAATGTTGCCGGACCAATGCACGACGGGTGATCGCATAGGGTGATAAAAGGACAGCTCGGCAAATCGAAGATGCGTAGTCCAGAATAAGCGGTGGAATGGCGAGAACCGTCACCGAATAAGCATCCCACGCGGTATAACTTCCGATCAATACGCCAGTGGCCAAGCCGAAGGTCAGTGAAGTTGTTAATTTCGTTCCCTCTCGTCGAAACCCTCCGGTTAAGAAAAATATACCGATAATTATGGCTACACCACCCACAATAATTTGCGGCGTAACTGTTTCGCCCAAAATCAGAACGGCCAGGATTATGGATAAAAACGGTCCTGTCGCACGAGCAGTCGGATAGACAAGAGACAAATCTCCTTTTTTGTACCCTTGTTGCAACAGAAGAAAATAAGCCATGTGTATGCTGGCACTTCCGCTAAGAAACAGCCACTCTCGTACACCGAATGCCGGGGGTTCTATCCAACAGAATATCACAACCAATGGCAGGTAAATTATGCAAGTCCAGGTGGAAAACAGCCATACAAGTTCCGGGCCGCCATCAATTCGTTTTACCAGAAAATTCCATATGGCATGGCAACTGGCCGCAGCAAGAATAAGAAATAAGGCAAGAAGACTCATGGCAAACACTCAAACTTAAGGTTGCGGGCGCAGAAAATCGCACCCGTCTATCCCCCCTAGTTTTTTAGTCTTTAAGGTGTCTGCCATTGGCGGCGTTACATGGCGCTCGGACCAGACCTCAATTCAGCGGAACCCTAGCCACACATAGATAGGTCTCAGTAATTTAACACAGATACTTTATGTTTAAAAGTGTGGAGCCCTCTTTAGCGAGAGGCCGGTGATAATGTGAGAGGATCTGTAATTTGAATAAGGCCGCGAAATGGCAAGATCAAAACAGCAACCATTATAAGCTTCGCTGCGTAATCTCCCATGGCCCACGTATGCCAAGGAAGGCCCGTCCCGGCAAAAGCAAGTGAAAAGAAAATTACGGTATCCACAAATGATGCAATGACGGAAGAGGCAATAGGCGCTTTCCACCAAGATTGCCGCCGCAACTTGTCGAATATTGTTATGTCCAGCAACTGCGCGACCAAAAAGGCTGTTCCGGAAGCCAAGGCGATCCGGGCATCTGCAAGAATAAGGGACATCACCACCGCAGCGATAAAACCGACACTAACTACTTCACGCGCAAATCTTACGCCTAAGGTGCGATTGGTAATGTCAGTAACCAGAAATGCCATTGGATAAGAAATTGCTCCCCAAGTAAACCAGTCATTCAGGGGCATTTCAACAAGAATATTAGAGGCCGTGACGACAATCGCCATGGCAATAACACCGATGAAAAGGAAAACTTTCTGCTTAGCGTTCAAAGCAGAGAATTCATCTACATATTTCTGAAACATCATATTCTATTTCTGTTAGGACCAAAGCCATTGCAATTTCGGTAGCGCTTATATGCCCGGGGCCCGCAGAAATCAACCTAAATCAGGCACTATATTCCGTTCGATATGAATTCAATGGATAGACACCGAGTATCTTCAGCTTCGCTGAAAAGAATTGAAGTTCTTCAATTGCGCGCGCGACATGCGCTTCTTCAGGATGCCCTTCAATATCAATATAAAATTGCGCAGCCGCAAAACTTGCATCCGTTATATAACTTTCCAGTTTTGTAACATTTATCCCATTGGTCGCAAACCCGCCAAGCGCCTTGTAAAGCGCCGCTGGTTGACTCCGCACCTGAAACACAAAACTGGTCATGCAGTTGCCGGCCCGGGGGTCCGGATCTTTTCTCTGTCGTGACATGATAACAAAGCGCGTTGTATTGCCGATTCGATCCTCGACACGGTCGCGCAACACTTCCAGGCCATAAATTTCTCCAGCAAGGCTAGAGGCAATCGACGCCTGGCTTTTATCGCTCAATTCAGCGATCATTTTTGCGGAACCTGCGGTATCAGCATGAATAATAGGTTCGATTCCAAGGTCGCGGGTCAGCCCACGGCATTGCGATAGAGCCTGTTCATGGCTATGGACAGCTTTGATGTCCGACAGGGTTGATCCAGGCACACCAAGCAGCTGGTGCTGAACAGGCTGAAAATGTTCTCCAATAATATAAAGACCTGATTCGGGTAACAAATGATGGATATCAGCGACCCTCCCCCCCAGAGAATTTTCAATCGGAATCATTGCCAGTTTTGCACGCTCTTCACGAACGGCCTTTAGCGCCTCTGAAAAGGTATCGCATGCAATCGCCTCCATTTCTGGAAAAACCGTGCTACAGGATAAATGCCCATAGGCACCTGGCACGCCTTGGAAGGTAATACAGTTTTCAGGGTCCAAATCGGACATGATCAATATTCCGTTTCAATAAAGCCCTCAGCTTGAGGACGTGGTAAACAACTGACGTATACGCGCTAAATCTCCGGGAGTATCAACACCAAGGGGCACGGTGTCAACGAGAGCTGCGTCGATTCTCATTCCTGCCTCTAATGCCCGCAATTGCTCCAGCTTCTCACGAGCCTCCAGCGGCGCTACCGGTAATGAGACAAAGCGTTTCAATGCATCGCGACGATATGCATATATTCCGATATGGTGATAATGAGGCCCCATTCCCCAGGGTGACTTAAATCGGCTAAACCAGATGGCCCGACCCGTCTTGGAGTTCTCTGGAAAACTAACAACTGCTTTCACCGCGCTTTCATCATCTAACTCTGTCGGATCTGTTATCTCGGCCACAAGTGTAGAAATATCGACATCTGGCACAGAAAGCGGTTGAAAAACGGCAGAAACCGCCCCTGGGTCAAGGGCCGGCAAATCTCCTTGTAAATTAACCACAGCATCATATTGGCCTTCTGGATCAAAAATTTCCATGGCTTCAAATACTCTGTCAGAACCGGAAGGATGATCTGCCCGTGTCAAAATTGCCTGGCCGCCAGCGGCTTCCACCACCTCAACAATTTCAGGTTCGGCGCAGGCGACGATAGCCGGACCGATATCTGCCTCCTCCGCACGACGAAGAACTTGTACAATCATCGGCTTGCCATCTATATCAGCCAACGGTTTCCCAGGTAGCCGGGTAGATGCCATTCTTGCCGGTATGACGATTATTGGATTGCTTGCAATAGTCACGCTCTTTTCGCCCTCAAATTGTTGCACACACGCCACAAAATTATGTTTCCTGTGCTGCTGCATATATACGTCTTGCACTGATACAACGAAAGCCGTTAATTTCCCCTCGCTTTTTTTTATCGCTACTGTTAAATGTACCGGCAGGTTTGATAGCTGAGGTCAGCAATGAATACTTTTGAGTTTAATAAAATCGCCGGCGCCGTTTTAGCGGGCGCCCTTATCATCATGGTCATCAATGAAGTGGCGACGCTCGCCATTCATCCGACTTATCCGGAAACCAATGCCTATGCAATTGATACAGGCAATGTTGGTGCTTCGGAAATTGCGTCCAATGCTGTTGCAGCAGGCCCTTCTCTTGGCATCTTGATGGCAGACGCAGATATTGAGAAAGGCGCGAAAGTGTTCAGAAAATGCGGAGCTTGTCATACTGTAGAAGAAGGCGGCGCCAATAAAATTGGGCCAAATCTTCATGGTGTTTTAAATCGCGACAAAGGGGCAGTCGACGGCTTCGCCTATTCAAACCAGCTTGTGGATAAAGGTGGCGCCTGGGGATATGACGACCTGGATGTATTCCTGAAAAAGCCAAGCACCTATATTAAAGGCACGAAAATGGCCTTTGCCGGAATTAAAAAAGCTAGTGAGCGTGCCGATTTAATCGCCTACCTCCGCTCACTTGGTAAGGAAGATGTTCCACTGCCGCCAGCAGAATAAGCAGGTATCGGGGAACTCATGACCAAAGAGTGCCCTCAGGAATTTATTGACCTTGCCCACCGGCTGGCAAATACGGCCGGTGATGTGATCCGTCCTCTTTTTCGTCAAAAAATCGAGATTATTGGCAAAGATGATGCAAGCCCGGTGACGATCGCTGACCGGAATGCAGAAGCCGCCATGCGTGAAATCATTGAAGCTGAATATCCGGAGCATGGCATTTTTGGTGAGGAACATGGGGAGGTTCGGACCGACGCAGAATATGTCTGGGTCCTCGACCCAATTGACGGCACCCTTTCCTTCATTTCCGGCTGCCCGACTTTTGGCTGTTTAATCGGCCTGACCCGAAACGGCGTACCCATTTTGGGTATTCTCGACCAGGTTATTTCCGGCGAAAGATGGATTGGCGTGAATGGCAAAACCACGTTAAATGGTGAAGTCGTCAAAGCGAGGAGCTGCGAAGACGTATCTGAGGCAACTCTTTTTTCCTGGGGGGCGGAGCTTTTTGATAGTGATAAAGGCGACGGTTTCAAAAGGCTGTACGATCAGGCACTTCGCAAGCGCTTTGGATATGATTGTTATGCATATGCGCTTTTATCTACCGGGTTTGTCGATATCGTTGCCGATTGCGACATGAAACCTTATGACTATTGCGGATTGGTTCCAATAATCGAAAATGCAGGCGGTAAAATCACTGATTGGGAGGGAAATCCCCTTACTATATCCAATCCCGGTTATGTTTTAGCGGCAGCAACGACGGAACTTCACAACCAAATTATCAAAATCTTAGCCTAAATCCGATTTCCTGATAAACAAAATTTGATCTTGATGTCACAGGGTTAACCTACCATGTTGTTGTTTAGACAAAATTAAATTGTATACAGTGAGGTCATAAATGGGAATTTTAAAGACTGCCGCCGCCTTTGCTATTCTGATGGCGGTTGCCGTTCCCAGCTTTGCTGCAGATGTAAAAACCACAAAAAGCCATGGGTTATCCCTTGCGGGACCACTTAAATATGGCCCAGACTTCACCCATCTTGACTACGCCAATCCAGAGGCGCCAAAGGGCGGTAACATCAAACTTTCAGCAATGGGGGGATTTGATAATCTTAACCCATATATATCAAAGGGACAGTCTGCCAATGGATTGGGCCTGACATTTGAAACTTTGCTTACACAATCACTGGATGACCCGAGCGCTGAATATGGTTTGGTCGCAGAAAGCGTGGAGGTTGCCGAAGACCTGAGCTTCGCCATATTCAACATGCGACCCGAAGCCCGTTTTCATGATGGATCACCCATTACTGCAGACGATGTTATTTTCAGCTTAGCGGCCGTCAAAGAGAAAGGGACGCCCCTGTTTCGCTACTATTATGCGGATGTTGAAAAAGCTGAAAAACTGGCAGATCACCGCGTAAAATTTCATTTTTCCGGACCGCCAAACCGTGAATTACCACAGATTGTTGGACAGCTTCTTCCACTCCTTTCAAAGAAATATTTTGAAATCCACAATTTCGACGAAACGACACTTTCCCCTATTTTGGGCTCAGGCCCCTATAAGGTAAAAGAATTCGAGGCTAATAGATATATCACCTATGAACGGGTACCGGACTATTGGGGCGCCGATATTCCAATTAACAAAGGCAGAAACAATTTCGATACCATTCGGTATGATTTTTACCGTGATACTGCCGTGTTGCTGGAAGCCTTCAAAGCGGGAGAATATGACTATCGATCGGAGAATAGTGCAAAAAACTGGGCTACCGGCTATGATTTTCCAGCTGTAAAGGCAGGGCTGGTGGTAAAAGAAGAAATTGAAAATGATCGATCTGCGGGCCTTCAGGGATATGTCTACAATCTTCGCCGGGAAAAATTTCAGGATCCCGCACTTCGCGAAGCACTGGGTTATGTTTTTGATTTTGAATGGCTGAACAAGAACATCTTCTACGATCAATATTCACGAACCAGCAGCTATTTTCAAAATTCAGTGATGGCGGCAACCGGCCTGCCGAGTGAGAAGGAATTGGCGATACTTGAACCTTTTCGTGATCAGCTTCCTGCACGTGTCTTTGGCGAAGCGTATAAGGCTCCGGTTAGCGACGGAACGGGCCGGGATAGAAGCCCGCTTCGAACCGCCAAGAAAATTTTGGCTGAAGCAGGCTGGGAAGTTAAAAATGGCAAGCTGATTGACCCGAAAACAAGCCAGCCGCTAACCATCGAATTCCTGATGTATGATGCAAACAGCCTGAGAATTACCGGCCCGTTTATTAAAAACCTGAAACGGTTGGGCATAGATGCCTCATCCAGGGTTGTTGACACGGCACAATATACCGAACGTCTACGGAATTATGATTTTGATATGGCAACAAGTGGATTTGGACAATCCATCAGTCCTGGAAATGAGCAACGGGAATTCTGGGGTTCCGCAGCAGGCAAGCGGCAGGGTAGCCGGAATTTGATGGGCATTGATGATCCAGTAATCGATGCGTTAATTGAAAATCTCATTGCTGCTCCGACTTATGAAGATTTGAAACCAGCCGTTCATGCCCTTGATCGGGTACTTACCTGGAATTTCTTTGTTATTCCGCAGTTCCATGCCGCCTATGATCGCATTGCCTATTGGAATAAATTTGGCCATTCTGATATCAACCCATCACAGGGAACAGATATTCTCAGTTGGTGGATTGACCCTGAAAAGGAAGCAAAACTGGAAGAAGGGCTGCGCAATCTGAGACAGGGAAATTAGGGGAATCACGATTGGAGCGTATTTCTTGAAAGCTACATTCTTCCAAGCCCTGATTGTTGGGGTGGTGTTTGCCACCTATAGCCTGGCTGAACCTGTTCCGCAATATGGCCTGTCTGCTTTCGGTGATTTAAAATACAAGGCTGATTTTAAACATTTCGATTATGTAAACCCTGATGCTCCGAAAGGTGGTGCCATAAAGCTGCGGGACATCGATAGTTTCGATAGCCTCAATCCCTTTTTACTTAAAGGAAAAGTCGGCATCGTCAATGGAGATATTGGCGGTAAGACTGAATATACTTTCACACAATTGATGACCCGGTCTCTTGATGAGCCGGATGCGGTCTACGGCCTTTTGGCGGAATCCGCGACAGTTGACGAAAAAGGCCGATGGGTTGAATTCAGCTTGAGATCGACCGCCCGTTTTCATGACGATAGTCCGATCACAGCAGAGGATGTGGCTTTTACTTTCGAGACATTGAAAACGGAAGGCCATCCTCGCTATCGATTTCAGTATCGCGATATTATGGACACTACAATTCTATCTCCCCTTAAAATCCGCTTTAATTTTAGGGAAGACGCGCTGACCAGAGATTTACCCCGGCAAATCGCCGTGATGCCGATTCTCTCCAAAGCGTCGTTTAAGGATCGAAAGTTCGGTGTGACAAGTATGGATCCGCTTATGGGATCGGGGCCCTACAAAGTTGCGAAAGTCAGCCCTGGTCGATCCATCACTTATAAGAGGATAAAAAATCACTGGGCAGAGAACCTGCCCGTTCATAAGGGACGCTATAATTTTGGCAGCATTCACGTGGACTACTATCGTGACAGAACAATCGCTTTGGAAGCCTTCTTTGCCGGCGAGTATGATTTTAGAGAAGAGTTCACATCGCGGAGTTGGGCGACAGAATATGAAAACAAACCTGCTGTCCGCGCAGGGTATATATTACGAGATACCTTGCAAAATTCGTCTTTGACGGGGTTGCAAGCATTTTTCATGAATACACGACGTGCGCCGTTTGAGGATGTTCGAGTTCGCAAGGCCTTTGATCTTCTGTTTGATTTTGAATGGACGAATACGAACTTATTCTATGGGTTATATGATCGATTGGGCTCGGTTTTCGAAAATTCGGACATGAAAGCGACGGGATTGCCTTCGGAAGCTGAACTGAATCTCCTCGATCCTTGGCGTGAAACCCTTCCAGCGGACATTTTCCTTGCCGAATTTTCACCTTCCAAGACAAATGGATCTGGGAATATTCGTCCGCAGATTAGAGAAGCACTTGGTCTTTTCAAAGCTGCCGGCTGGACCCTGGAAAATAAAAAGCTGGTGGATCAATCTGGAAGCCAGATGACAGCTGAATTTCTGTTGTACGAACAGTCATTCACCCGAATAATTAACCCCTATGTAAAAAACCTTCGGCGATTGGGTATAGACGCCTCTGTTCGTGTTATCGATTCCGCCAGCTGGCAAAACCGCATGCGTTCATTTGATTTTGATATAATCGTCCGGCGATTTCCACAGCCGCAGATTCCAGGTGTTGAACAACGGGATTGGTGGAGTTCGACGTCAGCAGACATAGATGGTGGTCTAAACATTGCCGGAGCCAAAAACCCTGCAATTGACAGCCTGGTTGAAAAAATTATCCAAGCTAAATCACGAGAAGACCTGACGGCGGCAGCGCGCGCGTTAGATCGCGTTTTGATGTGGAACTATTATTTCATCCCGCAATGGTACAAAAACACAAACTTTATAGCTTATTGGGATAAATTCGGTCGACCAGATGCCAAAAAACCCGGTTTTGATCGTGCGGTTCTGCACAGCTGGTGGTATGATCCTGTGAAAGCCAAAGATCTGGCGGAGCGCCGGGGAAAGTAAGCCTTGTCATGGGCAAGAGGGGATAGTTTTTGTTTGCCTATATACTGAGACGCTTGTTACTCATGATCCCGACCCTTTTCGGCATCATGGTCCTCAATTTCGTTGTTATACAATTTGCCCCTGGCGGCCCGATCGAACAAATTATTGCTGAAATTCAAGGCACAGCAGTCGGCGCCACCTCGCGTATTGGCGGTAGTGCGAGCGGTGATGCGGCAGGCGGCACTGCCACCACCAGCTTGGGGGGAGAAAGCTCCTATCGAGGAGCGCAAGGCCTGGACCCGGAATTTATCAAGGAATTGGAAGTCCAGTTCGGTTTCGACAAACCAGCTTATGAGCGTTTCTTCCTGATGATGAAGAATTATCTGGTGTTTGATTTTGGCACCAGCTATTTCCGCGATGAATCCGTTGTGAACCTTGTCATTGAAAAACTCCCTGTATCCATTTCTCTGGGGCTTTGGACGACACTTCTGGTTTATATGATTTCAATTCCGTTAGGGGTCGCGAAGGCCGTTCGTGATGGCTCCCGATTTGATGTATGGACCAGTTCACTGGTCATAATTGGAAATGCCATTCCTAGTTTTCTGTTCGCTGTTGCATTGATTGTTTTATTCGCGGGCGGTTCCTATTGGGACTGGTTCCCCTTACGTGGTTTAACGTCCGAGAACTGGGACCAAATGAGTTTATTTGGAAAAGTAACCGATTATCTCTGGCATATTACTCTCCCCGTTGCGGCAATGGTTATTGGCGGTTTCGCCGCTCTTACACAACTTACCAAGAATTCTTTTCTCGATCAAATCAGCCAGCAATATGTCTTAACGGCACGCGCAAAAGGACTAAGCGAAAACAGGGTCCTTTATGGCCATGTCTTTCGCAATGCCATGCTTATCGTTATCGCTGGATTTCCTAGCGCCTTCATTGGCATTTTATTCACTGGCTCATTGCTAATCGAGGTTATTTTCAGTCTCGACGGCCTTGGCTTGCTGGGATTTGAAGCCGCCATCAATCGCGACTATCCCGTCATATTCGCGACTGTCTATGTATTTGCGCTGCTGGGTCTCATTATGAACCTTATCGGTGATTTGACTTACACCTTGATAGACCCTCGCATCGATTTTGAAGCACGGGAGGCATAAAGGTGAGCTTATCCGCCATAAATCGCCGCCGATATCAGAATTTTAAAGCCAATAGGCGCGGTTACTGGTCGATGATCTTCTTCGTCGGTCTTTTCGTACTTTCGCTTTTCGCCGAGTTCATTGCCAACGACAAGCCCTTACTGGTTTCCTACAAAGACCAATTTTATTTCCCGACTTTTGTCACCTATCCGGAGACAGATTTCGGCGGAGATTTTGAAACCGCAACGGATTATCGGGATCCTTTCGTGGCGGAACTCATCGAAGAAGATGGCTGGCAAATATGGCCACCGATCCGATATAGCTACACGACGATCAATTATGACTTGAAATCACCTGCCCCCTCCCCGCCTGATTCAGAAAACTGGCTCGGAACTGACGATCAGGGACGGGACGTTCTTGCGCGCGTAATATACGGGTATCGTATATCGGTCGCCTTCGGTCTAATCCTCACCATTTTCAGCTCCTTAATCGGTGTCAGTGCAGGGGCCGTACAAGGATATTTTGGAGGCTGGACTGACCTGATTTTTCAACGGCTTTTAGAGATCTGGGGCGGTATGCCAAGTTTATATATTCTGATAATTCTCGCCTCACTTATCGAACCAACATTTGTCATTCTGTTGGTTCTCCTGTTACTTTTTAGCTGGCCAAGTCTCGTCGGTGTTGTCCGGGCAGAGTTTTTGCGATCTCGGAATTTTGACTATGTTCGGGCGGCTCGCGCTTTAGGTGTTCGTGATAGCGTAATAATGTTCAAGCATCTCCTGCCCAATTCCATGGTTTCAGCTCTTACTTTTTTGCCTTTCATTCTGACCGGTTCCATTGTCAGTTTGACATCTCTCGATTTTCTGGGGCTTGGCCTTCCACCGGGCTCCGCCTCGCTTGGCGAACTGCTCGCCCAAGGCAAGGCAAACCTCCAAGCTCCATGGCTGGGAATCACCGCTTTTCTCACCCTTTCTATCATGTTGACACTTGCTTTCTTTATGCAAGAGGGCATCCGCGATGCCTTTGATCCCAGAAAGACCTTTCAATAATGGCACTCATAGACGTACAGGATCTTTGGGTCACATTTAAAACGGACGGCGTTGATGTCCCAGCGGTTAAGGGTGTTTCTTTCTCAATTGAAAAAGGGGAGACGTTAGCGCTTGTTGGTGAAAGCGGTTCTGGTAAGTCGGTTACCGCCCTCAGCCTATTGCAATTGCTCCCCTACCCCCTTGCGAAGCACCCAAAAGGATCCATAATTGTCGATGGCATGGAAGTCGTTGGGAAAGCGAAAAAGGACATGCGGAAAATCAGAGGGAAAAATATTTCCATGATTTTCCAGGAGCCAATGACATCGTTGAACCCTTTGCACACAATTGAGAAGCAGATAAACGAAACCTTGCTGGTGCATAAAGGGATGAAGCCCGCCGCCGCTGCTGCACGCGTCCGCGAATTGCTGGAGCTCGTGGGCCTGGACGCTATTGACGAGCGATTGAACGCGTTTCCCCATGAATTATCCGGTGGCCAGCGTCAGCGTGTCATGATTGCAATGGCATTGGCCAATGAGCCGGATTTATTGATTGCTGATGAACCGACAACGGCTTTGGACGTAACAATCCAGGCGCAAATTCTCGAATTGTTATTGGAACTCCAGGACCGTCTGGGAATGGCCATATTGCTCATTACCCATGATCTGGGAATTGTCCGCAAGATGGCCAAAAATGTTTGTGTTATGACAGACGGCGAAATTGTCGAGGCCAATAACGCGGAACAGCTATTTTCCAATCCGCAGCATGAATATACACGAATGCTGCTTGAGGCTGAACCAAAGGGTCTGCCCGTACCGAAGAATGAAGCGCTACCCGAAATTATGGGTGGCCGAAATCTGAAAGTTTATTTTCCGATAAAGGCCGGGTTTTTCAAGCGTACCATTGATTATGTTCGTGCTGTTGATGATATTTCAGTATCTGTAAAACAGGGGCATACCGTCGGTGTTGTCGGAGAAAGCGGGTCAGGTAAATCTACCCTCGGATTGGCTCTTTTGCGGTTAATCTCCTCTAAAGGAGATATCTTGTTTGAAGGGCAGTCTATTCAGAACGCCAAATGGAAAACATTGCGTCCTCTGCGATCTGAAATTCAGATTGTTTTTCAGGATCCCTATTCCAGCCTAAGTCCGCGCTTGTCAGTCGCCCAGATTATTGAAGAAGGGCTAACGGTTCATGAAGGTCGGGGCGATCCATTAGAACGCCGGGAACGGATTTCCGACATTCTAAAGGAAGTTGGTATTCCACCCGAAGCCCAGGATAGATATCCACATGAGTTTTCAGGTGGCCAACGTCAGCGTATTGCCATCGCACGCGCCCTGATCCTGAAACCAAAATTTATTGTTCTCGACGAACCGACTTCTGCACTTGATATGTCTGTACAAGCCCAGATCGTTGATTTGCTGCGCGATTTGCAAAACCGCCATAACCTTACCTATCTATTTATCAGCCACGACCTTAAAGTTGTTCGCGCGCTGGCGGATAGTGTCATCGTCATGCGTCATGGCAAAATCGTTGAGCAGGGCCATTCTAAACAAATCTTTGACAACCCGCAGACAGACTATACAAAAGCATTGATGAAGGCGGCGTTTGATTTGGAAACGGCCGGCAGCAATATTCTTAGTACGTAATCACTCATTCTTTATAAGTAAACATCCCCAATAAGAGGCTGGAGGCAAAAAATGGCTTTGCTGTTCAAAAGTAACGTTGATCGAGCCGACTGGTGGCGACGCGAATTAAATAAATATATTCCGGATCTGGAAGTTCGTATTTGGCCCGACATCGGAGATCGGGATGATATCAAATATGCCCTATGCTGGAAGATGCCCCATGGTGAGTTGGCCACGTTCAATAACCTGCAGGCTGTTTATTCTTTAGGGGCTGGCGTTGATCATCTTCTGTCAGATCCGGATTTTCCGCGCCATTTGCCGTTTTCCCGAGTTGTCGATCCGAATTTAACCGGACGGATGACAGAATATGTTGTGCAGCATGTCCTCAATCATCATCGTTTCGAAATTATCTATGACAATAATCAGCAGCAGAAGATATGGAAAGAAGAATTCGCCCCCTTTGCGTCCGACCGAAAAGTTGGAATTTTGGGAATGGGAGAACTTGGTGGTGACGCAGCAAGCGCACTAACAGCCCTTAACTTTGATGTTGCGGGTTGGAGTAGATCTGAAAAGAAAATCGATGGCGTTACCAGCTTTTTTGGCAAAGATCAGCTGGATGCGTTTCTGGCACGCACGGAAATTCTCGTCTGCCTGTTGCCCCTGACAGCCGCTACGACAGATTTCCTCAATGCAGATCTTTTCGCAAAGCTGCCCAAAGGGGCGAGCATTATCAACGCCGGAAGGGGGCCTCATGTGGTCGACGAAGACTTAATTGCGGCATTAAATAGCGACCATCTTTCCGCAGCCACCCTTGATGTGTTCCGTATAGAACCCCTTCCAGAGGAGCATCCGTTTTGGGAACATCCAAAAATCCGGATTACCCCTCATGTGGCAAGTATTTCGGACCCTGAAAGCGTGGCAAAACTAGTGGCTCAAAATATCATTCGTACTCAGAATGGAGAAGAACTTCTCTATGCTGTTGATGTGGATAAAGGCTATTAGGGTGCAACTGAATATCGCGCGCTAATCATTGCATACAGAGCACGCAGGGCAAAGGCTTCACCGCCAATCGGGCGGCCGGGCCTGCTGCGTGAATTGTAGGCCATGATATCAAAATGAACCCAGCTCTTGCTCTTTTCGACAAATTCCTTCAGGAACAACCCAGCTGTTATCGCACCACCGAAAGAGCTCGACCCGGCGTTATTTATATCGGCAATTTTACTGTCGATTAAATGTCGATATCCGTCCCAAAGTGGAAGCCTCCAAACCGGATCCGCCTCAATTTCGGCATGGGCTGCCAAAGCGGCAAACAACTCATCATCATCCGTAAAAGTTGCAGAAATTTCCGTCCCTACCGCAACCCTCGCTGCTCCGGTCAATGTCGCCATATCAATAAGTAAATCTGGCTCATCATCATCTGCTGCCGTTAATGCATCCGCTAAAACAAGCCTTCCTTCCGCATCTGTGTTTCCAATTTCAACGGTTTTTCCGTTTCGGCTCGTTAGGACATCGCCCGGTCGATAAGCATTCCCAGAAATTGAGTTTTCAACCGCCGGGATCAGAACCCGCAGGCGCACAGGTAGCGCGGCATCCATGATCATATGTGCCAAACCGAGAACCGTCGCTGCACCACCCATATCTTTTTTCATCATCAACATACCCGCGGAGGGTTTGATATCCAGGCCTCCTGTATCGAAACAGACCCCCTTCCCGACAAGAGTCACTTTTGGAGCATCCGGGTTTCCCCAAGTGATATCAATGACACGCGGCGGATCCGCAGCTGCCCGACCAACGGCATGTACCATGGGATAATGATAGGTTATGAGATCACTTCCAACAATATTGCCTTGTCTTGCTTCAAATTCGCCAGCGATTTGTGAAGCTGCGGCCTCAAGTGCAGATGGCCCCATATCTGCCGCCGGTATATTGATTAAATCCCGGACAAGATATGTCGCCTTAACTGTCCGCTGGACCAATGCTGCATCTGCACCGGAAGGTAGGACCAATTGGGCGGGCTCAGCTTTACTCTCTTTATATCGATCAAACACATATGTTCCCAAAGACCAGCCAATGGCGATGTCAGTTGCCTGTTTCGGGGATATTTCTGCCTCGAGAGCATAAGTCCCTTTTGGCAATTTCATTGATAGATCCGCCAGAGACCAGATTGAAAGCTCTTTACTTCGAATGTACAAAACGGAGCTAAACTGGGATGTTTCATTTGGCAGCAGTAAATGTCGGCCGCCTTCAGCCTCAAAGCCTTGTGATTTGATCCAGTTTTGCCATTGCTCTGGTTGGCTGATTAGCCAGTCATCAAACTGAGACTTCTCGACGACAAAAATTGGATGGGTTTCTGTGTTTGCGGCAGATACAATATTGGGGGTCACGGGGCTTCTCCTCGAATTAAAAGGACAGTAACAAAGCCCTCTAGCCCATACAACCCGTATTAACGGCTCTTATCTAGTTTTTGATCATTCCATTTTCTCGATAATATTTTTCTGCTCCTGCATGTAATGGGGTCGCGATGCCATCCAAAGCTGTTTCAAGACGAATATGCTTCCCCTTTAAATGTCCGTTGTCCAGAAGAGCCCGGTTGTTTGGATGCCATAAGGCACGCGTGACTTCATATACAACATCATCCTCCATATTTGCATTGACGACCCATTGGGTGCTGACGGCCAAGGAAGGTGTCGCGGCAACCCCCTCGTAAACATTTGCCGGAATTTCGCTGAGAGAATAATAACTGTGCTCTTCAACGATCTTTGCAGCAACCTTTCCATCGATAGGCAGAAGGTCAATGATCCCGGTATCTGCTAGCTCTGAAACGGCCGTAACTGGATATCCCGCCACAAAGAAAAAAGCATCCAGTTCTTTGTTCAACATCATTCCAACAGCCTTGTCGGCATTTACAGGAATTGCCTGATATTCGAGCGGCGCAATTCCATAAGCTGAAAGGATTAATTTGGCGTTTTCGCGCGTGCCTGAGCCTGGAACATCCAGTGAAATTCGCTTGCCTCTAAGTTGGGAAATATTTGCAATACCGGCATCGCGGCGTACAACGAGATGGATATTTTCCGGATATAAGTTGGCAATAACGCGCAAGTTCTTTGCCGGTTCTTTCAAACGATAGACGCCTGTTCCTGTATATGCAGCTTGAACCATGTCTGATTGCGCGAGCCCTGTTTCCAAAGAACCCGCCATGACGCCTTCAATGTTCGCGATAGATCCACGTGTGGTTTGGCCGGTGACGATGAGCCCTGGGACGCCGCAAGATCCACCGTCTTCACAGGCACGGCTACCGGGTGGGCTGGAGATAACCGATCCAATCAGCGTCCCTATTGGATAATAGGTCCCAGAGGAAGATCCAGTACCAATTCGAAAAAAGGAAATGTCCTGGGCGATGGATTGGCCAATTGGCACCAACAACAAACTGAAGACAATCATCAAAACAGGAGCAACCTGCCTTGTAAATATGTTGCTATAAATCTTGCTGCAAGCAGGAGCATCTTTATCACTCATTTTAGGCAACTCCTTTCATCCCTGTTTTCTTCAACTGGAATTATACTTTGTGGAACAATGATACAGCAGCGCAGTCCATCAAAATCTAATGTAGTGCGCTTGCTAACTATTGTAAAATGCAGGCTACGGTATGTTTTCAAATATTAGACAGAGGATCGCGATAATGTGCGATGGCTTTGTAGTTCCAGTGAAAGATCTCGAATATCGAAAGCAAGGGAAGCTGACTGTTGGACTTCCTTGCAGCCTTTGTGAATGGCGTAGGGAATTTGCTTCAATAGTTCTTGCTCCTGTTCCTCAAGGATTTTGCCGGATTTTCCAATATTGTCCAAAAGATCATTTAACCCCTCACATAATGAAAGAACAGGTGTGAGAGCCGTTCCCTTAATTCTGGCGGATAGCCGATCATTAATTTGGCGCAATGCCTGGATTACATTCTCACGATCGCCTTGACCATCATTCGCGTCAGAGAGAAGGAGTATCGCCGATGACAACCTGATTAATTGTTCCGTGAATATCGAGATCTTCCGATCGTTTACAGCATTCATTGCCGCCTGGATAGCTTCGGGGGTTGCTGCAAATTCAGGTCGGTTCTCTATTTTGGCTTGTAATGAGTTTGGAACAACCATTGCGGAACCCTGCGGATACCCTCTTGGTACTTGTCGCCTATCCGGCCCCAGGTAATCAGGCGTAACAATAAAGGGTTTTCGTGCACGCACAAGACGACCCACCCGCTCCAAAATATGTGTTCTGGACATTGGACGGGAGATAACATCGTCGGCGCCGGAATTGATCGCATTCGTTACAGTCTCCGGCGTGGTGTTCCAGAGTGAAACAATAACATTAACAAATGGATTTTTACCAATTACATGGCGTCGAATTTTGCGAACGGCCTCCACGGGATCGCCATCAACAGCGCGCGAATCCGCCAGAACAAGATCAAAATCTTTGGTAGAAGTTTTTTCAATGAATTCGTTAAATTCCTGAATGGCGACAACATCGCCAAACCCGATATTCAGGAGTGCACTTCTTGTATTGTGCCGAAGGGCGGGATCCGGATCATATAGAAGAACAGTGGCCGGCTGATAAGAGTTGTTGACCATTCAATTATGAATAGACTCAATCTTGGGAGAAACTTTCTCAAGCTCCTTGACAACCTTCTTCGGGTCTTCTGAAAACTGCAGACCAATTTTATTACCGCGGCGCCAAACAAGATCGCATCGGAATTCACATTGTCCCGAAATGGTCAAAATCAGATTATTTTTTTCAAAGAAGGAGCTCTCCACGTCAATTCGAGCTCCATTGGCGGAAATATCCTTTATCACTCCAGACACTTCGCGTTCCGCTTCGTGTAAACACTCATGCCCCTGTTCAGCTCTGATTGTTGCTTGCCATTCTCCGTCTCGACGAGGATAAACACGATCTTGAATGGAACCGCCATGTTTATGGTTATTTTCCGCCTCCAGGGCCTTCAGCATATTCTTAATGTCTTCGGCAATGATCATGTCAGTTCTCTGTCCCTAAGCAGCTGATTTTTCAGCTAGATCTCTAGTGTGCCATAGATCTTTTGGAATTAGAGCAAGAAATTGTTAATAAATTACGAATGCGGTGATTTACCGGTTACCAATCACTGCATTTCGCTTGTGTTGCGGCGTAAGCCTTATTCGTATCAATCACATCATTTGCCTTTTCCCGTTGATCAGAGAATTTTTTGAGAATCGGCTTCATGCCCGAGTTAAGCTTGTCGATGATTGATTGAGCGGCTTTTTTAGGGTTATCAGTATAGAAAGGCTTGATAGCAGCCGCTCGTTTTTTAAGTACCTTCGAGATTTTACTCGCATAGTCATCGAGAGTTTTTTCATTTATTCGAACATGCTCTTTCTCATGTGCATAAATGACTTTATAAGCACATGACGATTTGCGGTATTTCCGATCGACGTAAATTTCTGACTTTCGAATACCAAACGTAAATTCGACTTTACGTAATTTCAAACAATACCGGCCCTTTTCCACTTCGATATATTTCGTAGATACGGCAAAGCTGGGACCAATAGAAGAATGTGTCAGTCCCAACAGACCTCCATGGCCCCGTCGCTTGGCGTACCCGCTTTTTTTTGCAATTTTTTCAATCTGCTTGCCTGACTTATTTCGTTTAAGATTGGATTTAGCTTTGACGTAGTTAGTTTGAATCTCAGGGAATTCCCACGTCGCCAGGCATTCTCTGTCTGTCGCCGCTTGTACTAAGCTGGTGTTAAAGATAAATCCGCCAAGCACCAAAGATATACCGATAACGAGTTTATATATGTATCTATCATCCGAACAGGGCATCGATATCACCTTGTTCTAAAATATCATCCTCATGCTGAGAACAAGCAGGGGCACTTTGAGGCATCAAGGAAACCCGAGCTTCATCACCTGCGGACTGACCGTTGATAATTGAGCCAGCTCGATCTATGAGGTTTCTCAAGCTAAGACAGCTTTTATCAATGGAATCTGAATTTTCAGCGAGCTCATTTCTTAAAACGAAGTCACCCAATACTATTTGCAAACTCAGAATTTCGGTATCCAATTGCGCTATAGTAGAGTTCAATTCCACTTTAAACTCAGAAGGAGAATACTCATAGGCTTCGATTGCAAGGTTGCGATCAGCTATGCCGCTTTCGATAAAATGATCAACATAGGATTTTGGTTTCCAGTCAACGAAATCCGCCAGCATATCCGGCATATCCACGACTAATTCCGCGAGCATCAAAGCTTCATTGAAATGGTTTAGGTAATCGGTTGCGAGAAGAGTTACTGCATTGACGTTCGTTCCCTGCGCACGGGCTTGATATTCTTCCAACGTACTTAGTACTTCATCCATGAACAACCATCAATTTTGCCTGTTACCAGAACCTCAGTCTGCAAATTTCAGACGAATTACAATGGTATCATTCAAATGATTAAAAAATCGTATTGCTGCACTTAGGGCCTTTCAAGTATAGCCCATTCCCAACTGTAGCTACTCGACAGAAGACAGCTGATGTGACAACTCAGCTTTCTCATCGGCAGGTAAATTTTCGTATAAATACAACGCTGCCGTCATGCAAATCGTCAACAAAATTACGGCGAATGAAGACACATATCGTGAATAACAAAGTTTAACTGACAAAGCTCTATTTAAATCTCCAAATATCAAATTCATATGGCCTCCCCATCTTTTCCATCCGAGTACGCCGGCTCATCTCGGAGTTATTGATGGGAAAAGTATGAGGGAGAAATAAATAATAACAAGCGCAATAGTAGATCTTTAATTATTTTATACTCTTATTGCGATACAATACTCATTCCTATCAATTACACTCGACGTGACACACTAGATGTTGATTAATAAACAAGCAAAACCATTTTCATTGGTAGAAAGCTCCTGTCAATCTTCGAGGAAATCAGATACCAGGGCGAATCAGCTCATGAAGTGCAGGGCTAGTTCAATCCGGGACATCTCCCTGGCTGCCCGCGATCACCGCAAATCGATCTGCTAAAGCTGTTAAACTCGCCTGATGCAACGTGACTGCGTCTAGAACGCCACCGCCAACCATCGGTAGATCCCTTGTTGCGCAAGCCTCCCCGATGATTGTATTTCTGTAACCAAGATCCAAAGCAGCTCGAGCCGTTGAGCTAACGCACATATGGGTCATAAATCCGCATATAATCAGTTCCTTGCGCCCAATGCGGGCCAGTTCATCCGCCAGGGTGGTGCCGGCAAAGGCGTTCGGCAATGGCTTCTCGATGACAATTTCCTCCCTATCCGGAGAAGCCTGGGGAACAATTTGGCCGTTTGCAGCGGCTCGGTCAAAGGCACCTCCTGCCGCACCCTTATGCGCTACATGAATGACTGGAGAGCCTAAATTCCTCGCTCTAGACAAGATACCGGATACCGCCGACAACGCCCTCTGAACACCAGGTAAAGGAAGCATTCCATCTACATACTCCTGCTGGCAGTCAATTATTATCAATGCAGCGTCAGACAGCGCACAAGGGGTCGTATTTGCACCGGAAAGTGATAGCAGAGTTTTGGGGTCAGGCATTACAATCTCCATCAGTAAATCGATCTGTGGCAAATAGTAGTCCTGCATTTTTGCAAATAAAATGATTAACTTTGCCAAAATAACCTGCAATTATGCAGAATGAACTGGAATGATCTTAAATATTACTTAGCGATAGTGAGACAGGGGACATTATCTTCTGCTGCACGTGAACTTGGTGTAAATCAAACAACTGTTTCGCGGCGGCTGAATATTCTTGAAAAGCAACTTGAGACACCGCTTATCCAAAAAATCGACGGCAAATATATCCCGACGGATATCGGCCAGAAAATTTTTGAGCACACACAGTCAATTGAACTCGATGCCGTGGCGATAACGCATATTGTCACCGATCAAGATACCTCTCCATCAGGCATAGTACGTGTCACCGCCGTCGAAAGTCTGATAAACCATTTTCTCATTCCAAAAATCGAACTTTTCCACGACCAGTTTCCAAACATCAAAATTGAATTCATCGCAGACAGTGAGAATTTGCAGTTAAATAGACGGCAGGCAGATGTCGCGATCAGATTAGCGCGTCCGACTGAGGGAGACATGGTGATTAGCAAGCTTGCCCAAATAGGTTTCTCGATTTACGGCTCTTCCGTATATGTATCAGAATACAGGGCAGAAAAATTCGAAGATAGGCCCTGGGTTGCTTATACAGAATCCCTGGCTCAACTTCCAGAAATGCGGTGGTTGGCGTCAAATGTCAAAAATGCAGATATTCGCTTGATGAGCGGTTCAGCTCTTTCATTGGCGACTGCTATTCGGGCAGGAGTGGGAATTGGTATCCTGCCATGTCAGCTGGGCGATCCTTTTCCAGGTATATGTCGGCTTTCGGAAGACGAGCCCATAGTATCGCGAGAAGCCTGGCTTCTAATAAACAAAGACCTAAGGAATACGCCAAGAGTTCGACATTTCGCCGATTGGCTCAAAAGGACCGTATCGGAAAACGTAAATTTTCTCAGTGGCGAGACAATAAATAGCCCTAAATAATGCTGTGATATCGCTTCAATAAATCGATCAGTTGTTGATGATCTTTTTCGCCAAGGCCACGAATGACATTCATTTCAATTTCACGAATCATAACATCCAAATCCTTGAGTTCCTGACGGCCGTCATCGGTCAAACTGACAGAGTAGGCGCGTTTGTCGTTGGTTGCTGGTACGCGGGTTATGAACCCGTTTTTCTCAAATTGATTTAAAATTGGAACCAACGATGATCGGTCAAGACCTGCCGCTTCTGCTATGGCGGATTGAGTTCGGCCAGGATTCTCATCAATAATTGCCATTACAGAATACTGTCCGGTCGCTAGATTCCTTCCGGCGACTTTGGACACTCTGCTCAGAGCCTTCAAAATAGCCTTTCGCATGTGAAAACCAACGATTTTGTCTAAAGAAGACAAAGTAAGTTCTTTGGTTTGGTCGTTTCCGACCACTATTGCATCTTCATTCATATATTGCGCACCCAGATTAACGATCCCGCCCCATCGCCTTAAATGGGATCTGACAATCAGTTTAGCCGTATCTTCGGATCGAAAACAAGTCCGTCAGATCTATTCGATCGTTCTTTTAAAATACTTCAGCCCAGCTTCTGCACATTCCATATCCTGAGCTGGTGTACCAGAACTCAATCCAATACCTCCCACAACCTCACCATCCACCACAACCGGCAATCCTCCACCAACACTCGATAGCCGTCCGCCTACTTCCGTATGGATACCAAACGCCAAATTTCCGGGGACATTGGCAGCGTTGTATTCATGGGTCGCTTTTTTGGCAGCTGCGGCGGTAAAAGCTTTGTCTTGAGAGATTGTAATGCTTGTGACCTTGCCCCCGTCCATCCGCTCAAAGGCAATGAGATTACCGGACTCATCGACTATGGAAATACACATCGGTATTCCAATGTCCCGGGACTTTTCACGTGCCCCGTCAATGAGAATGAGTGCATCACTGTGGGAGAGTCGATTTATTGTAAGCATATTTCTTTGCCTCACATTATGACTATAGAATCTGTTTCCTAACGAGCTTTTGCTTCGATGCGCCGCGCATGCAAGATGGGCTCTGTGTATCCACTTGGTTGTTCTTTACCTTTAAAAACCAACTCGCAAGCAGCCTTGTAAGCAATCGAAGCCTCAAAATTACCGGCCATCGATTGGTATAAGGGATCGTCAGAATTCTGATTGTCCACGACAGCGGCCATGCGTTCCATGGTTTCTGTAACTTGTTCAGGAGAGCACACGCCATGATGCAGCCAATTGGCAATATGCTGGCTGGAAATCCGCAAGGTTGCCCTGTCTTCCATAAGACCAATATCATTAATATCCGGTACTTTGGAACAGCCAACTCCCTGATCAATCCATCGCACAACATAGCCCAGAATTCCCTGCGCATTGTTATCAAGCTCAGCACTGATTTCAATGTCCGACAAATTTTGGCCTGCGAGCAAGGGTGGCGTCATAATAGCGTCAAGACTCGCCCGTCCCCGCGACGCTATTTCAGCTTGCCGGCCTTTGACGGAAACACGATGATAATGAATAGCATGGAGGGTCGCAGCTGTTGGTGAAGGCACCCATGCACAGTTGGCACCTGCCAGTGGATGGCCGATTTTTGCTTCCATCATTTTTGCCATTTCGTCTGGCATCGCCCACATTCCTTTGCCAATCTGAGCATGGCCAGGTAAGCCGGTTTCCAACCCGATATCAACGTTCCAATCTTCATATGCTGCTATCCACGGCTCTCCCTTAGCGGCGTCTTTTCGCATAAACGGTCCAGCTTCCATACTTGTATGTATTTCGTCGCCTGTCCTATCCAGGAACCCGGTGTTTATGAAGAATACGCGCTCAGAGACCGCTCGAATGCATTCTTTCAAATTAACAGTCGTCCGCCTTTCCTCATCCATTACACCGACTTTAAGTGTGTTACGAGCCAGGCCAAGGCCTTCCTCAACAGCAGCGAAGAGATCGTTTGTAAAAGTTACCTCTTCCGGTCCATGCATTTTCGGCTTAACAATATACACACTGCCAGAGCGGCTATTTTGCAGTTCGCCCGGATTCCTGAGGTCATGCAATGCACATAAAGCTGTCATTACTACATCCAAAATGCCTTCTGGAATTTCAGTTCCGTCTGCCTCAACCACGGCATTTGTAGTCATCAGATGCCCAACATTCCGAACCAGCAATAAACTTCTGCCATGTAGTCTTAGCTTTCCTCCGGTTACATCTCGATACAACCGGTCTGGATTAAGAGTACGTTTTATTATCTTGCCGCCTTTTTCGAAACTATCCTCAAGATCTCCTTTCATCAACCCGAGCCAATTTCGGTAAACAAGTGCCTTATCTTCAGCATCAACCGCAGCAACGGAATCCTCTGCATCCTGAATTGTTGAAAGTGCTGATTCCATAATGACGTCTTTTACTCCGGCGGGATGGTCTTTTCCGATGGGGGCGTCGCGATCAATTTGAATATCCAAATGCAGGCCATTCTTTACCAGCAAGACAGAAGTTAGCTCTTCTTCACCGAGATATCCTACAAATTGATCGGGGTTAGCGAGGCCAGCCGTGGTACCATCTGCCAAAGTAACTGAGAGCCGTTGTCGCCCACCTTCCGCCTGTAAACTATATCTGTGAACTGACCCATGGCTCCCATTGGACAAAGGCGCTGCTTCATCAAGAACAGATGCAGCATGAGAAACAACAGCAGCACCGCGGACAGAATTGTAGCCGGTTCCTTTCTCGCATCCATTTTCTTCAGACAGAACATCTGTTCCGTAAACAGCATCGTATAGACTGCCCCAGCGCGCATTCGCGGCATTCAGCGCGTACCGGGCATTCATCACAGGAACAACCAACTGCGGTCCGGCCACAGTGGATATTTCCGGATCGACATTTTCAGTTGTAACTTTGAAAGCTGGTCCTTCGGGAACCAGATAGCCTATGTCTAGCAAAAAATTCTTATATGCAGCAGCATCATGCGGCATGCCTTTTCTGTCTAGATGCCAGGTATCGATTTTATTCTGAAGTTCGTCTCTCTTAGATAGGAGTTGACGATTGCGTGGCGCAAATTCTCTAACCACGCGATCAAGTAATTCCCACACCTTATCTACGTCAATATTCAGCCCTGGGAGAATTTCGTTTTGCACTAAATCAGCAATTTCAGTTGCGATCAATAAATTACCTGTGGTGATACGCGCGTTCATCTAACAACCTTCTTCATTTTTTTTCACAAGAGTATTGTGAGAATTTCAAGGCGCCCCTGCCCACAAAATTTTCGGCATACTGACATAATTTCCGCGATCGCGGAAATTATTAATCTGATTGCATTAAAGTTTAGGATAAATGGAAAATTGCATTCGGTTTATGAGTGTTTCCTGATCACCTAATTGCGCCTAGAGCTCAGCAAAGTGCTCTTTTCCTGTGTCTCTATCATTGAAGTAAACACGCTTGCCGGAAACATAGGTGGCGCGGGTCGCACGATCATCACCCATAATCATCAAAACGAACAATATTTCCTCCAGCGACTGGGCATACTCAAGGCGGTAATCAATGATGGGTGTCGCCTTTAAGTCCAAAACCGTGATATCTGCTTCATATCCTTTGGCAATAGTTCCAATTTTATCCTCAAGATATAAGGCGGCTGCCGCCCCGCGAGTCGCGAGATAAAAGGCGTGATGAGCACTCAATGCATATCCAGCCAATTGCGCAATTTTATATGCCTCATTCATGCTTACAAGCTGCGAGAAGTTAGTCCCGCCACCCAAATCAGTCGCCAATCCAGTGCGGACCTTATTTGGCCCGGTCATTGCGGTTTCAATACTGAACAATCCGCTACCAAGAAAGAGGTTAGATGTTGGGCAATGCGCCAAAGCCGTTCCCGTTTCGGAGAACACGCGAAAATCATCTTCCTTAAAATGAACGCCATGACCATAAATTGCCCGCGGACCTAGTTGATTGTAATGGCTATAGACGTCAACATAGCTGCTTCGATCAGGATATAGATCCGCAACCCAGGCAATCTCTCCAATATTTTCGGAGATATGAGATTGCAAGTAAGTTCCGGGATGCTCCTGCCATACTGCGCCCGTCATTTCCATTTGCTCCGGAGAACTTGTCGGAGCAAATCTTGGTGTTACACTATAAAGAGAGCGTCCCTTCCCATGCCATTTGGCAATGAGATCCTTCGTTTGATCATATCCGGTTTGTGGCGTATCCAGCAAACCATCAGGCGCATTTCGATCCATTAGGACTTTACCAGCAATATTGCGCATGTTGAGTTTTTCAGATTTTTCGAAAAACGCATCCACGGAAGTTGGATCAACCGTGCAGAAAACCGATGCAGTCGTAGTTCCGGCACGGAGTGTTTCTTTCAAAAAGATTTCTGCGGCCTGAGAAGCATGAATTTTATCAGAAAATTTCTGCTCCGCGACAAAAGTATATTTATTGAGCCAATCAATCAGCTGAGCGCCATAGGCGCCAATGATTTCGGTTTGCGGATAATGGACATGACAATCTATAAAGCCCGGACAAATAAGGGCATCTTGATAAACATCAATCGGAATATCGGGTGCTAAAGTCGCTAGCATCTTCACCGCGGAACCTACTTCCAAAATATGGCCGTTTTCCATAATCAGAAGACCGTCCTCTTCGTAATACAAACAATCTTCCAGGGGTTCTGTAAACGGATTGCCCTGGAAGGATAGAATTTGCCCTCTAATCGCTGTCTTCATCTTTTTCTCAATTAGCTTTGGTTTGGGGGTAAGTGCAAAGTGACATCATCTTTTACCACTTCCATAACGACATAAGTATGTGTTTGCAATACGCTGGGTAGTTTCGAGATTGCATTACCCAATAACTCTCGATAAGAGGCAATATCGCGTGTTCTGACTTTCAACAGATAATCGAAACCGCCAGCTACCATCAAACAAGATTGGATCTCGGGAATACGGCGCACCGCGTCATTAAATTCTTCCAGATCCCTTGCAGTCGTTCCGGATAATTGAACCTGAACCATAACAATATGTCCCGCGTCAACTACTTGAGGGTTCAATTGCGTAAAATAACCGGATATTACTCCTGATTTTTCGAGGCGCTTGATACGTTCCGCACAAGGCGTCTTAGTCAGATTTACCCGTTTCGACAAATCGACGACAGAAAGCCGCCCATTCTCCTGCAATTCCTTGATTATTCTGTAGTCTGTTCTATCAATTCTATCTGTCACCATGCATTTGTACCGTTTATTGAAAAAATAAAGACCTATCGTCTGAATAATGCCTCAAATAAGTAATAAATCCTACGGCTTTCTTACTATGTAATTAAAATCAACATTAACCAGTTAAAAGTCTAAAAATGGGGATATCTGGGCCGCGCATTCTGTCTGGTAGCATTTTCCTATAAGACAACTACAATATAAAGATGTCAGAGTATGGAGATGCTATAATGACAACTAGAATTCTTTTGACCTTTGTCACTTTACTTGCCTCAACAAGTACAGCCCATGCGTTGGAATTTCATTTAATCGATGACAAGATCAACGAATTTTTCACCCCTCTTTCTGCCGCTGCTCTAGAGACTATGTTCTATTCCGTCCCCATAGCAGGTGTGAGCTTTCCTCTCATCGTTGGCTGGCTGGTATTAGCCGCAACGATTTTTACCATTTATTTCAAGTTTGCGCAGTTTCGTAAAATTGGACATTCCTTTGCAATCCTTCGCGGCGATTATGATAAACCTGGCGAAACCGGCGAAATATCTCATTTCAAGGCCCTCACAACAGCCCTGTCAGGTACTGTTGGTCTAGGCAATATCGCGGGGGTTGCTGTAGCTGTTTCCCTCGGAGGTCCCGGCGCCACTTTCTGGATGATTGTCGCTGGCTTGCTCGGTATGTCGACAAAATTTGCAGAAGCAGTTCTGGGGGTCAAATATCGCCAAGTTAATGCAGACGGCTCCATTTCTGGTGGGCCAATGTATTATCTGACACAAGGGTTTGCCGAGCGCGGGCTTGGAGGTATCGGAAAGTTGCTGGCGATCATGTTTGCAGTTTGCTGTATCGGCGGCGCCATAGGTGGCGGAAACATGTTTCAGGTTAATCAGTCTTTTGATCAATTTGTAACTGTAACAGGCGGCGCGGAAAGCTTCTTTGCTGGTAAGGGCTGGCTTTTTGGTCTCATAGTTGCCGCCGTTATTGGCAGCGTGATTATTGGGGGTATCAAATCCATCGCAAACGTAACCAGCAAACTCGTCCCACTGATGGCGGTCGTCTATTTGGGAGCGGGCATGGTTATTCTGGCCATCAACTACGGCCATATCGGATGGGCCGTTAGCGAGATTTTTGCAGGCGCCTTCACTGGCCAGGGTGTTATCGGTGGTGCCATTGGTGCCTTGATTGTCGGATTTCAGCGGGCTGCTTTTTCCAATGAAGCGGGAATAGGCTCAGCGGCCATTGCCCATGCGGCGGTAAAAACGGATGAACCTGTCACCCAAGGCTATGTAGCTATGTTGGGTCCGTTCTTCGATACCGTGGTGGTTTGTGCCATGACTGCGTTGATAATCATAGTAAGTGAAGCCCACCTTACAGATTTATCAGGTGTTCAACTCACCTCCGCTGCATTTGAAACTGTTTTGCCCTGGTTTCCCATATTGTTGACCGTCGCCGTTATCTTGTTCGCGCTATCGACGGCAATTGCATGGTTTTATTTTGGTCTCAAATCCTGGACATATTTGGTTGGTGAAAGTCGCAAAAAAGATCTTTGCTTCAAGCTCATTTTTTGTGCCTTCACGGTGGTTGGTGCAAGTGCAGATTTAGCCCCCGTCATCGACTTCTCGGATGTCATGATATTCGCCATGTCGATCCCGAATGTTATTGGGCTGTATCTCTTGATGCCGGTTGTCAAAGCAGAAGTAGAAAAATATTGGCAAAAAATGGCGACAGGTGAAATATCCAGTAACAGACGAGCTTTTGCTACGTAACTTCAAAACCGGCTCGCACTCTCGCGGGCCGGTTTTCCTCTTTTTGCAACGACCTGATCGCAAAAAGTTGTAAGGTTTTTATCAAAATTTTTGGGACGAAGGTCCTCTAATTGACTAGAATACAGGCGTAAAATTTGCCTGTTTCGAGGAATTAGAAAATACAATGTCCATTTTTTCAAGTGCTGTACGCACCGTAATCCGCCTTGCAGCTTTTTCCAGTTTTATTGTCGTTTCGGCGTCAGCAATCCCTGCCTCTGCCGAAGATGCAGAATTTAGAAATTGGGATGACGTCGTTGCCGCTGCTAAAGGGAGCTCCGTGAATTGGTTTATGTGGGGTGGCGCAGATAACATTAATCAATATGTATCCGATTGGGTCGGCAATGAAGTCAAAGAGAAATACGGCGTTACTCTCAACAGGGTTGGCATCAATGATACGGCGGAGGCCGTTAATATTGTACTGGGAGAAAAGCAGGCTGGCATAGATGATAAAGGCACAGTTGACCTGATATGGATAAATGGCGGCAATTTTCGAACAATGAAACAAGGGAATCTGATCTTTTGTAATTACCTCGATCTGTTACCGAATAATAAACTCGTCAATTGGCAGGACCCGTCCATCGCCAATGATTTTGGATTGCCTGTGGACGGATGTGAGGTCCCCTGGAACCGCGCTCAATTTGCGTTTGCCTATGATGAAAAACGCACACCCCAGCCACCAAAAAGCATTGCCAGTCTCATTGAATGGGTCAAATCCAATCCAGGCCAATTTACCTATCCCGCTGCAAATGATTTTAATGGCAGCGTGTTCATTCGCCATGTTTTTTATTACGCGGCAGGAGGGCCGGAAAGCTTGCTAGGCGACTTTGACCAGGCAAAATTTGACGCCGTCGCCCCTAAAGCCTGGGCTATTCTAAACGAAATGAAGCCGAACTTGTGGCGGGAGGGTAAAACCTATCCAAATTCCATTACAACATTGGCACAACTTTACGCCAATCAGGAAGTGGCTCTATATTTTAATTATGACCCTGCAATTTTCGGGATCAATGTGGAAAATGGTACCTTTCCGGCCAGCACCAGATCCTACGGTTTGGAAAATGGCACGATTGCCAATACGAATTACGTCGCAATACCTTATAATTCACCGCGCAAAGCTGCAGCAATGATTTTGGCCAACGAACTTCTGTCCTTTTCTGCACAATACACGAAAGCTAAAGCGGATGTTTGGGGTGCGACACCGGCCATCGACCTCTCAAGGCTCGATCAAAAGTCGCGAGAGGCGTTTAATGCCCTGCCTCGAAATCCGGCAGTTATCTCTCCAGAAGCCTTAGCCCGGAAAAGCTTGCCTGAACTAAATCCAAAATGGATTAGTGCCATAGAAAAAGGTTGGCAGAAAAATGTCGCTGAATAAGGTCCTATTTTGCTACAGTAGTTCAAATTTCATATTCCTGTAGCAAAAGGTAACAATGGCCGATCGGTGGAAAATTGTACTGTTGTTGTCGCCTACCGTTCTGGTCATTGTCACTCTATTTCTGGGCGGTATGGGGTTCGGCTTCGCTCGAAGCCTGAATTACATGCCCATCATAGGATTGGATAGTCCAAATTTTGATGCCTATATATCGATTTTGACTTCCAAGGCTTTTTATTTATCTGCAATTCTCACGGCATATATATCACTGGTCTCAACTCTAATATCCTGCGCCTTAGCCATCGGCGCTGCGTTGATACTACGCCGAAGTTTCATTGGCGGACCAATTGCAAATTTTCTCTTCCAGGTAAACCTCACCATCCCGCATTTGGTCGGCGCCATCGGAATTCTATACCTGTTTTCTCAATCCGGTTTTTTTGCCCGTCTTGCACATGAATTTCACTTGATCAGTCAACCAGGTGAATTTCCGGCAATGATATACGATCCTTTGGCAATTGGCATAATCCTACAATATGTGTGGAAAGAAGTTCCGTTTATCGGTGTCATAATTCTTGCCAATATGCAAAGTTTTGGAAATGACTATGAATGCGTAGGCCGTTCTCTTGGCGCTAACCGGTGGCAGAATTTTCGGTATGTATTACTGCCAATGATATTTCCGGGCCTACTCTCAGCGGCAATGATTGTCTTTGCATTTACTTTCGGAGCTTATGAAATTCCTGCCCTTTTAGGACAAAACCACCCCGCCTCACTTCCTGTCCTAGCGTATCAGAAATTTACAGAGGTCGATTTGGGATCACGACCAGAAGCAATGGCACTTGCGATAATAATCGCCGTTCTAAGCGGCGCATTGATCCTCGGCTACGCCTGGGCGGCACGTCGCCGCATTCGATCTTAGGGTGTTGGTATGAGCAACCTAAGTAAACCAGAAAAGCAAAATGGGCTATCTAGGCTCGGCTGGCTCTCTTTAGCTCTGCTTATAACCTGGCTTATTTTGCCATTGATACCACTGGCGCTCTGGTCCGTAAGCCAAAGCTGGTTTTTCCCAGATTTATTTCCGTCGAAATACAGCCTGCGCGCCTGGAGCTATGCCTTATCATCCACGTCTGGCGTGCCTGAAGCTTTGTGGACGAGCACTGTTATAGCATCCGGAACAACAATTCTTGCGGCTATCATTGGCATTCCAGCAGGACGCGCTCTCGGTCTTTATAATTTTAGGGGTAAGGCCTTAGTAGAACTCCTCATTCTTGCACCGACCATAGTTCCGGGAATCGCTGTTGTTCTCGGCCTTCATGTGATTTTCTTGAATCTTGGACTTGCCAACAATGTGGGCGGCGTGATGATTGTTCATCTCATTCCGACATTGCCATATATGGTATTGGTGATGGCCAGTGTTTTCGCAAATTATAAACCTGAGGCCGAAGCCCAAGCTCGCAGTCTGGGTGCTTCGCCAATCGCAGTATTCTGGTTCGTCACCCTGCCCGCTATCATGCCGGGGCTTATTATTGGATCGTTTTTTGCTTTTCTTGTCTCCTGGAGCCAATACATACTCACGTTAATAATCGGCGGTGGATTGGTTGTAACCGTTCCATTGTTGCTATTCAATTTTGCAACATCCGGAAGGAACGATATTACTGGAGCGATCGCCCTTCTGTACATACTGCCGGGTATCATCGTGTTACTTGTAGGGGCCAAAAAGCTATCTGCTCGAAATACTCTTGCCAACAGAGCCAATCAATTATGACCGAAATCCATATTGAAAAACTCACGAAGCAGTATGGCAAAAATTTAGATCCAGCCGTGGAATCTCTTTCCCTAATTGCAGAATCCGGAAAGATGACCGTCATTTTAGGACCCTCAGGTTGCGGAAAATCAACAGTACTGAAAGCCATCGCCGGCCTGATTTCTCCCGACCAAGGCGATATTAGATTTGATGGAAAAACCATTCTCTCCACACGGCCAGAGCGCCGAAACGCCGTCATGATGTTTCAGGATCACTTATTATTTCCCTACATGAATGTCGGTGAAAATGTTGGATTTGGGTTGAAAATGCGGAAACGCGCAAAAGGTGAAATTCAACAACAAGTCTTGAATATGCTGGACCGGGTTCAATTGAGCGGTCTTGAACATCGAAAACCCTCTGAGCTGTCTGGAGGTCAACAACAACGCGTAGCGCTTGCCCGGGCATTGATCGTCAAGCCGGATGTTCTTCTTCTCGACGAGCCGCTGTCAAACCTGGATGCCCATTTGCGCCTTGAAATGCGGGACCTAATCAAAACGCTACAGCAGGAAATGCGAATTACGACATTGTTTGTCACCCACGATCAAGAAGAGGCGGTCATTCTAGGTGATAAGCTGGCATTAATGTTAAACGGAAAGCTCCGACAAACCGGAAAGGCGGAGGATTTTTACAATCGCCCTGAAGACCAGACCGTTGCCCGTTTTTTTGGAGGCCGAAATTTTATTGCAGGTCTCAGCTCAAACAATATTTTTACATCTTCAATATCAAAATTTCGGCTGCTGTCTGACTGCATCGCCGGAACAGGGGTAATTACAATTCGACCGGAAAACGTGACAGTTGATGCGCCCGCCAATGCTGAAAACAGTTTTTCTGCGCTCCTGGTAAAAAAAACATATCTTGGAACACAGACAAGATTGCACTTCACCCGCGGCAGCGAAAATTTTGAGGCCCTGGTCAACCCTGAAGCCGCGCACTTACTGAGTGATGGACAAGAGGTGCGTGTGGCTTTCCCCAAGCAATCTCTTTGGATGTTAAACTAAACGATCCAGATAGTCTGATATCGTTTGATTTGCTCTATCGGGCCCAATCTCGGCAATTCTGATCAGTTGGTCAAAGTGAGCCGTCAGTGCCCGAATATGCTCGACAGAATTCACGACCAAATACAAGTCTCCTAAATATATGGCTGCTCTGAGCGGTCCAAACAATGTGTACGCCGCAGCATAAACTTTACGTGCATCGAACAGAAACAACCGAAATGTAGGATAAAGCTCCTCAATCAATTGCCGCATGTTCTCCAGCTGGTCTCTACGAATGTCAATCGGTACCTGGCTCCAAACTCCCTGACCTTTTGCGACCTGCTCTATGGTCTGAAACGGCATGCAGACTTCAATATCTGTTTCCGGCCGCCGTGAGTAGACAAGCTGATCATGGGTTTGTTGGTCCCGGGCTTTTCGCTCTCTTATGGAATAGTCACCGAACTCAAATTTACTTAAACCTTCTGTTCGAAGTAAGTCTGGTAGCGTACTGGGAACATAACGGATTTTATAGCCTACAGCTTCCAAATGCCATTCTGCCAGTTTGTCACTGGCGGATGTTTCAGCCATTCGCTCCACTTCCAGCATTGGTACTGCTTCGCTGTCCGTTTCGTCATTTGCAATTAGCCCCATGAGCCAGTCTACGGAAACACCATAGGTGCGTGCGATCGCACATAATGTTTCGGCGCGAGGTAATCTTGTAGAGCCGGGCGCAAGGAATTGGCTGAGTGCGGATCGATCAATTCCCACACTGACCGCAAATTGACTGAGGTTAAAGCCTTTGCGAGCCAAGAGCAGCGCCATGCGATCCCGGAAAATTTCCGCAACATCCCGTTTATCCGTCCCTTCAACATGAGTTTGTTGTATTTTCACACCAATTCCAATCTAAAGTCATACAAAAAAACTATAATAACGTTATACCATATAAATTAGCGAATTGTATCATTGTAATAACACCTTCGATGAGGAGATAATCTAGTCGACTTAATTTGGAGGTATCTGTGCGATTACGAGATCAAAATGAATGGAGGACACTTCTCCTTATTGGAGGAGTGTATATTATGTGGGGAGCAATCGTATTTGCCTCAGTGCAAATACCTGGTTGGCTGCTATTCATGGCACTAATCCCCGTCATTACCCTGCATTCCTCGTTACAGCATGAGTGCATTCATGGTCATCCGTTTGAATCACAAGTGATAAACGACATACTGGCTTTTATGCCAATGGGTCTGTTCCTGCCGTACCTGCGGTACAAGGAATTACATTTAGCGCATCATCAAAAGGCCAGCATTACGGATCCACTGGAGGATCCGGAAAGCTGGTATCTAACAGCAGATCAGTGGCAAAATACGCCAAAGCCGCTCAAAATGCTGCTTCAGGTAAATAACACACTTCTGGGCAGGTTTGTCCTAGGACCGCTTCTTGGTACAGGACGTATGGTATTGGGCGATATTTCGAAGATGCGGCAGGGAAACAAGCAACTCGTCCTCATGTGGACTTCTCATTTATTTACATGCGCCGTACTTCTATCAATTCTCGGCGCATTTGGGCATGTTTCCCTTTTAATGTACTTCGCAGCGGCTTATGTCGGAATGTCCATATTGATGATCAGAACTTATTTGGAACATCAGTCCCATCCAAGCATGAGAGCACGATCCGTCATTATCGAAGACCGGGGTCTTCTTAGCTATCTTTTCCTGAATAACAATCTTCATGCTATTCATCACGCCTACCCGACAGTCGCCTGGTACCAATTGCCCGGTCTTTTCAGAAAGAACCGAGAGCAGTTCCTGAGTCTTAACAGAGGATACAGGTTTGGCACTTATGGTGACGTTATTCGTCAATATGCATGGGTCCGGAAAGAGCCTGTTATATTTCCAAATAAAACACGCCAAAATAGGGATGGCTGAAGAACATGTCCGCATCAGCAACTCTTCCCATGTATGACTGGCCAGAAACCCGTGACGCTAACGACAAATTGTGGGGCGCCCTGTATCAAAGTTTGAAGGATCACAAAATTGATGCACCGAAGGAGTTAGCCCGGGCAGCCGATCCGATGAAATCATGGCAAGATCCCGACTTAATCCTCGGGCAAACTTGCGGCCTGCCCTTTGTTAACCTCCTCACGCAACAAACCGAACTTATTGGCACTCCAGCGTATGATATCGAATGTGGCGCAGGATCTTATTATAGCGTTCTTATCGTTCGAGAAGATGCAGAAATACAAGAAATCTCAGATCTGAAAGACAAGATATTTGGGTTTAGTAACACCATATCTCAGTCGGGATACGCGGCGTTTCATTACCATCTAAACGCAGCGGGTCTTTCCAGAGGGTTTTTAGGCGCAGAACAGCTTACAGGATCACATCGGGAATCGATCAAAGCTGTCGCTTCAGCGCAAGTGGATGTTGCCTCAATCGACGCCGTCAGCTGGGCGTTGGCAGAACGTCATGAACCTGCAACAAGTGCAATCCGAATTCTCGATTGTACTGCCCCAACGCCAGGGCTCCCGCTTATTACTGCAGGCGGCAACAAAACGAGACTCAAACCGATCCGCCTTGCTGTCATTGAAGCCTTGGCCTCCTTGGACGAGGGTGTGCGGGACGACCTTCTGCTTATGGGATTTGCGCAGACGACCGACCAGGATTACGAAGTGATAAAAAGCAGGTTCGAAACGATTACACAGCCAAGAACGCAAACAGGTTAGCTTTCAATTTGGTGTATAAAAAAGGCCTCGCCAGAGAACTGGCGAGACCTCAATTGGATACTAAAGACTACTTATTTGTAATCATATGATCCGTTTTTCCATTCATACCAAACATAGCCTGGCAATGTCACATCACCTTTTTGGTCAAAGGCTAGATTACCAAGAACGGTATCAAACTTGCCGCTGTTGAGTGAGCCAATAACCTTGTCTGTATCTGTAGATTTGGCATTTTCTGCAGCTTGCGCCCATGCCTGGACTGCAGCATATGTGTACAGAACGTAACCTTCAGGCTCGATGCCTTTCGCACGGAACTTAGCTACCAGTTCTTCAACACCTGGGTTTTTCCGAGGATCTGGAGAGAAAGTCATCAAAGTACCTTCACCGGCGTCACCTGTAATCGACCAGTACTCATTGGTCACTAATGCATCGCCTGATACCAATTGTGTTTTCATACCCTGATCACGCATCTGGCGTACAATCAAGCCCGCTTCCGTGTGATATCCACCAACATAAGCAATGTCGATGTTTGCCTGCTTCATTTTTGAAACCAGCGCTGTGTAGTCTTTTTCACCAGCTGTATAGGCTTCATACATTTCTGGCTTACTGCCGCCAGATACCATAAAGGCCATGGTTTCGTCGGCGAGGCCTTTACCGTAAGCGGTCTTATCATGGAGAATTGCAACTTTTTTGCCTGTTGCTGCTTCACCTTTAAGATATTCACCCGCTACCATGCCCTGTTGGTCATCACGACCACAGACACGATAAACATTGGTTCCGCCTTCATCCGTCAGCTTAGGGTTCGTCGAAGCTGGAGAAATCTGGATGATTCCTTCTTCTTCATAAACCTTGGATGCTGGAATGGATGAGCCAGAACAGAAGTGGCCGGCCATAAAGACAACGCCTTTTGAAACCATCTGGTTGGCAACCGCGACCGCCTGTTTCGGATCGCATGCATCATCTCCAATTTCCAGAGACAACATTTCACCATTTACACCGCCAGCGGCATTAATGTCCGCGACCGCCTGTTCAGCGCCTGCTTTCATCTGCTGGCCAAAACTAGCATACTGACCCGTCATTGGGCCCGCTGTTGCAATAGCAATATCTGCCTGAGCAATGCCGGTACTGGCAATTACCCCGATCGACAAAGCCGATACAGCAAGTAGAATTTTCTTCATTTTAGTACTCCCGGTTCTAAGGATCTTTAACAAAATCTATACTGACATTGATAATTCCGCAAATATATCAAGCTTGTAAAGACAATTCGCTGAAAAAAAATGCCTATTGCGCCCGAGGGGTTAGATTCCCTTCTTCTGGCGCCAAGTAAATGGCCCTGATCTTACGTAAAGCCATCTATATTGTGTTACCATTTGCGAAACGCGTGTCAAACGATAACCCAATAAAGAAATGCCAATCAATACTATTGTATCAACGACATAATAATGCAGTGAAAGCAACGTGCCTTCAAATAGAGCAAAATGGAAAAACCTGTCGGCCGTTCCTAACAACAACATATACAATATTGGCTGGGAAATTGGGCGCCATTTTGACGCCAACGAACGTCCGGCCATAAAACCTGCACCGCCACCAATTACAACAGTGACGAAGAAGAAAGTCCAAAAGCTGTTTTCCCAAATAATACCCATCAATGTGCCCCGCCCTCGAGATAGGCAGCCCGAACTTCTTCGCGCGCCAACAACTCTTTTCCCGTACCGCTTAGCGTAATCAGTCCATTGACCATTACGTGACCACGGTCTGCTAGTTTCAAAGCATGATACGCATTCTGTTCAACCAGAAATACAGTCAAACCGTCTTTCTTATTCAGATTCTTAATAACTTCAAATATCTGCTTCACCACTAAGGGCGCAAGTCCAAGCGACGGCTCATCCAGCAATAACAGTCTTGGCCGTGCCATCAGCGCACGCGCTATCGCCAGCATTTGCTGTTCACCGCCTGATAACGTGCCGCCCCTTTGATGCTGTCGTTCGTGCAGCCGGGGGAACAATTCAAATGCATGCGCGAGATCTTCTTCATAATACTCAGGATCAGAAGTTGTTGCGCCCATCATCAGGTTTTCCATAACCGTCATGCGGCCAAATATGCGCCGGCCTTCAGGAGACTGCGCAATATTCATGCGGGTAATCTCATGTGTCGGCATTTGGGTGATTTCTTTGCCATCGTATATTATCTGACCCTTTGCCGCTCGGGGGTCACCGCAAATCGTCATCATCAAGGTCGATTTTCCGGCACCGTTCGCACCGATCAATGTAACAATTTCACCTTCATTTACATCCAGCGTCACACCCCTGAGCGCCTGGATTTTCCCATAAAAGGTTTCTACATTTTTAACTTGAAGCAATGGTTGCTGGCTCATGAGGAAAGTCCCTCCTCAATCTCATGCTCAACTTCTTCTACCTCTTCATCATCAACACCGAGATATGCAGCAATAACTTTCGGATCATTGCGAATTTCCTCAGGTGTTCCATCGGAAATTTTCTTTCCATAATCCAGGACAACAATATGGTCAGAAATCCCCATGACCACGTTCATGTCATGCTCAATCAGAAGTATGCCTGTTTCACGCTCTTTGCGAATAAACAACAATAGCTTGTTCAAATCCTCTGATTCCCGAGGATTAAGGCCTGCTGCCGGCTCATCCAAACATAAAAGTTTCGGATTCGTGCACATAGCTCGTGCGATTTCCAATTTACGCTGGTCACCGTACGGTAAATCTCCCGCCGCATCATCCGCTCGGTCTATCAGGCCAGTTTGCTCCATCCAGTACTTGGCCAGCTCCATTGCTTCTTTTTCAGCTTTTTTGTAACCGCTCAAACCAAAAATACCGCCAAACGTGAAATTGGATGCAACCATTAACGGATTGTGCTGTCCAACCATCAAATTCTCCAGCACTGTCATGCCACTAAACAGGCGAATATTCTGAAATGTACGGGCGACTTTCGCAATCTTAGGTATCTTGAAGTCATCCATCTGCTCTAGCAGAAATGTTTTACCATCTTCATGATGTGTCGTGATACGACCTTCAGTCGGTTTGTAAAATCCGGTAATGCAGTTAAAAACAGTCGTTTTACCTGCTCCGTTCGGGCCGATAAGCGCTGTAATGTCTTTTCGGCCAACATCAAAGGATAAACTGTCCACAGCAAGAAGACCGCCAAATCGCATATGAAGATGTTCGACCGTTAATATGGGATTTTCTATAACGAGAGCCATATTAATGTCCCTCCCCTTGCGCGACCATATCGGAAGATACTTTCTTCTTTTCTTTCAGGAATATGGAGGGAATACGTGTGGAGATCAGTCCGCGCGGACGCCAAATCATGATAAAGACCATGGCAAAGCCAAAGATCAGCATCCGGTATTGCTCTGCCTCTCGGAAAACTTCAAATCCTCCAATCATCGCAATGGACGCAATAACGACGCCGATCTGCGACCCCATACCTCCCAAAACTACGATCGCCAATATCAAGGCAGATTCGATGAAAGTGAAACTCTCCGGTGAAATAAAGCCTTGGCGCGTCGCGAAAAACGAACCCGCAAATCCGGCGAACATGGCGCCGATTGCAAAGGCCGTTAGTTTGACGGACGTCGTATTCAGACCCAATGAACGGCAGGCAATTTCATCTTCACGAAGCGCTTCCCAAGCTCGACCGATCGGCAACCGCCGCAGTCGGTTAGTGACAAAATTGGTGATTAATGCAAGGACGAGAATAAGGAAGTATAAAAACATAATCCGATGAATGGACGAATAATCTAGCCCAAACACGTCTGCAAAATTACCTTCTACGCCACGTTTAAAGGTTATACCGAAAAAGCTTGGGCGAGGAATGCCCGAAAGCCCATCCGGACCACCCGTAAACTGATACCAGTTCAAGAGTACGACGCGGATGATTTCCCCAAAAGCCAACGTCACGATAGCCAGATAATCACCACGCAATCGCAAGACGGGGAACCCCAGGATAACGCCCCAAAAAGCTGCCAAAATACCTGCAAGAGGCAAACACATCCAGAAGGAGAAACCGAAATATTGTGCAAGCAAGGCATAGGAATAGGCGCCGATGGCGTAAAAAGCCACATAACCAAGATCCAGCAGTCCTGCCAAACCCACGACAATATTTAGACCCCAACCGAGCATGACATAAGTTAAGACGAGAATTCCCAGGTCCAACAGATAGCGGTCCGTAAAGGGCAGAAACGGAAATACAAGTGCAAACAACAGCATTGTTGGCGCAAAGCCCTTGCCAATTTTTTGGAGTAAGCTCTGATATCTGGCTTTAGCAGAATCAGGTAGAAAGCTTTTTTGCGGACCTGCCGGCTTGCTCCAAAAAACCAACCACAAAAGAAGTCGGCCGGTGACGACGGCAGCAATTACGTAAAAGGCGACATCAAAACGCGTTACCAGTGCCAGGCCACCGGCAGCGGTGACCGTCTTAAAAGCAATGGTCGACCCGAAAATACCTGTCGCCAGCAAAGCGGTAACCAGAAGATCCTTTGCCACCTTCTTGGCATCAAGATGCCGTCCCAAAAGAGTGCTCGTCTGTTCTGAAATCGCCATTATACTTTCTCGACCTCCGGCTTACCAAGCAATCCTTGAGGCAAGAAGATAAGAACAATGGCCAGCATGGAGAAGGCAGCCACATCCTTATACTCGACAGAGAAATAGGCGGACCAAAAAGTTTCTATCAATCCAATTAGCAGGCCACCAAGCATAGCGCCAGGCAATGATCCAATACCTCCCAGAACCGCGGCCGTAAATGCCTTTACACCCGCAACAAAACCTATAAAGAAGTCGATCACGCCATAGTATAAAAGGAACATCAATCCGGCGACAGCTGCAAGCGCAGCCCCCATCACAAATGTCATGGAGATGGTCCGATCCACATTAATCCCCAGCAAGGACGCCATTTTTCTGTCCTGCTCACAAGCTCTTTGTGCTCGGCCCAGCGAGGTCTTGGCAATAATCAAGGAGAATATTGTCATCAAAATTACAGTCGTCACAATTATCAGGATCTGCATATTGGATATCTGAACAATAAATCCACCGTCTTCAGCGCTTTGTTGCATCAGCGTATAACCCCCGCTGATGATCGGTTGCAGTGGCTTGACGCGCGCGCCCTGAGATATCTGTATATAATTTTGAAGAACAATTGAAATGCCGATTGCCGTAATCAGCGGCGCTAGCCGAAAAGATCCGCGCAAGGGACGATAGGCTAGTCGTTCAATGGTCCATCCAAAAACCGAGGCAATGACCATCGCGGAGACAAGGACAAGGATGAGTGCCAAAATCGTTAACCCCAAACCCGTCGAAACAGTCAGCCCCAACGCAGTTATGACGATAAGCGCGATAAATGAACCAACCATAAAAATATCGCCATGAGCAAAATTGATCATGCCGATGATTCCGTACACCATCGTATATCCGATCGCAATTAGCCCGTAAATCGATCCCAGCGTTAAGCCGTTGATCAACTGCTGCGTAAAATATTCCATCAAGCTCCCCCGATATCGCCGACCTGTTAGCTCCGACAAATATCAATTTGTAACCATTTAGCCGCACTGCGGAGACGCCTTTTCCTTCCCAAGAAAAACGCCGTTGATAAAATGTACCTCACCCTAGACAGACGGACTGAAGGAGGCAAGAACATAACGCAATCTCACGGCTGCACAATTTGGTGCTTATTACGACAAAAAACTGTTTGATGTCAAACTATGGTAACAAAACCAATCGCAACCCGTAAGCAACCGACCCAACGACCAGGACACCTGCTAGCCACAAGCCAATAAACCACAGTGTTCTTTTCACTGTCACCGACATCAATGATAGCCACCGGATGTATCAACCTTGCCACGAAAGACCCAATAGGCGTGAATTGTATAAGCAAGTATCATTGGCACCAAAACCAGGGTTCCCACCAGAAGGAAGAGCAAGCTTTTTTCCGGGGCCGCGGCAGCCCAAATGGTTAAACTGGGAGGGACCATATAGGGATAGAAAGTAATCCCAATACCGATATAGCACAGAATAAATATGCCATGGGCCGCGAGAAACGGGCGAATTTCTTGTTTGCGCCGTAACCCGATAAACAGAATGCCAGCGCAGATCGCTAGAAAAAATGGAACCAATACGGAAAATATTAGGCTGGGTCCTTCGAACCATCGAGTAAAATAATCCGGGTGCAAGAACGGCGTTGCGAAGCTCACGGCCCCAATAAGGACCAGTATCAGTACGCCGGACCTTTGCGCAAATTTCCGCGCGATGGTTTGCAGGTCACCTTCCGTTTTCATAACCAGCCAGGTAGAGCCCAACAGGACATATCCAACGATCAAGGCGAATCCGGTCAAAAGGGAGAATGGCGACAGCCAGTCAAACGATCCGCCCGCATAACTGCGATCAACCACATGGATACCTTGAATAAGAGCGCCCAGACAAACACCTTGTGCAAACGTTGCCAGAATTGACCCAAAGGCAAAGGAACGATCCCACCAGATTCGGTTTTTCTGAGACGCGCGCCAGCGAAACTCAAATGCAACACCGCGGAATATCAAACCCAATAACATAGCAATGATTGGCGCATAAAGAGCCGGCATTACAACAGCATACGCCAGAGGAAATACGGCAAACAGGCCACCACCACCAAGGACCAGCCAGGTTTCATTCCCATCCCAGATTGGTGCCACCGAATTCATCATCATGTCTCGATGATCCGTTTTTTCAGAGACGAAGGGAAACATGATCCCGACACCAAGATCGAAACCATCAAGCGCAACATATGCCAAAATTGCGAAGGCGATTATTGCAGCCCATATGAGAGGTAAATCAAACTCCATATCCTAATCCTCCTCAGTGGCCAGAATGGTCCAGAGTTGACGGTGCTCCGGTAAGGCCTGAAGCGCGCTTAAGGCTGGAGGTTTCATGGTCCGTATCCCCATCAGGCGTTTTTGACATCAGCCGCAACATATAAAAGACACCCATCCCGAACAGCACGAAATACACAACGATAAATGCCAGGAGTGATGTCGCGACTTCGGCGGCATTTATCGGAGAGACGCTTTCCGCTGTCCGCAAGGCGCCATACACCGTCCAGGGCTGGCGCCCGACTTCTGTTGTCACCCAGCCACATAATACGGCAATGAAACCGGTCGGACCGGCGACAATAGCCGCGCGCGCCAGCCAGCGGTCGTCATAGAGTCTACCTTGAACTCGACGGACCAGACTCCATATGCCGACAATCAACATAACCATTCCCATGGCCACCATCACTCTAAATGTCCAGAAAACGATAAAAGAATTTGGTCTGTCTTCCTTGGGAAATGATTTCAGTCCCCGCAATTCTCCCTCCCATGAATGGGTGAGCAGGAGGGATCCCAGTTTTGGGATCTCTATGGGATAAAGAAGCTCTTCCTTTTCGTCATCCGGGATCCCGAATAGCACTAGAGGCGCGCCCCTATAATCCTCATAATGGCCTTCTATTGCCGCGATCTTAGCGGGCTGATGCTTGAGGGTGTTCAAGCCCTGCTGATCGCCCGCAACCATCTGGATCGGGGTTACCAACGCCGCCATCCACATCGCCATCGAAAACATTACACGCGCCGCTTTGTCGGTGTTGTTTTTCAGCAGATGATATGCGGCAACAGCGCCAACAACAAAAGCCGTGGTCAAATACGCTGCCAGAACCATATGAACAAACCGATACGGAAATGACGGATTAAAGATGACTTCAATCCAGTCGTCCGGAACAAACTGGCCCGCGTCGTTCATCACGTATCCGGCCGGTGTTTGCATCCAGGAATTAACCGATAAGATCCAGAACGCTGAGAACAGGGTCCCGACCGCGACCATCAGGGTTGCGAAGTAGTGGAGCTTGGGTCCAACCTTCTTCTGACCAAACAGCATCACGCCCAGAAAACCCGCCTCTAGAAAAAAGGCTGACAGAACTTCATAACCCATAAGCGGCCCGATCACCGGCCCCGCCTTGTCGGAAAAGACAGCCCAGTTCGTTCCAAACTGATACGCCATTACGATGCCCGATACGACACCCATACCAAAGCCAACCGCAAAAATGGTTTTCCAGAAATTGAAGGCGTTTAAATAGGTGACGTCCTTTTTCCACAGCCACAATCCTTCCAGCACGGCAAGGTAACTGGCAAGACCAATGGAAAAGGCTGGAAATATAATGTGAAAAGAAACTGTAAAAGCGAACTGCATCCGCGCCAAATCGATTGCGCTGATATCGAACATGCTGTTGTACCCCGCTGACTAAGTGCGAGGCTAATCTAGCAAATTACGAAAAAATGTCATTTATATTCAGAGGCCTGCGACAATTTATCCGATATGGCGCCGCATGAGAACAATTCGAAACCAACATCAGCTCATCAGGCCTGACGCCTCCGCTATCCGCTCCCGCAGCAGATCAATCCGGTCGTATCCCCAGAATTGCTCCCCTTCGAACAAAAACGAAGGAACACCAAAGACACCTTGCTTTTCCGCGTCACATTTTATGTCATCATGCCGTTTGCGGCCCTCGCCTTTCAAAAACGCCCGATAACCGCGAACATCTGCCCCAGATTCCATCAGGATCGCTTCCATGGCGCCAACATCATCTACTTCTACTATATGGTTCCAAAACCGATAGAAGACGGCATCATTATAGTTGCGGAAAATCTCTCGCCCCTGATCCTGCGCAAACAGCATGCCGATCGTGGCCGGATGCGAGTCGTATACCTTGCGCGGTCCCTTGATAATTAGATCCCGTTTCGTAGCGAATCTCCGCATGTCCATATATGCATATTTCACCTTGCGCCATTGTACGGGGTTCCGGTTTTCAACAGAGCCGGCGAAGGATTCAATATCAAGGGTGTATGGACGCCATATGACTTCCAAGTCAAAATCCTCTTCCAAGGCATACGCGGCCTCCACTGCCAAATAGGCATAGGGGCTTTTGTAATCCGTATAGTGAATGACTTGCAATTTACTCACGATTTAGCACTCCGTATTTTTATAATAGTCTCGCAGATGGCCTGCATAAATGCCAGATCTAAGAGAACCCTTGCCTCCTCTAGCAGAAGACAGGACGTTCATCCTTGAGCGGCGATCGGGTTTACAGGAGGCCTGTACAAGGCAAACAGAATTTGAACGGCACCGGCAAGCAAGCCCAGGCTGACTCCAATTTGCAACGCGAGGTCATAGGAGCCGAACTTATCAAATAGCCATCCACCACCAAAGGCCCCCAGAAAACTGCCCATCTGGTGACTGAAAAAAGCGAAACCCTGCAACATCGCTTGCCACCGCAATCCGAACATCTCAATAACGGATCCAGCAACAAGGGGGGAGACACCCAACCACAGGAAACCCATCAATGCGGCAAACAGAATTGTTGTTTCCGGGGTTGGCGGCAGAATGAAGTAGCAGGCGAGCACAATAGAGCGGGAGCAATAGATTATCCCCAAGAGAACCAGCTTTGGCCACCGGCCTCCCGCCCACCCGAAGAACAGGCTCCCCACAACATTGAAACCGCCGATTATACCGATAGCTGACGCGCCCAGCATCGGATCCATGCCACAAATCTGTAAATAGGAAGGAAGATGTGTGGTCAGAAAAACAAGCTGCATGCCACAAACAAAATAGGCAGTCGCCATAACCAGAAAGGGCGCGTTCTGAAAAGCCTTTGCAATCGCAGCCCCTGCCGGCAATCTGTCAGAATTGTCAGAGGAGAGCTCAAGCGGTGCCTCTTTGTCCACGCGCCCGGCTATCCAGGCTGCTGGGAGCGCAAGCACAGCAAGCAAAGCGAAGCCGAAAAGTGCAATTCGCCAGTCAAAGGATGAGACAAGAAATTGCCCCAGCGGTGCTGTCACCATGACACCAAGCGATCCAACGGCAGATACAATGCCCAGGGCTGTACTGCGGATCGACACAGGAACCAGCCTTGATGTTACAGACATTGTCATGGCGAAGGAGGCGCACGCCATGGCCACACCTACACAAATGCCCGCGCCCAGTATCACCATAAAAACACCATCCGCACTGGCCAGGCTTGTAAGCCCAATAATGTAGAAAACGACCCCAGTGATCATGACAGGCCTAAATCCCCAACGATCTGCCAGGATGCCGGCCAACGGTTGGCACAGACCCCAGACGAGATTTTGCATGGCGATGGCAAAGGTAAAATCCGTAACAGTAACCGCAATCTCACGCGTGAGGGAGGGCATGAAAATACCCAGGCTTTGCCGGAACCCAAAACTAAGTGTTAGCATTAGGGATGCCGCAATAAGTATGGGCAGGACTGGCCTTAAAGCCCGGAAGCTTGACATGGGTTTTCCATTTTTTCTTATTTTTTGACCACTGTAGTACGTCCGTCAATGTCATAGCAAACGACTTCGTAAATTATCTAGACCGCTTGATATTCATCACGCATGTAAATTTCTATGATCCAATAGTGTGCCTCATGGAAAACGGGTTTTCTTGAAAAACAATGGGATTCACATCTATTCAAGCCTATTGGAAAGTCGCCGGAGCTAAGCAAATGGCGGTCGGTGAGAGATTCGAACTCTCGAAGGGCTTGCACCCTTACCGGTTTTCGAGACCAGCGCATTCAGCCACTCTGCCAACCGACCGCATAAAAGGGCGCCGCGCCCTTAATCCTGTATATAGGTGTTTACAGCCCCTAAAACACTGAATGGCGGCTTTTACTGCAAGGGTTTTGGCAGCGCAAGTACAGAATGGTCCAAAAACTTTCGAAAGCCGCTTGAATCCTGTTGACTTCGCAGGTCTCATGGATATATTGCGCCCTTCAATTGAGGTACGCGAGGAAATCAGTCTTGGCGGCCCATTCATTATGTTCGAAACGGATCAGCCATGTTTGCAGTGATCAAAACCGGCGGCAAGCAATATAAAGTCGCCAAAGACGATGTCATCAAGGTAGAGCGCCTCTCAGGCGAAACCGGTGACAATGTACAGTTGGACCAGGTCCTGGCCATCGCAGGCGACGACGGCGCTTTGTCTGTTGGTTCGCCAATTTTGGAAGGTGCGGTTGTTTCCGCCACTCTGCTGGAGCAGGCTCGCGCAGACAAAATTGTTGTCTTCAAGAAAAAACGCCGTCAGAACTATCGCCGTAAAGCTGGCCATCGCCAGGATTTGACGGTTCTGCGGATCACGGATATTTCTGCCAAGGGTGCCAAGAAAGCCGCTCCTAAGAAAGCCGCTCCTAAGAAAGCAGCTCCTGCCAAGAAGGCAGAGGCTCCGGCTGCAGAAAAAACTGAAGCTAAAAAGGCTGCGCCGAAGAAAACAGCACCGAAGACAGCAGCGGCCCCGAAAAAAGCGGCGGCCCCTAAGGCAGAAAAAGCGGCACCGAAAAAGGCAGCGCCTAAAAAGGCGGCGCCAAAGAAAACCAAGGAGTAGTTTAGATGGCACATAAAAAAGCTGGCGGTTCATCCCGTAACGGTCGCGACTCAGCAGGTCGTCGTCTCGGCATCAAGAAATATGGTGGCGAAAAAGTTATTTCTGGCAACATCATTCTGCGCCAGCGCGGCACCAAATGGTACCCGGGAGAGAATGTTGGACTAGGCAAGGATCACACCATCTTCGCCGTTACTGAAGGTAATGTTAAGTTTACCAAAAAGAGTGGCGGAAAGATCTATGTATCCGTAGAGCAGCAGGCATAACGCCCGCGTTACACGGCTAAGAGATTGAAGAAGGGGAATGGTCCGGCCATTCCCCTTTTTTTGTTTTTGACTATAGTCTTCGGGGGTCGCTCCGGTGGCATTTCGGTAGGCAGTTTTATGAAATTTCTGGATCAGGCAAAAGTATTTTTACGCTCCGGCAACGGCGGGCCCGGTGCCCTCAGTTTCCGGCGGGAAAAATTTATTGAATTTGGCGGTCCGAATGGCGGGGATGGCGGCCGGGGCGGCTCCATTGTCATTGAATGCGTTGATGGCCTTAATACGCTTATCGATTACCGCTATCAGCAACATTTCAAAGCCAAAAGCGGCGCCCATGGCATGGGGCGGGATCGCAGCGGAGCAGCGGCAAGTGATATGATCCTTAAAGTTCCTGTCGGAACGCAGGTTTTTGAAGAAGACAATAAAACGCTGATCATGGATTTCACCAAAATCGGTCAGAGCCATGTCCTTTGCAAGGGCGGGGACGGGGGTCGCGGCAACGCGGCGTTTAAAACCTCAACTAATCGCGCGCCGCGCAAAATTGAACCCGGCTGGCCTGGGGAAGAACGCTGGGTATGGCTACGATTGAAATTGATCGCCGATGCCGGCCTTGTTGGATTACCCAATGCCGGCAAGTCTACATTTCTGAGTGTAACAAGTCGGGCAAAACCGAAAATTGCCGATTATCCCTTTACCACGCTTGTCCCGCAGCTTGGCGTTGTTGGCGTCGGCGCACGGGAATTTGTCCTGGCCGACATTCCCGGCCTTATTGAAGGCGCATCTGAGGGCATTGGCCTCGGCCATCGGTTTCTCGGACATGTGGAAAGATGTCGTGTTCTGCTGCATTTAGTGGATGGCACAGAGGAAGATGTCGTTGGTGCCTATAAAACGATCCGCGGCGAACTGGAAGCCTATGCACAGGAACTCGCCGAAAAAGAAGAGATTCTTGTCCTGAACAAAATCGATTCCCTCTATGACGAGGAAATAGAGGAAAAGAAGGCCGCCCTTGAAAAAGCGTCGGGTAAATCCGTTCAGACCATATCAGCCGTGGTCGGCGACAATGTCGAAGAATTGCTTTTTTCACTCCAGAAGATTATCGACGAGAGTAAAAAAGAAGAAGAAGCTGAAATTATCGCCACTGAAAAACGCCTCGCCGGCGAAGAGCCTGAAACATGGCAGCCCTGATTACCCGACTTACCAAAGCCCGGCGGGTTGTGATCAAAATCGGTTCAGCACTGCTTGTGGATGGCGAAACTGGACGAATTCGCCGCGACTGGCTGAAGGCGCTCAGCGAGGACATTTCTAAAATGCGCGATCGTGGTCAGGAAGTGCTCATTGTGTCCAGTGGGTCCATCGCCATGGGACGGCATGTGCTGGGTCTACCCAATGGCTCCCTCAAACTGGAGGCAAGCCAGGCCGCGGCTGCGGCTGGCCAAATCCAACTGGCTCACGCTTATCAGGAAATTCTTGCGTTACAGAACTTGCAAGTCGCACAAATTCTTCTGACCCCCTCCGACACGGAGGAACGCCGACGCTATTTAAATGCGCGGAGTACCATCGCCACCCTGCTCGGGCTCGGTGCTATTCCGGTGGTCAATGAAAATGATACGGTGGCCACCAGCGAAATTCGCTATGGCGACAATGATCGCCTGGCCGCCCGCGTCGCCCAGATGATCAGTGCAGATTGTCTCGTACTGCTCAGTGATATCGATGGCTTATATGACTGCGATCCGAATAGGAACGATCATGCAGCCCTGATCCCCGAAGTAACAGAGCTTAACGACGAAATCATGGCCATGGCTGGTATATCCCGTACAGAAGTGGGCAGCGGCGGCATGATCACAAAACTCAAAGCCGCACAAATTGCCATGGCAGCGGGCTGCAACATGTTTATTGCCAGCGGCACGATTGCTCATCCGATGTCGGCAATAGAGAACGGCGCAAACACAACTTGTTTCCTCGCCCATGATACGCCGCGTAAAGCCCGCAAAAAATGGATTGCTGCCAGTCTGACATCGCAAGGGCGCATTTTTGTCGATACCGGTGCCGAAAAGGCCCTGGGTTTGGGGAAAAGTCTGTTGCCCGCGGGCGTTACGAAAGTAGAGGGCAGATTCGAACGTGGTGATCTGGTGACGGTTATGAATGCTGGGGGCATAGAACTCGGACGTGGCCTTGTCGCCTATTCTTCGGCTGATGCCGCCCGCATATGTGGTCATAAAAGTGGTGAGATCACCGAGATTCTAGGCTATTCTGGTCGGGATGAAATGATACACCGCGATGAACTTGCATTAAACTAATGGGCAAATTGGAAAAAATATGACCGTACATTCAAACTTGAGCGAGAATGATACCATCGCCAGCATGATGCAGGATCTGGGGCGCCGCGCAAAAAATGCTGCCAAATCCCTCGCAATGGCGTCAACGGATGCCAAGAATTCTGCGCTCCGCAAAGCAGCAACAGCAATGCGCGATCGATCCGCGGAAATACTAGCTGCCAATTCAACTGACATGACGGCTGCCAGGGAAAAAGGCATTTCTGCGGCCATGCTGGACCGGCTGGAACTGACCGAAGACCGGATTGGCGCCATGGCGTCAGGTTTGGATGCGATTGCGGATCTACCTGACCCGGTCGGCGATATCATGGCCGAGTGGGATCGGCCTAACGGCCTTGCAATATCACGAGTTCGGGTTCCTCTCGGTGTAATTGGTATAATTTATGAATCCCGCCCCAACGTAACAGCGGACGCGGGCAGCCTCTGCCTGAAAGCTGGAAATGCCTGTATATTACGCGGTGGCTCTGAAAGTTATCATTCCAGCCGGGCCATCTGGTCCTGTTTGCAAGAAGGTCTGGTCGGCGCGGGTCTGCCCGCCGATGCCATTCAAATGATTCCGACCACGGACCGGGCCGCAGTCGGTGAACTACTAACGCTGTCGGAATATGTTGATGTAATCGTTCCCCGCGGTAGCTATAAGCTGATCGAACGGGTGCAGACTGAAAGCCGGATCCCTGTTTTCTCCCATCTGGATGGGCTTGTTCATATATATATTGATGAATATTCTGACGCTGCCAAGGCATTGGACATTGTCCTTAATTCCAAAATGCGCCGCGTCAGTGTCTGTGGTGCGCTTGAAACATTGTTGGTGCATAAATCCGTCGCCGCAAATCAGCTGCCGGCTATTCTTGATACACTGTTCAATGCAGGCTGCGAAATTCGCGGTGACGATCACGTCATGGCAATGGATAAACGTGTCATCAGTGCAACTGAAGCAGATTGGCAAACAGAGTATCTGGAACCAATCCTGTCTATTAAGACAGTTGAAAATATACAGGCTGCTTTGGACCATATTGAGCATTATGGATCCCACCATACGGATTGTATCATCACCGAGAATGCAGCCGCGGCAAAAACTTTCATGGACGTTGTTGATAGTGCGATATTACTGCAGAATGCCTCGACGCAATTTGCGGATGGCGGCGAATTTGGCATGGGCGCTGAAATCGGTATCTCAACGGGCAAAATGCATGCACGTGGCCCAGTGGGCGTCGAGCAGCTCACCAGCTTCAAATATATTGTTAAAGGGACTGGCCAGATCCGGCCCTGATAGCTCATATGCGGCCACGAAAAATTGGAATTCTGGGTGGCTCCTTCAACCCAGCCCATCAGGGACATCGGGATATCAGCCTGACCGCCTTGCGGCTTCTTGCGCTGGATGAGGTCTGGTGGTTGGTTTCTCCGCAAAATCCACTGAAAACCAGCGATGGCATGGGTGATTTTCGGGACAGGATGGCAGGCGCAAAGAAAATTGCGAAACACCCGAATATCAAAGTATCAGACTTTGAGACCAGAATTAACGAGCCGCGCACGGCAAAAATGTTACCAAAATTGATAGAATCGTACCCCGATTGCCAATTTGTCTGGCTTATGGGCGCGGACAACCTTGTGCAGTTCCCCAAATGGTACCGATGGGAGAACATTATGGACACAGTTCCCATCGCTGTTTTCAACCGACCTGGCTATACATATCAGGCACTAAATGGTCCAATCGCCCAAAAATTCCGCGAGTATCGTCTTTTTCCAGCAGCAGAGGGTAAACCGATACCCCATTTCGCTTCCTCTCCCCCTCCCTGCTGGGTTTTTGTATCGCAAACGGCACACAAAATAAGCAGTACACATATAAGAAATTTCCGTGACAGAGCAGGTAATACTTGCTCTTGAACCAAAAAATACCCAAATTAACAATGTAGGCATGTTTCATGATCACATTTATGGAGAATAATTGACCCCTATTATGAATGCTAACAAAGCTGTAGTTGCTAAACTCCGCGACCTCGTTGAAGACACACTCAATGATGACAAAGCGGAAGAACTTGTTTCTATCGATCTCTCCGGTAAAACCTCCTTCGCAGATTATATGATTATCGCCAATGGCCGCTCCTCCCGTCAGGTGGGCGCGATGGCGGACCATTTACGCACGCGTATCAAAGAAGAAGGTTTCGGTTCGGTGCGGATAGAGGGCAAAACCAACGGAGACTGGATTCTGGTCGACGCCGGTGATGTCATCATCCACCTGTTCCGTCCGGAAGTGCGGGATTTCTACAACCTGGAGAAAATCTGGTCTCCGGATTTCCCCATGGAAATGACGAACTAGTCATCAGCTTCGAATAAGCGGTAACGTTCAGGAGGGCTTTATGCGCCTTACCATTGCCAGTGTCGGCAGGTTTCGGGGCGGTCCCTTGCCCGCATTATATAGTGAGTATGCCAGTCGATTGCCCTGGCCCGTTGAGCTGAAGGAAGTTGAAGAAAAACGCCCCTTGAAAGGCGCTCAACGGAAAGTTAGAGAGGCCGAACTGCTGATGAAGGCAGTTCCCGATAATGCCCGCTTGGTCGTCCTACATGAAACGGGGAAAGCGTTCACAAGCGTTGAATTTGCACAACTACTGGAGCAATATGCCGACACGGGAGCGCAGAATGTAGCGTTTTTGATTGGTGGAGCTGAGGGTCATGATCCTTCAACCCTGAAAGCTGCTGATCGCCTCCTTTCTCTGGGCCCGATGACCTGGCCACATTTGATGGTACGCGGCCTTCTGGCCGAGCAGCTCTACCGGGCGTCGTCAATTCTCGCAAATCATCCCTATCATCGGGCATGAAACTAATAGAATCTTAAACCTAACAGTACTATAAAGACATCATGACAAACGACGTAAAAACACAGCCAAATGGGCCTGTCCTGCTTTGTATTCTGGACGGGTGGGGCCATAGTGACAAAGTGATCGATAATGCCATCGCGCAGGGTCAGACGCCCAATTGGGATCACATGCTGGAAACACGGCCAAAAAGCCTGCTGGGAACTTCTGGATTGGATGTTGGATTACCCGACGGTCAAATGGGGAATTCAGAAGTCGGTCACATGACCATCGGCAGTGGGCGCGTTGTGCTTCAGGACCTGCCAAGGATCAATGAGGAAATAGAGACCGGCACGCTTGCCGCAAATCCGGAACTTCTTGACCTTATTGTGAAACTCCGAGCAACAGGTGGCATTTGCCATCTGGCCGGCCTGCTGTCACCTGGTGGAGTTCATTCTCACCAGGATCATATGGCGGCTGTCGCGCAGATACTTGATAATGCAGATATTCCAGTGCGAATTCATGGATTTATGGACGGTCGGGATACCCCACCAACGAGCGGTGCGGATTTCGTAGCACAAATCACCTCTGACATTTCCGGATTAAAAAATACATCCATAGCCACCCTATGCGGTCGATATTTTGCCATGGATCGGGATACAAACTGGGATCGGATCCAGATAGCCTACGAAGCTCTGTTTTCCGGCAAGGGCACGTCCTTCAGCGACCCCGTCACCGCAGTTCGAGCGGCTTATGATAAAGAAGAAACCGACGAATTCATTAAACCGTTGGTCCAGAAAGATTTTACTGGCATTCAGGATGGCGATGGAATCATTTGTGCGAATTTCCGTGCAGATAGAGCACGCGAACTGCTCAGCGCGATAGTAGAACCGGATTTTGACGGATTTGACCGCGGACACCGCCCCCAGCTCGCATCCATAAAGGGGATGGTCGAGTATTCGGCGGCCCTTGCTGGTTTCATTCCCGCCCTCTTCCCGCCCGTGCAGGTAAACAACACATTGGGAGAGATAGTGTCGCGAGCTGGCCGCACGCAACTTCGTATCGCCGAAACAGAAAAATATGCCCATGTGACGTTTTTCCTGAACGGCGGGGAAGAGCGCGTGTATTCCGGTGAGGAACGCATTCTCGTACCAAGCCCGAAAGTTGCAACATATGATCTGAAACCTGAAATGTCGGCACCGGAAGTGGAGGACAAACTTATTGCTGCAATACAATCGGGGTCCTTCGATCTCATCGTCGTAAATTTTGCTAACCCAGATATGGTTGGCCATACAGGTGTCATGCCGGCGGCCATTAAGGCAGTTGAAACTATTGATGGCTGCATCGGCCGCTTGAGGGATGCCGTGGCCGATGCTTCGGGCACAATGCTGATCACGGCGGATCATGGAAATATTGAATTGATGCGTGATCCGGAAACGGAAAAGCCTCATACGGCCCATACAACAAATCTTGTTCCGTTTGTACTTGCCGCAGGAAGCGGTATCACTCAGCTTAATAATGGAACGCTGGCCGATATCGCGCCGACACTCCTACATTTTTTAAATATTACAGCACCTGCCGAAATGACGGGACATAATCTTGCTATCGGTGCGGAAGGAAATGACTATAAACGTGCTGCGTCCTAGTTTCAGCTGTTTTACACGTAACGGCTTGTTTTCTGCCGTTTCATTGTATTTATGCCTTATGTGCCTGCTACTGGCGCCAACCATCAGTATAGCCAACACGACCCAAGATGATTTGAAAGCGTTACAAAAAGCTCTCGCATCATCTTCCAATCGAAACGAGACCTTTACCCGCCAATTGAATAACCTGGATGCCGAAATTATTGGCTTGAAAGCAAAGTTGGTTACCGCCGCGAAGACGCTCACATCCCTTGATCAGAACCTGGTAGATGTGGAACAGCGACTAGCGGACATCAAACAGGTCGAAGATGATACACTTGACGATTTATCAAAGCGAAATGAAGAATTGGCCGCAACTCTATCAGCCCTGGTCAATTTAAGTCGGCAGCCTGAAGGGACAATAATTGGAAACCCGACCGGCCTGATTGATAGCCTGCGTACTTCCGCACTCCTTCGCAATATTATTCCAACTCTCAAAGACGATGCAGATCAGCTTGCGCAGCAACTGAAAGCGTTGGAGAACCTCCGTGCAGATTATTCTCGAGAGAAAGCCGAGTTTGAAAATCTAAGGAAAATCAGACTAATTGAGCAAAAATCCCTCGACCAATTGATCGCGGCAAAGAAATCAGCGCAAAGCAAACTTGCGGGTGTTCGTAACAAGGAACAGAAACGCCTGAACGAACTGACGGCGAATGTCCGTAGCACAACGGCGTTAATGGAAAAATTGGCGCAGGATCGGCGAAAAGCCAAGGCTGCGGAAGAAAAACGACTGCAGCAGGAAATCTCCCGCAAAGAAGCAGAGCTGAAAAAGCAAAGAGAAAAAGCAGATGCATTGGCGAAAGCCGAAAAACAGCAGACCCCGGAAGCGGCCGTTGCTGCTTCAGAACCTGTTGAAAAGAAACAAGTAATCAAGGAAAAGCCTGTTCAGGTGGCGCGAGCGGGAATTGGTAAGCGGTTTCGCGAAGCGAAAGGCACACTTCCTTTACCTGTTGGCGGTAGGATAGTTTCAAACTACAATGAATCCAAGAAAGCAGGACAGCAAAAAGGGATCGTAATTGAGAGCAGACCGGAGGCCGCCGTTATTTCTCCATTTGATGGACAGATTGCCTTCGCAGGGCCTTTTCGACATTACGGCCTGTTACTGATCATTGATCATGGAGATGGATTTCATACGCTGTTGGCGGGATTAGGATCTATTGAAGGCGCTGTCGGACAACTTCTTCTTGCAGGAGAGCCGGTAGGGCAAATGAAAAAAAGTAGTAAAGAGAAACCAAAACTCTATATGGAACTTAGGAGTAAAGGTTCGCCTATCAATCCAGGGCCCTGGTTAATGGCGAACAATAGAAAGGTAAGCGGATAATGAGACATGTTGTAACGGGTGTATTGGCAGTATCAGTTGTCATATTGTCAATTGCCATCATTGCGACGCCGGATAAGCGCGTAGAGGCCAGTTCAGAAACATATCAGCAACTGAACCTGTTTGGTGACGTGTTTGCTAAAATCCGCGAAGACTATGTAGAGGAAGTCGATGACGCAGAGCTTATTGAAGCAGCCATTAACGGCATGCTTAGTTCTCTGGATCCGCATTCAAGCTACCTGAATCCGAAAAATTATGACGGCATGAAAGTTCAGACCCGCGGTAAATTTGGCGGTTTGGGCATCGAAGTCACTATGGAAAATGGCCTGGTAAAAGTCGTCTCCCCCATTGACGACACACCCGCATCAAAAGCGGGGATCAAGGCGGGCGACTATATTACGCATTTGGACGGTGAAGCTGTTATGGGCCTGACGCTTTCCGAAGCTGTTGAAAGGATGCGCGGATTGGTCGATACGGATCTTGCGCTGACCGTTCGCCGGGAAGGCGAAAAAGAACCACTCGAAATTGTAATCACACGAGCCATCATTACAGTACAATCAGTTCGCGGACGTGTGGAGGATGAAGATATTCTGTATGTCCGTGTCTCGAGCTTTACCGAGCAAACGGACAAAGGCCTGCGCAAAGCTGTGCAAAAACTAAAAGACGAAGCTGGTGGGGACTTTAAGGGAATAGTCTTGGATTTGAGAAATAACCCAGGTGGGTTGCTAGATCAGGCTATTGCCGTCTCCGATGCTTTTCTTGAAAAAGGTGAAATTGTCTCCACAAGGGGTCGCGATGCAAATGACGCCCAGCGCTATAATGCAAAATCTGACGATATTGCCGAAGGAAAACCGGTCATTGTTTTGATTAATGGTGGCTCGGCGAGCGCATCGGAAATCGTTGCGGGCGCATTGCAAGATCACGGCCGTGCGGTAATTCTTGGTACTAAAAGCTTTGGTAAAGGGTCCGTTCAAACAATTGTTCCCTTGCAAGGTAAGGGGGCAATGCGGATGACAACGGCCCGGTACTATACACCCTCCGGGACCTCTATCCAGGCCAAAGGAATTACACCGGATATTGAGGTTGAACAAGCTAAGCTGGAAGTTCTGAAGCAAAATGGGCGCCGGGCAGAAGCCGATCTTCGGAACCACCTTGAAAATGGCAATGAAGGTGACGCCAAAACCGATCCAGCCGCCAACGCAAATGACGCACCAGCTGAAAATCTGGATTACCAGTTATTGCGGGCGAAGGATTTGTTAAAAGGCGTCTGGCTATTTGCTACAAAAGATGCCAAAAAAGGATAATCTGCCTATCGGCCTGAAATTTGTCATGCACAATGCGATCGGGCCAACGTCTGGTTAAAAAGGCTCGATTGTCGTGCGAAATGTAAAAGAACACCGCTTATCAAAACCGGCCCCCCGCAACAGGGTGTCGGTTTTGTTCGTTTTTTCCATAGCTCTAATGCTTGCCGTCATTGGCGGAAGCGCCTGGGTCTATCTAAATCATGAGGGCGAATTTTCGCCAAAAACGATCTCTGCGCTAGCGGCAATTGGCACTCCCCTAGTCCTTCCTGACCAGGTTATTCCCGCCGCCGAAAAGACAGCATCCGCCAATCAGAAAGAAATGCAGAGTGCAGAAGATGAGACTGATGGCACCGCTCAAAAGCCACTGGCCTCGGTAGCAACGGCAAAAGTTACGCCCACACCCGCTACTGACCCGCTTGAGAAAGTTGTAGATCCGGGGGTTTTGGCGGCCCAACCACCTGAAGTCACTCCCGCTGATACAGCCGAGGTAGCGGCAGCAAAACCCGCGCAGAAGGACACTGAATTAGTTGCCATTCTCGATCCATTACCCCTGGAAATACCGAAAACCGTCGAGCGCAACCCAGCAATAGCGGACGGGCGGGGAGTCACAGAAACCGTTGTCGAGCACCCCGAAACAATCAGCAAGAATGAAGCTGCTATCCCGGCAGAGGAAATGCGGGAAATATTAAATGTCGAGCCCGCCGCCGGCACGCCTGTCGTTTCCGAGACCGGTACCAATAATGAGCTGCCAGCTGTACCGGCGGCAGAGGAATTGGTTTCTGTGGCAATAGATGAGGTCGTTACAGCCGTAGAAACCACTGACCCAGCAATAATTACTCCAACTGAGGCAGGCCCGGATATTGTTGTTGCCGATATTGCTCCGACAGATGCTGTTATGCTGGATACACCGGAAAACACAGTTGCTCCAGAGTATTCTTCCGACCTCGAAAACACCGAAGAAATCGTGGAAGCTTCACCTGACAATGAGGCGAAACAGCTGGTTCCAGAAATAGAAGGAATTAAGGCGGAAACTCCCGAATGGCTTGAAGAGGCACCAACTCTTCCCATTGAGGGTACTGTTGAGCTGGCCCTGGTCCTGCCCCCTTCGCAGCCGTCCTATACAGTTATGGCGCCACCTGTCGTCGATGAAGTGAAACCAGCTGATCTCGAGCCAGAAGCTGTTTCTCCTCCTGTCGAACCCGTGGTTCTGACGCTACCAATTACAGGCAAACCGCTCTGGCAGGCTAATGCGGAACCGTTCGAGGATTCAAAAAACCGACCGCGGATCGCGATTATAATCAGCGAGATGGGCATCAGCAAAGCTGGTACGACAGCCGCAATTGATCAACTTCCCGCCGCAGTTACCCTGGCCTTCAATCCTTATGGCCAACGATTGCAGAGTTGGATCGATAAATCGCGAGCGAAGGGTCATGAGGTCCTGTTGCAGCTACCGATGGAACCTGTGGGCTATCCGAAAACCGACCCTGGCCCTCGCGCTTTGCTGACGAGCCTGACACCTGCTGAAAATTCGGAACGGCTCAATTGGAGCCTCAACCGATTTTCCGGCTATGCTGGTCTGACAAATCAAATGGGTTCAAAATTCACGGCTTCCCGGGAGCATATGGAACCTGTCCTAGCCGTCCTCAAAGAGAAAGATCTTCTCTATGTTGACAGTCGCACCGCCAGCAATAGTGTCGCGGCGAAAATCGCCAAAGAGCTTTCCATTCCCGTCGCGCTGAACAATCGATTTCTAGACCATCGGGCGGATTCTGAAACACTTGATGCGCGCCTAGCCGAGCTCGAAAATATCGCGCTGAAATCTGGTTCTGCCATCGGCATTGGATACCCCTATCCAGCCACTTTGGAACGCTTGGCAGCCTGGACAGCATCTCTGGAAAATAAGGGGATTGTATTGGCACCGGTTTCTGCGCTTGTAAATAGACAGGATATTAAATGACAACCGCCAACACCGCCTCTCAACTCCCGTATCGGCCCTGTGCTGGCATGATGGTGATTAACAAGCACAACCATGTTTTTGTTGGGCGACGGATTGATATGGTATCGCAATATTGGCAGATGCCTCAAGGCGGTATCGACCCGGGGGAACAGCCGCTTGATGCAGCGCTGCGGGAACTTATGGAAGAAATTGGTACTCAACAAGTTGAACTTCTACACAGCTTACAGGAGTGGATCGAATATGACCTTCCTGAAGACCTAGTCGGTAAAGTCTGGAAAGGAAAATACAGAGGTCAAAAACAAAAATGGTTTCTTTTTCGGTTTCTCGGAGAGAATTCGGACATCAATATTGCGACAAAACATGCTGAATTCGCTGAATGGAAATGGTCACCCCCGGAAAACCTTGTTTCCGAGATTGTCCCTTTCAAGCGTGACATTTATGAAACCATTGTCACCAAATTTTCACCGTTTTTCTAGAAACAGACAAAATAATTCATATCGCACAATACAACAATTTGTTAAATCCAGTAGTTTTGCGACAAATGCCCCCAATATCTTGTATAGCAAAATAGTAATGGCGGATTTAGACTTAACTTGTTGTCTTTCCTTTTAAGTTGAGCCTATAATCTTAACCAATTGTTAACGGTAACTAAATTTTATAGTTAATAAATATGGTTAACAATTTGACTATTGGGGACCACTTGGTTGGTTTTTCGTTATTTTGAAAAAATATTCGAAATCTTCTGAGCGGTAAATGAGATGTGCTATTTTTAGTGTATTAATTTGATTACTGTAATCGTTTAGTGAGCGTGACATGAAACATTACGAAGAGCTTACAGGTGGGGAAGGTAGACGTATTTTCTACCGAGCCGAGCGCTTTGATGCAAAAACTCTTATGAGCAGCATCTCACCTGTAGTAGACGTCCAAGATAAATCATTCGATTTGCTAGATGTTAGTATGAGTGGCATCAGTTTTGTAAGCCCACAAAGTACGTCTTGGCTAGATGAATTGAATAAAGACGTTCCTCTTAGCTTGAAGTTGGATTCCACCGAAATATTTGCGGGCCGTGGTACGATCCGACGCATTGAGCCGTTGAAAAGCCAGCAGATCGTAGCACTGGAATTCACGAAGGGTTATCTTGATATCAAGAAAATCCTGAGGCGTCACGACGAAATCTCTCTTCAAAAATCCATCCAAGCCGGTATGCAGGATACGACAGAGCTCGTTCCTGGCGAATATAAACAGCTCATTAGCGACGCCATCTTTTTACTAAGATCCGCTCGGACAACACTCGAAGAAATAGAAGCAGAACTGTCCCCCGATATGCCGCGTCGCGATGAACGAATTCGCGATACCGTAATTGATTGCGAGAAAATAGCGTTTGCGCGTTGGAAAGAATTTTATAAACAAGGCAATAAAATCGTGTGCGAGATCCGCCATGACCCAAAAATTGTCAATGCAGTCAAACGATATACCGAAGCAACCTTGATGCCTGAGCTAATGGCTGGGAAACTCTGGAATCGCTCCTACACCAAGCCACTGGGCTATCCTGGTGATTTTCAGGTTATGAACTATTTCTACAATATTTCGCTTCTCGGCGAGACTGCATATGAGAAATTCTGTCATAAACTCGGCTACTCGTCCGGAGAGGTTATTTCATTTCGGATGACGATGGTACGTCAAGCCATTGCCAGATTGACCGCTCTTGCGGCGGAAAGAGGCAAAAGTTCCTTTGATGTTGCAAGTCTCGGCTGTGGCCCAGCTCAGGAAGTGAGAAACTTTTTAAAAGCCGACGTCCTACCGCTCCCTGTGAGTTTTACGCTGATTGATCAGGATCACGAAGCACTGACATATGCCTACGAAAATTCATTCCCAGAAGTCGCTCGACTGAATGGACAGGCGAAAGTTAATTGTCTGCATACGTCGTTCGTGCAATTCCTTTCTGCAGGAAAACTTGTTGGAAAGCTGGGGTTACAAGATCTGGTGTATTCCGTAGGGCTGGTAGATTATCTTTCTGCACGACAGGCCAACCGGTTTGTCACCGGTCTATATGGAAAACTCAAGCCAGGCGGCACCATAATTGTCGGCAATATGCGACATTCAGAAGACAGTCTTGAATGGCTGTTGGATTATGTAACAGATTGGAAATTGGAATATCGCACCGAAGACGAAATGCTTGCGATGGCAGATAAAATAGAGCCTGAAGCAAAACGCGAAGTCCTCGCAGATGTTACTGGACATTGCCATCTTCTACTGGTCACTAAGCCTGAGTAGCGAAGAATACTAAAGGCTTATCCACGCGCCTGTAATTGTGGGTCTTGGAGACTGGGAGCAATCACACGTTCCTTGGGGAACTTGACAATTGCTGTTGTACCTTCACCAAGGCTGCTGGCCAAAGTAATAGACCCGCTATGAAGCTCCATAATATTTTTTGACAGTGGAAGCCCCAACCCGGTTCCTTCATAGTTGCGTGCCATGGCGCTTTCAATTTGAACAAACGGAGCAAATACTTTATCCAGATCCTTCGGATCAATGCCAATTCCGGTGTCTTGGATATAAATCCAAAGACCGCCATCCTCCTCATTCTCAAAACTGATCGTTACGGACCCGCCCTTATGTGTAAATTTTACAGCATTGGAGAACAGGTTCAGAAATACCTGTGCAAGAAGCCGCGGATCGCCTGTCAGCATGTTGTCATGCGGCGGCACATCAAAAGCCAAACGCACACCACGCTCAGCCGCATGATCTCTGACAATGCGAAGAGTGGAATTTACGATTTCAACAATTGACACCGGATTTTCTTGTAAAACCAACTTACCTGCTTCAGCTTTCGACAAATCCAATATGTCATTGATGATACTGAGAAGATGCTGCCCGCTTACATTGATGTCTTTTGAATATTCCTTATATTGATCTTTTCCAAGTGGCCCGAACATTTCCTTTTCAAGAATTTCTGAGAACCCAATAATGGCATTTAGTGGTGTCCGGAGTTCGTGAGACATAATTGCCAAAAACTCAGATTTTGCGTGGTTTGCCGCTTGCGCCTTGTCTGCGAGCTCGACAGAACGAGATCTTTCAGCTTCCAAAAGCCGCATGTTGACGAAATCCCTGCGGCGAGCAAACTCCTGAATGTAACTTGCAAACATACTCAACAGGGCAGAGCAAACGAAGAAAAACTCTGTCTGTATCAGAACTTCACCCCGTAACGGATTATAGTAAATTACGATAAACTGGTAAGCGATCATGAAAATAACGATATTCATAGTCGCCCAGAGAAACCGAACCGGCGGAATACAGCAACAATAGATCATGACGAAGACAATACCAGCATAGTAACTAGATACGCCAACAGGGTCCGCCAAAGCGATCAGCAAGAGAATAATGGCTCCACATGTAAACATGCAGAATGCAAAAATTGCCTGCGCATATCGACTGGCGACAGAGCTAAATGTCAGAAGAATGGAAATGAGCAGGATCGGCGCAGCAATGCCGAACCGTAAAAACATTGCTTCTGCAAAGACTTCAGGAACAGAGTAATAATCTAGAATTGCGAAAGCCATATAGAGGGGAAGCGCGGCACCCAACGCAAGCCGCATGACGGGGAGAGATTTCTTCAACTCTGCCCTGTTATGCCGCCTCTCTTCATCACTGTCCGTAAACCGTAACGAGAAAAGGTTGATTGTAAAATCACCGAAACCAAAATGTTCGGAGATCCGCTTGGAGATTGTCATCCCGTCTTTACTCACATACTCGCTAGAGAAAATTATCCCAAAATTCTTTCGAAACTAGCGGACAGAGTAACTATTATAGGTAAATAAACCCTTAATTTGACAGACTGTTACCTCGTACTATTCATGTATTAACAATGATTCATGTGGATATTAGACCATATTTCTTCATGGCAGCGCGATAGGGCCGGATAGTTCGAAAAAAAAAGAGGCTTAAAAAAGCCTCTAATTAATCGACATTTTAAAAGAACTTATCCGATTGCATCAAGCAGTTGCTGCAAATGGTCCTTATTCTCCGCTGCTCGGCGGCGAACTTCGTCGTCTTTCGCGTCTTCCTCATCTTCCGTCGCATTCTGAATCCGTTGCTCAAGATCCGCGCGATTAAGATCAGCAATATAAATTGCTTCTTCTGCCAGTACGGTCAGCTTATCATTTGACACTTCGACAAAGCCGCCATTTACAAAAATGCGGTCTTTCTCGACATCATTCTCATAAATGCTGATGACCCCCGGACGCAATGAGGACGTCACCGGAGAATGCCCGGCAAGAACTGCAAAGTCCCCCTCGGCACCAGGGACAACAACCATCTCGAAATCAGCAGACAGCAGTAACTTTTCCGGTGACACTAGGTCCATGGTAATCATATCGACCATTCATCGCACTCCTTCAGCCAGCAGCGCTTAAGCAGCTTCTGCGGCCAGATTTTTCGCTTTTTCAATGACTTCCTCGATACCACCACACATGTAGAAGGCGGCCTCTGGAAGTTCATCATACTCGCCTGCACAGATTTTTTCGAAAGCGTCGATTGTGTCTTCCAGCTTAACGAACTTACCTGGAGATCCTGTAAAGACTTCCGCTACATGGAACGGTTGGCTGAGGAAACGCTGAATCTTACGCGCCCGCGCCACAATCAGCTTATCTTCCTCTGACAGTTCGTCCATGCCCAAGATAGCAATAATATCCTGCAGGGATTTGTAAGTCTGCAACGTTTCCTGAACCTGGCGCGCGATACCATAATGACGATCACCAACAACAGCCGGATCCAGCATACGAGAGGTGGAATCCAGTGGATCAACCGCAGGATAAATACCCAGCTCGGCGATCTGACGTGAAAGAACGGTCGTTGCATCCAAATGAGCAAACGATGTCGCAGGCGCAGGGTCCGTCAGGTCATCGGCAGGAACGTAAATAGCCTGAACCGAAGTAATAGACCCTTTATTGGTCGATGTAATGCGCTCCTGCAAGGCACCCATATCAGTGGCCAATGTAGGCTGATAGCCCACGGCAGAAGGAATACGACCCAATAGTGCAGATACTTCTGATCCGGCCTGAGTAAAGCGGAAAATGTTATCGATAAAGAACAACACGTCCTGGCCTTCAACGTCACGGAAATATTCAGCTTGCGTCAAACCAGACAACGCCACCCGCATACGTGCTCCAGGAGGTTCGTTCATCTGACCATAGACCAAGGCCACTTTAGACTTATCGCCTTCCAGATCGATAATACCGCCTTCGATCATCTCATAGTAAAGGTCATTTCCTTCACGTGTCCGCTCACCGACACCGGCAAACACCGAATATCCACCATGGCCCATTGCCACGTTGTTAATCAGTTCCATGATCAAAACGGTTTTACCAACACCGGCACCGCCGAACAGGCCAATTTTACCGCCCTTAGCGTATGGTGCGAGAAGATCGACAACCTTAATGCCGGTTACGAGGATTTCCGCCTCGGTAGATTGATCCGCAAAGTCCGGGGCATCCGCATGGATAGGTGAATAGCTTTCAACTTCAATCGGCCCACGTTCATCAACGGGCTCACCAACAACGTTCATGATCCGGCCAAGCGTTTTTGGTCCAACCGGCATGCTAATGGCATCGCCTGTATCGGTTACATCCTGGCCACGAACCAGACCTTCTGTAGCGTCCATAGCAATGGTACGCACGGTATTCTCGCCCAAATGCTGTGCAACTTCCAGAACCAGCCGGTTTCCATGGTTATCACAATGCAGAGCGTTCAAGATATTTGGCAGCTCGCCATTAAATTGTACGTCCACCACGGCACCGAGTACCTGTGTTATTTTGCCGACACTATTCGCCATTTTCATGCTCCCTACAGGGTCACTTCTGTTCTTAAAAATCGATGTGAAAGACTAAACTGCTTCCGCACCGGAGATAATTTCAATTAGTTCACTCGTGATCGCCGCCTGACGCTCACGGTTATATTGCAAGGTCAATCGATCGATCATGTCCCCTGCGTTTCTCGTTGCATTTTCCATTGCCGACATTCTCGCGCCTTGTTCAGATGCAGAATTTTCAAGCAAAGCCCGGAAAACCTGAACCGACAAATTCCGCGGAAGCAAATCAGCTAGAATTTCTGCCTCGTCCGGCTCATATTCATAAACAATGTCATTGGATTCATCATTTGATGCTTCCGGCACAGACGCTGGAATGATTTGCTGTTCGGTAACATCCTGGGTCAATACCGATACAAATTTTGCGTAGAATACGGTACAGACATCGAACTCGCCGCCATCAAACATAGCAAGAAGGTTCTGAGCAATTGGCTGCGCATCCGCAAATCCAATTCTTTTCGAACCTGACAGGTCCACCAGATCAATTATCATATGACCGTACTTGCGCTTTAACGCATCCCGGCCTTTTTTCCCAACACACAGGAGTTTAACATCCTTGCCCTGTGACATCAGACTCTCAGCCTTTAGGGCCGCCGCCTTGGAGATGGAGCTGTTAAATCCACCGCATAGGCCACGCTCGCCCGTCGCAACAACAATCAAATGCCGCTGGTCTGAGCCAGTACCCGAAAGCAGCTTCGGCGCGTCATCTCTGCCGACCATGCCAGTCGCCAGAGCCGCCATCATGCCATCCATCCGCTCTGCGTAAGGACGCGCGGCATTCGCCGCCTCTTCTGCATGACGCAATTTTGCCGCCGCCACCATTTTCATGGCCTTGGTGATCTTCTGCGTCGAAGTGACACTTGTGATCCGATTTTTGAGTTCTTTAAGGTTGGCCATATTTAGGCTGCCCCTTCCCTACGCTCAGGCTTTACGCAAATGTCGTTGAAAAGCTTTCAAGAATGTCTTTAAGCTTCGTTTCAGATTCTGAAGATAATGCTTCTTCGCTCAGGATTGTATCCAGAAGATCCTGATGCTTCGCATGCATTTCTGACAGAAGTTGTTTTTCGAAATCTCCGATTTGCGACACTTCGATACGATCAAGATAGCCTCGTACACCGGAGAAGATAACAATAACCTGCTCGTCCATCGTCAACGGGCTATACTGCGGCTGCTTCAACAGCTCAGTTAGCCGGGCACCGCGGGCAAGCAACTGCTGCGTTGCCGCATCAAGATCTGAACCGAACTGAGCAAAGGCCGCCATTTCACGATACTGCGCCAATTCCAGCTTAATACTACCCGCAACCTGTTTCATGGCTTTCGTCTGCGCGGAGGAACCCACACGAGACACGGAAAGACCAACGTTAATCGCGGGACGGATACCTTGGTAGAATAATTCTGTTTCAAGGAAGATCTGGCCATCCGTAATCGAAATCACGTTTGTCGGGATATAAGCGGACACGTCACCTGCCTGGGTTTCAATAACCGGCAGTGCTGTCATTGAACCGGAGCCATTATCTTCGTTCAACTTAGCTGAACGTTCCAAAAGACGTGAATGAAGGTAGAAAACATCACCAGGATACGCTTCGCGTCCAGGTGGGCGACGAAGCAATAGGGACATCTGGCGATAGGCCACCGCCTGCTTTGAAAGATCATCATAAATAATCAGGGAATGCATGCCGTTGTCACGGAAGAATTCAGCCATCGCGCAACCGGTAAAGGGGGCAAGATACTGAAGCGGTGCAGGATCTGACGCCGTCGCAGCAACAACGATGGAATATTCCATGGCGCCGTTTTCTTCGAGAGTTTTCACCACCTGCGCAACCGTTGACCGCTTCTGCCCGATCACGACATAAACGCAATATAGCTTTTTGCTTTCATCGTCACCGGCATTTACGGATTTTTGATTGAGGATAGCGTCCACAGCAACAGCTGTTTTACCGGTCTGGCGGTCGCCAATAATCAACTCACGTTGTCCGCGCCCAACAGGCACAAGGCTGTCAATGGCTTTCAGACCTGTCATCATCGGTTCATGAACCGACTTACGAGGCATAATACCAGGAGCCTTTACATCCACCCGACGAGATTCAGCATCGACAATCGGTCCCTTGCCATCGATCGGGTTACCCAACCCATCAACGACACGACCAAGAAGTCCCTTGCCGACACTTGTTTCGACAATGGCGCCGGTACGTTTAACCGTATCGCCTTCGCGGATGTCTCGGTCGGAACCAAAGATAACAACACCGACATTGTCAGTTTCCAGGTTCAGGGCAAGACCCTTAATTCCTCCTGGAAATTCGACCATTTCACCGGCCTGAATATTGTCAAGACCATATACGCGGGCAACACCGTCACCAACGGAAAGCACTTGGCCAACTTCTGAGACTTCAGCTTGCGTGTCGAAACCAGCAATCTGTTGTTTAAGAATTTCGGATATTTCTGCGGCGCGGATGTCCATCACCCAACCCCTTTCATCGCAAACTTGAGATTCTGAAGCTTGGTTCGGATCGAGCTATCGACCATACGTGAACCAACTTTTACTATTAAGCCCCCAATCAGGCTATCATCCACATCCGCCTCAAGGCTGACATCGCTTTTGATGGCGGATTTAAGAGCCGATGAAATAGCTTCTAACTGACTATCACTCAGCTTCTTGGCGGAAATTACCTTGGCAACTACCTCACCGCGTTCTGCAGCAAGCAATTTACCAAAATCATCTATCATGTCCGGCAGAGCGAAAAGACGACGGTTCTGGGCGACTGTGCCAACAAAACGACGAACGAGATCACTTACACCCAATTTTTCAAGTACGGCCGCCATGGCCTTTGCCTGATCATCACGGCTGATAAGTGGACTGCGAACGAGACGGACGAGATCATCGCTCTCCGCCATCATCGATTTTATCGTGGTCAAATCTGCCGCCACTGTATCGAACTGCTTCGCTTCAGAAGACAAATCAAACAGGGCTGTCGCATAACGACCCGAAATACCGGAAACTGTTATGTTCTCAGCTGACAAGGAACGATCCCCAAGCCTGAAAAAAAGACGCGAATTGCGCCGGACAAAAACTTTTAATCACCAAACTTTCAGCACCTGAATTTCAAGGTCCCGCTAGCAAGGCACCGGGTTATTAGCACAGGGAAATCCGGGTGGCAATATGCTGCAGACCAGTTTATTCATCAAAAATCGTCTTTAACTCCAGAAAGACTTTAATTTGCGATATTTTACATGAAATTATAGGGGTCAATATCTATTTGAAGCCTGACATTGCTTGGTACTTTCCGGCCCTTCAACCAATTTCCTATCACAGCTTGAATATTCATAGCTTTATCGCATTTGACCAGAAATCTGTATCTATGGCGCCCTCTTATCATGGATAAAGGGGCGGGTGCCGGCCCCAAAATAATAAAATTGTCCGCAATCGGAGCAGAGCGCGCCAATAAACTGGCGAATCCGGCAACTGATTCGGCATCAATACTTGAAAGGACCAAAGCGGCCAGCCGACCGAAAGGCGGCATACGGGCTTCCTGGCGCGCTGAAGTCTCAAATGCAAAGAAGGCTTCTTCATCCTGATGAACAATAGCGTCAATGACCGGATGCTCTGGAATATGAGATTGTAATATCACTTTTCCTTTTTGAGCTTCTCGGCCCGCGCGGCCGGCAACCTGCGAAAGCAATTGATAGGTGCGCTCCGAAGCGCGCAAATCCCCCCCAGCCAGCCCAAGATCCGCATCAATAATACCAACCATTGTCAAATTCGGAAAATGGTACCCTTTCGCAATAATTTGAGTACCGATAAGGAGATCTATTTCACCGCGCTCCATCGCGCCAACAAACTCAGCGGCCGCGCGCGGGCTGGTTACGGTGTCGCTGGCTATCGTTGCAATATTTTTATCGGGAAAAAGCAATTCCGCTTCCTCGGCCAATCGTTCAATACCTGGACCGCAGGCCTTAAAACTTTCTTCTGTTTCACATTCAGGACATTGGCGAGGCGTTTGCGCGGTATAGCCGCAATGATGACATTGCAGCCTCTTTATCAATCGATGCTCGACAAGCCAGGCGCTACAATGAGGGCATTGCAATCGATGCCCGCATGTATCACAAAGGGTCAATGGCGCATATCCCCGACGGTTCAGAAAGAGCATTGCCTGCTGGCCAGCTTCCAGTGTCGCCTCTGTAGCTTTCCTCAATGGCTCTGATATCCAACGTTGCGATCCGGGACTATGTTCTTTTAAATCGACGATGTGGACTTCCGGGAGAGCAGCGCCACCGAAGCGAGAGGGCAGCTTCAAATAAGCGTAGCGATTTGATTGCGCATTGATCAGTGTTTCAAGAGACGGCGTCGCCGAAGCAAGAACTATCGGGAAATTTCCTATTTTCCCGCGAACGACAGCCATATCCCGAGCATTATAGGGAACGCCTTCATCTTGTTTGAAAGAAGCCTCATGCTCCTCATCCACCACGATAACGCCAAGGTCGGGAAAGGGCAGAAATAAAGCGGACCGGGCGCCAACAACAACATCTGCACGCCCCTCAATTACGGCACGCCAGTTTCTCCGGCGTTCGGCTTGGCTTAAGTCCGAATGCCATTCGACCGGTCTCGTCCCAAATCGATCCTCAAACCGGGCCAGCCACTGCGAAGACAGGGCTATTTCCGGAAGGAGCACCAGTGCCTGTCGGTTTTGCTTGAGACAGGTGGCAATCATTTCAAAATAGACTTCTGTTTTCCCCGATCCTGTAACCCCATGAAGAAGAGAAACATCGAACGTATTTTTGTCGACCATTTGTACGAGATGTTTGGCTGCCATTTCCTGATCATCAGACAAAACCGAGCCCGGCTTTTGCCAATCAGGCTTATTAATTGGCTTTTCTGATGGTAATTTGACGCTTTCCAATACAGAAAGAGCTGCCAACCCTTTCACAACCGAACTGCTGACCGCCGCGAGGCTACTGAGGTCTGCCGCCGTCAAAGCTGGACCGTCTGTGGCGATTTCCAGTACCCGCTTGCGAGCAGATGTTAGTTTCTCAGGCTGCTTTCCCGTAAACCGATATCCAATTCGCGGTGGTTTGGGATATAGCGCATCCGGTACGCTCATCGCCATTCGTAAAACCCGGCCTCGCTGTTGCATGGTATATTTTGCAACCCAGTCCACAAATGCTCGGCTATCCTCGGGAAGGATCGGCGCAGGCAGGATATCAAGAATATCCTTCATGCGCGTCTCCGGTAAACTGGAATTCGGTGCCTCTTCCCAAACCACACCGGTAACCTCCCGGCGTCCCAAGGGAACGGTTACGAATTGTCCAAGGATAACTCCCATTTCCTCCGGCGCTCGATAATCGTAGACATCGCCCACGGCGAGAGGCAGGAGAACACGAACACGTCGATGTTTGTTTGTACTGCTCATATCTATGCGATAGACTATTATGACACGAGGAACCAGTCGTTATTCATTAAGGTTGATTGTTCTTTTCAATCAAAAGAATTATAGAGAGTGAACACCCAGTTCCAAGCACCCAGTTTTACAGGATTCGAGATAACAATGAAATTTTTTGTTGATACAGCCGACACAGAAGAAATAAGAGAATTATCAGACACCGGCCTGTTGGACGGCGTAACAACAAATCCGTCATTAGTCGCAAAATCTGGCCGGGATTTCTTTGAGGTCATCAAAGAGATTTGCAGCCTGACAGAGGGCCCTGTGAGCGCTGAAGTCGCTGCAACAGATTACGAAACCATGCTTGAAGAGGGAAAACGGCTAGCAGGTCTGGCGGAAAATGTTGCTGTTAAAGTGCCGCTGACAATGGCCGGGCTCAAAACCTGCTCTCAACTTAGTAAAGCAGGTACGCAGGTAAATGTCACACTTTGCTTTTCTGCCGCCCAAGCGATTTTGGCCGCGAAAGCAGGAGCAGCGTTCATTTCTCCGTTTGTGGGCCGGCTGGATGATATCGGGCAAACTGGCATGGATCTTATTGGTGACATCGTCCAGATCTATGAAAATTACCCAAGCATGGAAACGGAAGTTCTTGTCGCGTCAATTCGCAACCCGACACATATCGTCGATGCAGCTCTCATGGGTGCGGATGTTTGTACTATCCCACCCTCCGTTCTCAAGCAGTTGGTTTCCCACCCATTGACCGACAAGGGATTGTCCGCCTTCCTTGCAGATTGGGAAAAAACCGGCCAAAAGATTTTGGATTAATAGCCAATTAGTGAGATGAAATAGTGAGTAAAAAATCAGACAGCAAAACGGAAAATCTGCAATCCCGAATTGAAGATATTAATGAGGAAGATGTTCGAAACTGGCTGATTTCCCATCCTGATTTTTTATCGAACAATGCCGGGTTACTGGCTCCTTCACTTCCGTCCGAAAGAGTTACAGGTGATGGCGTCATAGATATGCAGTCCGTCCTGGTAAACCGGCTGCAAAAAGAAATTGCAGATTTATCTGCTGCCCAGAACGAATTTATTAAAGCATCTCGCGCAAATTCTCATACGCAAAATATGGTACATGCTTCTGTAAAAGCTATTTTGTCTGCAACAAGCCTCAATCATTTTGTCCATATCCTTACGCAAGATCTTCCAGAGCTTTTGGAAATCGACGTCATTACGTTATGTATAGAAGATGGACCGGTTTCCTTGCCGGAAATGACCGGTTTGCAACGATTGAAGGAAGGCAGTATCGAAAGAGCAAACTGGCATGGGCGTGAAATAATTCTGCGGGCGGTCGCCCCTAAATCCAAGGCAATTTTTGGCCCTGCCAAAGATTTGGTTCATTCAGATGCGCTCATCAAACTCGATGTTCCCTCACTTCACGCCAATGCCATGATTGCCTTTGGCAGTCGTGAATCAGATCATTTTCAACAAGACCAAGGCACGGAATTACTGACTTTCCTGGCGATTACCATGCAATCTTGCCTCCAGATGTGGCTGGAGCAAAAATCGGATTAGTCATGCAAGGCCTTCCTCCCCTTAGTGACGCGTTCGAAAACTGGATAAGTTGGCTTCGCCATGAAAAGAAAGTAAGCCCTCATACTCTGGAAGCATATGAACGGGATGTCCGAGATTTCCTGAGTTTCATTACAGGCCATATCGCAAAAGAACCCGATTTGCAAAATCTTGAAGCATTGCGTGCCGCAGATTTCAGGGCGTATCTTGCCTATCGAAGAAATGAAGGTTTATCGGCATCCTCTCTTCGCCGTGTTCTTTCTTCAATAAGAAGCTTTTACAAAAGGCAGGAGCGAGACGAATATATCCATAACCCGTACCTCAAAACAATCCGTACGCCAAAAGCCGGCGTGAAGCTGCCCCGCCCCATTTCAGCACAGGACACCCGGAACCTTCTGGATAGCATACAAGAGACAACAGAGCCCCACTGGATACAAAATCGTGACGCAGCAGTATTGACGCTTTTATATGGATGCGGGTTGCGTATTGGAGAAGCCTTATCGCTAAACTACGGTGATATTCCCACTTCAGACATCCTGACACTTGTCGGAAAAGGGAATAAGGAGCGGATGGTGCCTGTCCTTCCTGCTGTACGGGAGGCATTGAATTTATATACCAATCAATGTCCCTATCCCTTGACGGGAAAGGGCCCGCTTTTCGTCGGACGACGAGGCAAGAGATTAAGCGCTCGTGTCATACAACTCAAAATGCAGTCATTACGGCGTAATTTGAATTTACCTGAAACCGCTACGCCTCACGCGCTTCGACATAGTTTCGCAACCCATTTACTAGAAGGGGGTGGCGATTTACGATCCATCCAAGAACTCTTAGGGCATGCGTCACTGTCATCAACACAGCGATATACTGACCTTGATATGGAAAAACTGTTAGCTGTTTATGACAAGGCGCATCCGAAGACTTAGTCACGGGTCAAGCGAAGAAAAAACGGTCCGAGAAGAGTGACGGCCCCGACAGAGGCAAACATCAAGCCCCAACCAAATGTATCCGTTGGCCCACCAGCACTGTCTAAAACTATGCCGGCGACAACTGGCCCCAACATGCCTCCTGTAAATCCAAGAAAACTATGAACCGCCATGGTTGCTCCCTTTAATTCCAGCGGGGAACTCCCGACGGCGCCAGCAGTCAATGAGGACGAATCTGCCGTAATGGTAATACCGTACAGAGATGCAACGGCGACAACAAATACAAATGGCAAATCCGCTGTAAAGCCAATAAAGCAGGAAACAATAAACGAAATGACCATTATGATTGTAATAGATCGACGTCTACCGATTTTCAGAGATAACTCGTTTCCCAAAATGCTGGACGGCAGGCCAAGAAAAACGGCAAAAGCTGTTATCGCGGAAACCTCCATCCAGGCGGGCGCGTTAGTCAGAGTATGAGAATAGGCAAGAAACGCGAGCATAAATGATCGCATGGCTACCAACTCCCAGGTATGGACCACATAGCCGAGAATATATCCCATCGTAAATCTATTCCGGACAACCGGTGCGTAGTTCATAATTTGCGACCAGGGGCGTTTATTCGCAGACTTCAACGGCTTGGTGCAAATGAGAATAATCGCGATGGCGAGTGGCGGACCGATGATGATCACCGCCAGAGAGGACTTCCAATCCAACCAAAGAAAAATTTGGCCGACAGCGAGAAATGAAACAGCGGATCCGCAGGAAAAACTCGCTGTGTAAAAAGCAATAGAACGCGATTGATCACCCTGCGGTAACCGATCCGTCAAAAGTTTCAAGCCGGGCATATATGTACATCCCAATCCGGCACCAGAAAGAAACCGCCATGGCAGTGTGCTCCAGAAATCATCCGCATGAAAAGCGAAACCATATGTCCCAATTCCTGCCAGAGTACAGCCCGCAAGAAATACATTTCGTGCGTCAACCCGATCTGTAAAGGAAGTGGAAAGCGGGCCAACCAGCATAAAGCCAAAAAAGAACATACCGTTTATCCAGCCGGCATCGGTTCCTGTTAAAGCCCAATGCTCAAAGAAAAACGGTGTAAGCGCCGGAAATGACGCAAAAGACGACATGGCCAGAATTTCGGCAACGCAAAGCGCAATGGTAAGTCGAACGGCAGTCAAGGTATCCGCCCTTCTTTACTCTGGAGATGTACTCGCAATAGACGGACGTGTTGCTATGGCTTCATACCAAGCTGTCAATTTTGGTCGACCATTCCGCCATTTTTCATCCGAAAAACGGAAGTCGTGATACCCCAATGCGCTGGCAACAGAAATTGTTCCAATATTCAACAGTCCATCATAGCTTTCAGCCTGCGTTTCCATAACGTCCAAGCAGGTTTCCATGGCAAGCCTCAGCCTTGCGTTCCAGCTAGGTGAGCCCTCGCCATCCGGCATGATACTGTCCATACGGCGTTGATATGCCGCATCCGTCATGCCGTCAGCCATGGCATACAATGTCAATATTCTTGTGCGTTCAGGCCCTGCTTCGGGAAACAACGACGGGCCTTCGCCAATGTTATCGAGATATTCACAAATCACATATGAATCGAATAGAACTTCGCCGGAATCCAATGTCAAACTTGGAACCTTCCCCAACGGATTAGATGGGTTGTTCCCTTTGAATATATTGCTGGAATCGGAATCTTCGAGGACAATCCGGTCCCGTAGATTATGCTCGATTGCCGTAATCATAACACGGCGAACAAATGGTGAGAGGGGGCTATAACAGAGCTTCATAACGTCTCCTTTGAGAAAAGCCGCCGGTGAATACCAGCAAAAAATAAGGGCCGCCTCGGAAAAGGCAGCCCTGTATTGTGATAACTTTATGTCGCCAGCGTCAACTGTTTAATGTCCGGCCAGCTACAGCCAGTGCCGCTTCTTTTACAGCCTCGTTCAAAGTTGGATGCGCGTGACAGGTCCGGGCGATATCTTCTGCAGATGCTCCAAATTCCATAGCCAATACACATTCATGGATTATTGTCCCCGCGTCCGGCCCGATAATATGAACTCCTAAAACCTTATCGGTTTTTTTATCGGCCAGGATTTTGACGAAACCGTCCGTAAATCCATTCGCGCGGGCGCGGCTATTTGCCATGAAGGGAACCTTGCCGACATTGTACTCAACATTGGATTCTTTTAATTGCTCTTCCGTTTGACCAACCGTTGCAACCTCTGGCCACGTGTAAATGACACCCGGAATTATATTGTAATCAATATGCGGCATCTGGCCGGAAAGTTTTTCAACACAGACAACGCCTTCATCTTCGGCTTTATGTGCCAGCATCGGACCTTCAATTACATCACCAATAGCGTACACTCCATCGACACTTGACTTAAAATTCTCGTCAACAACTATTCGGCCCTGTTTATCCTGATCTACACCGATATCTTCCAGACCAAGTCCCTCGGTGTAGGGACGGCGTCCAATCGCCAAAAGCACTACATCCGCTTTTAAGCTTTCCGCGTCGCCGCCTTTGGCAGGCTCCAAGGAGAGTGTAACTGCCGTTTTTGTTTTTTTGGCGCCGGTCACTTTCTTTCCGAGCATAAACTTAATGCCCTGTTTCTTCATGATCCGTTGAGTTGTTTTCGCAACTTCCGTATCCGTGCCCGGTAATATCCGGTCAAGAAATTCGACAACAGTCACCTCTGCGCCTAACCGACGCCACACAGTCCCAAGCTCCAAGCCTATGACACCTGCGCCAATAACAATCATTTTTTTAGGGACCTTGGGTAGCTCGAGAGCTCCCGTGGAGGAAACAATTTGCTTTTCGTCAATCTCCACATTAGGCAGCGGAGTCACTTCCGAACCGGTCGCAATCAAGATGTTTTTTGCTTTCAGGATTTGAGAGTTTTCTCCAGTGACTTCGACGCGGCCGCCACCTTGAAGAACTCCGGCACCCTTGATGTAGGTAACCTTGTTTTTCTTGAACAAAAACTCGATTCCCTGGGTCAAACTTTCGACAGTTGTATCCTTCTGCCCAAGCATTTTTTTCAAATCCAGCTTTACGGTACCAGTGGATATGCCACGCGATTCAAAACTATGTTGCGCTTCCTCGAATAGTTCTGAAGATTGCAGCAATGCCTTTGACGGAATACATCCGACATTCAGACATGTTCCACCCAAAGCGCCACGTTTTTCCACACAGGCTGTTTTCATGCCCAGCTGAGCCGCCCGAATTGCAGCTGTATATCCACCGGGACCGCCACCGACAATAACCAGGTCGAAAATTTCGTCGCTCATATTATTCCTCTTTCAGAACACTCAAGACTAAAGATCAAGCAGCAGGCGCTGCGGATCTTCGAGGGCTTCTTTCACACGGACTAGAAATGTAACAGCTTCCTTGCCATCGATGATACGATGATCATAGGTAAGAGCCAGATACATCATGGGGCGAATTTCAATTTCACCATTTACAGCCATCGGCCGCTCTTGAATTTTATGCATGCCCAGGACACCGGCTTGTGGTGGATTCAAAATCGGTGACGACATCAATGACCCATAAACACCGCCATTGGTGATGGTGAATGTGCCCCCTTGAAGGTCTGCCATACTAAGTTTGCCGTCACGGGCTTTTTTACCGAGTTCACCAATACCTTTTTCGACTTCTGCAAAACTGAGCTGATCGGCATCACGCAGTACAGGGACAACAAGACCTGTAGGTGTTCCAACCGCAATACCCATGTTGTAATAATTTTTATAAATCAGATCATCGCCATCAATTTCCGCATTCACGGCGGGCAGTTCCTTTAAGCCAGCAATACAGGCCTTGGTGAAAAACGACATAAAGCCAAGCTTAACGCCATGTTTTTTCAGAAACAGTTCCTTGTATTCCGCCCTGAGGTCGAGCATAGCGCCCATATCGACTTCGTTATATGTCGTCAACATAGCTGCGGTGTTCTGCGCATCCTTTAGCCGGTTCGCGATGCTTTTGCGCAATCGGGTCATTTTTACGCGTTCTTCGCGGGCTTCTTCGCTTCGCGGTCCTGAAGGAGCTGCTGATACGGAAGCAGGAGCCGGCGCTGAAGCTGCTGGTGCAGTAGGTGCCGCTGCCGGAGAGCTTCCACCATTCTCCATGGCTTCAAGTACATCGCCCTTGGTAATTCGGCCGTCCTTGCCGGTACCGGTGATAGAGGCTGGATTCAATCCATTTTCGTCGATTAGTTTCTGCGCAGCAGGTAATGCCGGGGCCGCGCTTGACGGTGCGGCGGCTGGAGGCGTAGCTGCTGGAGCGGGTGTAGCAGGAGCCGCAACGGCTGCGGGTTCCTCTGGAGGCGCCTCTGCCGGTGCAGAAGTATTTCCGGCTCCCCCGGCAAGAAGCTGGCCAAGAAGAGCACCGACTTCGACATCTTCTCCTTCGGCAACAACGATTTCTTCCAGTCGCCCTGATTCTGTTGCATTTACTTCAAGGGTAACTTTATCAGTTTCCAGTTCAACAATTGGTTCGTCCTTTACGACAGCATCACCAACTTTTTTGAACCATTGACCTACCGTCGCCTCGGTTACAGATTCCCCAAGAACAGGGACACGAATTTCGACCGTCATTTTGACTTCCTATTCTGGTGCAACGCCTAATGCGTCATCGACCAATGCTTTTTGCTGTAGATTATGTTTCTTTAAAAGACCCGTTGCGGTCGAGGCCGACGCCTTACGACCTGCATATCGTGGACGGGTAACCTTTTTCATTTTCAGATTTTCAAAAACCTGCTCCAGATGCGGCTCGGCAAATGCCCAAGCCCCCATGTTTTTGGGCTCTTCCTGACACCATACAACTTCTTCCACATGCTTGAAGTTTTTCATTTCCGCTTCCAGCGCCTGATATGGAAAAGGATAGAGCTGCTCCAGTCTCAGGAAGTAGGTTTCTTTATCTCCGAGCTCCTCACGGCGGGCATGCAAATCATAATAGACTTTGCCAGAGCAAAGCACGATGCGCTTGACATCTTTATCAGCACACAGCTTTTCATTATCATATAAAACACGATGAAATGCGGAGCCCGGCCCCATTTCGTCAAACGTCGATACTGCCTGCTTATGCCGCAACAATGATTTCGGAGTCATTACCACAAGCGGTTTTCTGAATTTACGATGTATTTGACGGCGCAATGCGTGAAAATAGTTTGCTGGTGTGGTGCAATTGATAACCTGCCAATTGTCTTCCGCTGACATCTGCAGGTATCTTTCCAGGCGAGCCGATGAATGTTCCGGTCCCTGCCCCTCATAGCCATGCGGAAGAAGCATTACCAATCCACTCATACGCAGCCATTTGGACTCGCCGCTGGAAATAAACTGATCGATGATGACCTGCGCACCATTGGCGAAATCACCAAACTGCGCTTCCCACAAGACCAGAGCATTAGGTTCAGCCAGTGTATAGCCATATTCATATCCAAGTACCGCAGCTTCCGAAAGCAAGCTGTCGATAACCTCATAGTGAGCTTGCTCGCCTTCCAAGTTATTCAGCGGGATATACCGTCCCTCCGTAACCTGATCGACAATCACCGAATGGCGCTGTGAGAACGTTCCGCGGCCACAGTCCTGGCCCGATAACCGAACCGGTACATTTTCCTTTAGAAGAGATCCAAATGCCAAGGCTTCCGCAGTCGCCCAGTCAATATTGGCACCTGTATCGATCATCTTTTTCTTCGACTTCAATACTCTTTGCAAGGTGCGGTGAACATTGTGATCCGCAGGGACTTCTGTCAGTTTGTTACCAATGGCCCTTAGCTCATCGATATCAATAGCTGTCGTACCGCGGCGTGCACCCTCGTCAGCTCTTTCAAACCCCTGCCAGCGACCTTCAAACCAATCTGCTTTGTTCGGCTTGAAGCTTGTTGCCGTTTCAAATTGCTTCTCCAGATAATCCTTAAACTCAGAAATAATTGTTTCAACGTCTTTTTCAGAAAGAACGCCTTCTGCAATTAGCTTCTTCGCATAAATTTGCATGGTCGTCGGATGCTGCGCAATCGTCCGGTACATAAGCGGTTGTGTAAAGGCGGGTTCGTCACCTTCGTTATGACCATGTCGACGATAACAGAACATATCAATAACAACGTCAATCTGGAAAAGCTGACGAAACTCTGTCGCAATTTTCGCCACATGGCAAACCGCCTCAGGATCATCTCCGTTTACATGGAAAATTGGTGCCTGTACCATTTTACCGACGTCAGAAGGATAGGGGCTGGAGCGAGAATATTTTGGGCTGGTTGTAAAACCGATCTGGTTATTAACAACAAAATGAATGGTTCCTGACGTGCGATACCCTTTCAACTCTGAAAGGCCAAAACACTCGGCTACAATTCCCTGTCCGGCAAAAGCGGCGTCACCATGAAGTAGCAAAGGCATAACCTGACCGCCCACATCTTCGCCGATCTGAGCTTGCTTTGCCCGGGCTTTACCTAAAACAACCGGATTGACGGCTTCCAAATGCGACGGGTTTGCTGTCAATGATAAATGAACATTGTTGCCATCGAACTCACGATCTGATGACGTGCCCAGATGATACTTTACATCGCCCGAGCCTTCGACGTCCTCAGGATTTGCCGGGCTTCCCTGAAATTCAGAAAAAACCGCACGGAATGGTTTGGCCATCACATTCGTAAGTACGTTCAGGCGACCACGATGGGGCATGCCAAGGATGATTTCCTGTACACCCAACTGACCGCCGCGCTTGATAATACCTTCCATTGCCGGGACCAGAGATTCACCACCATCTAGGCCAAACCTCTTGGTTCCCGTGTATTTGACGTTGAGGAAATGCTCAAACCCTTCGGTTTCAATCAGTTTCCGCAAAATCGCAATCTTGCCTTCAGCAGTAAAAGATACTTCCTTGTGCCGCCCTTCAATGCGCTCCTGTATCCAGGCTTTCTGATCCGGTTCCTGAATATGCATAAATTCAACGCCGATTGTCGAACAGTAAGTTCGTTTGACGATCGCCAGGATTTCCCGAATTGTCCCTGTTTCCAGTCCCAACACATTGTCGAGAAATATTTTACGATCCCAATCGGATTCAGCAAACCCGTAAGTGGTTGGGTTGAGTTCCGGATGTTCTTTCGGAATTTCCAATCCCAGTGGATCAAGATTGGCTTTTAGATGCCCTCTTACCCGATAGGAGCGGATCAGCATCAGTGCCCGTATCGTATCTATCGCCGCCGCGCGGACATCTTGTTGCTCTGCACCGGATTCAATTGCGATTTCTGTTGCACGATTGGCGGCGTTACCAAGAATTTCATATTCGTCTTCCGGATCAAACCCATTTGACGGTGTCCATGGAGCGCCGCGACTTTCCGCCAAAACGGTTTCGGCGTCGTCGCCCAGAGATTGGAAATATTGTTGCCAGCTTTCATCAACAGAAGCTGGGTCGTCTAAGTAGCGAGCGTAAAGGTCCTCAATGAATCCGGCGTTAGAGCCAAAGAGAAATGAAGAGTTGTCCAGTTGTTGGGCCATTTCCGGTCAATCGGCGGGGTTTCCCCCGCCTCCCTAAGTACTTGTATAAAAATTAAGGCTAATTATAGAGCCTTAGCCTTTCAAAACTCTTACCAACGTAGAACCAAGCGCAGACGGACTGTCAGAAACCGTAATACCCGCACTGCGCATAGCATCCATTTTGTCTTCTGCGCCACCTTTTCCGCCAGAAATGATGGCACCCGCATGTCCCATTCGACGGCCTGGAGGCGCTGTAACACCCGCAATAAATCCAACAACCGGCTTCTTGGTTTTCGAAGATTTCAGGAATTCCGCCGCTTCTTCTTCCGCAGAACCGCCAATTTCACCAATCATGATGATCGATTCTGTCTCGTCATCCCCAAGGAATAAATCAAGACAATCGATAAAATTCGTGCCATTAACCGGATCACCGCCAATACCGATACAGGTTGTCTGACCTAGGCCAGCCGCCGTGGTTTGCGCGACCGCTTCATAAGTCAATGTACCGGACCGGGAAACAATACCGACTTTTCCACGCCGGTGAATATGCCCAGGCATAATTCCAATTTTGCATTCATCGGGTGTAATAACGCCCGGACAATTCGGTCCAATCAGTCGCGTCTTGCTATCTTTTAGCGCACGCTTTACCCGAACCATATCCAACACGGGAATTCCTTCGGTAATACACACCACAAGCTCAATACCTGCATCTACGGCTTCAAGAATGGCATCAGCAGCAAATGGCGGCGGAACATAAATGACACTTGCATTGGCCCCGGTAACTTGCGCGGCTTCGTCAACTGTATTGAAAATCGGAAGATCAAGATGACTTTCACCACCTTTACCTGGCGTCACACCGCCAACCATGTTTGTTCCATAAGCAATCGCTTGCTCAGAGTGGAAGGTTCCTTGCGAACCAGTAAAACCCTGACAGATAACTTTTGTATCTCTATTAACGAGAACGGCCATTACGCGGCCTCCTTCACTGCTTTAACTATTTTCACCGCTGCATCACCAAGATCGTCTGCAGAAAGGATTGGAAGGCCGGATTCGGCCAAAATTTTCTTACCGAGGTCGACATTCGTGCCTTCAAGGCGTACGACCAAAGGAACACTCAATGCAACTTCTCTTGCAGCAACGACAACACCTTCGGCAATCACATCACACCGCATGATACCGCCAAAAATATTGACCAGAATTCCCTCGACATTGTCATCCTTAAGAATGATCTTGAAGGCCTCGGTTACTTTTTCTTTTGTTGCTCCACCGCCAACATCCAGGAAGTTTGCAGGAGAGCCGCCATTCAGCTGAATAATATCCATTGTTGCCATTGCAAGGCCCGCACCGTTGACCATGCACCCAATGTTTCCATCGAGCTTGATGTAGTTGAGGTCATACTGAGCGGCTTCGAGTTCCGAGGGATCTTCCTCATCCGGATCCCGTAATTCCGCAATATCTTTATGACGGAACAACGCATTGTCATCAAAATTCATTTTCGCATCAAGTGCGATGACCTCACCTCCGCCTGTAATCACCAATGGATTAATTTCAACCAAGCTTGCATCTGTATCGATGATGGATTTATACAAGGCGGTAATGAATTTAACAGCTGCGCCGACTTGTTTTCCTTCTAGTCCGAGGCCGAAGGCAATTTTTCGGGCATGAAAAGGCATGATACCCGTTGCAGGGTCTATGCTAACCATATGGATTTTCTCAGGTGTTGCAGCAGCAACTTCTTCAATTTCCATTCCACCTTCAGTCGACGCCATAAAGGTAACGCAGTCTTTCGCACGATCTATGATCGCCCCCAAATAAAGTTCACGCGCAATATCACATCCATCTTCGACATAGACCCGTTTAACTTCTTTGCCTTCCGGGCCGGTCTGATGTGTCACCAGCTGCATGCCAATCATGGCTTTTGCCGTTTCAGACACTTCTTCTATTGATTTGACAACTTTTACACCGCCACCCAGACCGCGGCCACCAGCGTGAATTTGTGATTTCACGACCCAAACCGGACCGCCAAGTTCCTGCGCCACTGTTTTGGCTTCTTCTGCTGTATATGCGACGCCACCTTTTGGTACTGTCACACCATATTTCGCAAGCAGGCTCTTGGCCTGATATTCATGAATATTCATTGTATTCCGCTGTTCACTTTGTTTCGGCTGACGCCCTGTCGACCCATTAATTATATAAGTTATTTCGACTTAAGTTATAGCACCGTAAAAAAGGGGCACAACCGGTTATTGTTGCACCCCTTATAAACGACTTAACTTTCCAAGCTTGGATCAATGCCTATACAAGCTTCGACCAATCCCTTTACCGCATCTACAGAGTTATCAAACATTGCCTTTTCTTCGTCATTCATATTGATTTCGACAATGCGTTCGATGCCTCCTTCACCAATCACAGTGGGAACTCCGACATACATACCATCAAGGCCATATTGACCATCGACATATGCCGCACATGGCAGGACACGTTTTTTGTCTTTGAGATAAGCTTCGGCCATAGTAATTGCACTGGAAGCCGGAGCATAAAATGCGGAGCCCGTCTTAAGCAGAGCAACAACTTCAGCCCCGCCGTTTCTGGTCCGATCGACAATCGCATCGATTTTTTCCTGTGTACTCCATCCCATTTCAATAAGGTCGGGAACAGGAATGCCGGCAACGGTAGAGTAACGGATCAAAGGCACCATCGTGTCACCGTGGCCACCTAGAACGAAAGCAGTGACATCTTCTACGGAAACTTCAAACTCCTCCGCCAGGAAAAGACGGAAACGGGCACTGTCAAGAACACCGGCCATACCGACAACCTTGTTATGCGGAAGACCGCATTTTTCGCGCAGAACCCAAACCATTGCGTCAAGGGGATTAGTGATACAGATAACAAAGGCGTTAGGCGCATATTTCTTGATACCCTCGCCGACTGACTGCATCACTTTTATGTTCGTTCCCAAAAGATCGTCTCGGCTCATACCGGGTTTACGGGCAATGCCTGCGGTCACGATACAAACATCGGCCCCTTCAATAGCGCTATAGTCATTGGCGCCGGTGATATTGGCATTGAAACGTTCGACCGGAGAAGACGACGCAATATCCAGCGATTTACCTTGTGGCAATCCATCAACGATATCAAAAAGCACGACATCTCCGAGTTCTTTCAATCCTGCAAGATGAGCGAGTGTACCGCCAATATTTCCGCCGCCGATTAACGCTATTTTTTTACGAGCCATTTCTTTCTCCAAACACTATGTGGGAGGGCTCTCTGAGAAGACAGAAAGTCCTCTTTGATTATTCTCGAAGGGGTACTACCCCGTTTCCAGTCCGAGAGCAAGATACGCCGGTAAATTAGTTGAATTTTTTTACAAATTCGGAATTCTAAGACAAAGGATTGAACAAATAGGGAAGCAAAATCCAATCACCACTGCTCACGTTATGCTGATTAAGATAAAATTATCCCATCTTCGTTGTAATAAAATGAATCAAAAAACGAC